>NZ_CP095740.1:2260625-2578750 GCF_023078455.1 Luteibacter aegosomatis | reverse complement strand
GAACGCGCCACGGCCTACTTCGAGCGCTTCCTCTCCGCCGCGTTGAAGTTGCCGCTCCACCGGATCGACCGTAAGGCACGCATGGAGGCCTACGGCATCGATTCGCTGCTGGTGCTGGACCTCACGCGCAGCCTGGAGAAGTCGTTCGGTCCGCTGCCGAAGACCCTGTTCTTCGAGTACCAGACGCTTGCCGCGCTGAGCGATTACTTTGCGACGCATCATCGCGACGCCATGGCCGGGCTGCTGGGTGAGCGGCGTGCCGTGGCCGCCGCCGCGCCGGTGAAGATGGCGACGAAGGCCGAGAAGCCGGCGTCGCGTTACGGCTCGCGTCGGCCGACGGACGGCGGGGAAGGGATCGCCATCGTCGGCGTGGCCGGCCGCTACCCGCAGGCCAAGGACCTGGCCGAGTTTTGGGCCAACCTCAGCGCGGGCCGCGACAGCATCACCGAGATCCCTTCCGACCGTTGGGACCATTCGCTTTATTTCGACGAGGCACGCGGCAAGGCCGGCAAGACCTACGGCAAGTGGGGCGGCTTCCTCGACGGAGTCGACCTGTTCGATCCGCTGTTCTTCAACATCTCGCCGCGCGAGGCGGAGTTGATGGACCCGCAGGAGCGCCTGTTCCTGGAATGCGTGCATGCCACGCTGGAAGACGCCGGTTACACGCGCGAGAACGTGGCCGACGACGGCAACGTGGGCGTGTTCGCCGGGGTGATGTACGAGGAATACCAGCTCTACGGCGCGCAGGAACAGGCGAGGGGACGCGACCTGGCCGTGCCGGGGCATCCGGCGTCCATCGCCAATCGCGTCTCCTACTTCTGCGATTTCAACGGCCCGAGCATGGCGCTGGACACCATGTGCTCGTCGTCGCTGACGGCGATCCACCTGGCCTGCCACAGCCTGCAACGCGGCGAGTGCGCCGTGGCGATCGCCGGTGGCGTGAACGTGTCGGTACACCCGAACAAGTACCTCACCCTGGCCCAGGGGCGGTTCATCTCCGGCAAGGGACGTTGCGAGAGTTTCGGCGAAGGTGGCGAAGGCTACGTGCCGGGCGAGGGCGTGGGTGCGGTGCTCCTGAAGCCGTTGGCGCAGGCCAAGGCTGATGGCGACCACATCTACGGGGTGATCCGTGCCACCGCCGTGAACCACGGCGGCAAGACCAACGGCTACACCGTGCCCAATCCCAACGCGCAGGCGAAGGTGATCGAGCGTGCGTTGCGCGCGGGTGGCGTGGATGCGCGTCACATCAGCTACATCGAAGCGCACGGTACGGGCACGAGCCTGGGCGACCCGATCGAGGTCGCCGGGTTGTCGAAGGCGTTCGGACAGTGGACGCAGGACAAGGGCTTTTGCGCGATCGGTTCGGCCAAGTCGAACATCGGCCATTGCGAGAGCGCGGCGGGTATCGCGGGCGTCACCAAGGTGCTGTTGCAGCTCAAGCATGGGCAGCTCGCGCCGAGCCTGCATTCGCGAGTGTTGAACCCGAACATCGATTTCGGTGCCACGCCCTTCGTGGTGCAGCAGACGCTGGGCCCCTGGGATCGCCCCGTGATCGACGGCCGCGAACGGCCGCGCATCGCGGGCATCTCGTCGTTCGGCGCGGGTGGCGCCAATGCGCACGTGGTGATCGAAGAGTACGTCGACGCGCTCCGTGAGGAGCAGGAAGGCCCGGCCATGGTGGTGCTCTCGGCGCGTGACGAAGACCGGCTCAAGGAGCGCGCCCGAGCCCTCCTCGACCACCTCACCGTCGCCCCGGCGCTGGCCGACCTCGCGTATACCTTGCAGGTGGGCCGTGAGGCGATGGACGAGCGTCTGGGTCTGCTCGTGCATTCGCTTGACGAACTGCGCGACAAGCTCACCGCCTGGCTTGACGGCGGGACGGCTGAAGGCGTCTATGCGGGCCGCGTCCAGCGCGATGCGATCGCCGAGCTGGGCGACGAGGACCTGGGCGATATCGTCGACGGCTGGATCGCCCGTGGGCGCCACGGCAAGTTGCTCTCACTATGGACGAAGGGCATGTCGTTCGACTGGCGGCGTCTGCATGGCGGGAATCCTCCGCGTCGCATCAGCCTGCCGACGTATCCGTTCGCACGGGAGCGCTATTGGGTCATGGTGGGCCCGGCGACGAACGCGGGTATCGCCATGCTGCACCCGCTCCTTCATCGCAACACCTCGACATTCGCGGTGCAGCGTTTCACCTCGCGCTTCGACGGCGGGGAAGGGTTCTTCGCCGATCATCGGATCGGTGGCTCCGGGGTACTGCCCGCGGCGGCCCAACTGGAGATGGCCTGCCGGGCGGCTCGCGAGGCTTTCGACGACGACGTGCCGCTCACGCTGACGGACATCGCGTGGAAGCGGCCGATCGTCGCCGGTTCGATCGACCTGCACGTGACCCTGGTTCCCGGCGACGACGGTGCCATCCGTTTCGCGATCGCGAGCGAGGCCCCTCATAGCGAAGGCTGGATCGCCGCCGGTGCGCATGGCGGCGACGTGCTCGATATCGCGGCGATACGTGCCGAATGCATCGTGGCGCACCTGGATGCCGCGACCTGCTACGAGCGTTTCGACGCGATGGGCCTGGCCTATGGCCCCGCGTTCAGGGGACTGGGCGGGATCTTCGTCGGTGAACGACGTGCCATCGCCCGCATCGGATCGACGGCGCTGCCCGGCGAGTACATTCTTCATCCGGGCACGGTCGACGCGGCCCTGCAGGCGTCCATCGCGTTCCACGACGACGGTACGACATGGCTGCCCGCGTCGATGGATTCCCTCGAGGTTCGCTCGGCATGCACCGCGCACATGTGGGCCGTTCTGACCCAGCGCGACGACGATGCGCTGGACATCGATCTGTGCGACGAGGCAGGCAAGGTATGCGTCCGCATCCGCGGCTTGGTCTTGCGACAGCCCATGGCCGAGCGCTCGAATGAGCCGCGTCTTACCGGCGCTGCGCACCGGGCTCCCGCGTACGCCGGAGCGACGGCCGTATTGCTGGCGACACCTTCGTGGACGACGCAGCCGGCACGCGGCGTCGCCACCGTTCCCGACCGACGCCTGGTCCTGTTATGTGGCATCGAGGCGAACATTCCCGGCGCCGTTCACGTACCCATCGGTACCGATCTGGCGCAGGCCTACGAATCGGCCGCCACCACGCTGCTCGCATGGCTACCGTCTCCCGGCGCCGCGCTGGTCCAGATCGCGATCCCCGAGGGCGCGGGTGAAACGTTCGTGGGCCTCATGGGCATGTTGCGCACGGCGAGCCTGGAGAACCCGGGTGTCGTCGGCCAGGTGATCCACGTCGGTGCCGGCGGCGATGTGTCGCGTTTGCTCGACGAAAACGCAAGCGCGTCTTCCGGAGCCATCCGGTACGTCGACGGCGTACGACACGTGGCCACGTGGACCGAAGCCGAGTTCCGCTCGGACGTCACGTCCCCGTGGAAGGCCGGCGGTACGTATCTCATCACGGGCGGCGCCGGCGGTCTCGGCCTCATCGTCGCCCGCGACATCGCTCGCCACGCACGTGGCGCGACGCTGATCCTGACCGGCCGCTCGCCGCTCGGCGAGCCGATAGAAGCGAGCCTGGTGGAACTGCGTGCGCTTGGCGCCGTCGCGACGTATCGCCAACTCGACGTCGGCGACCGCGATGCCGTCCTGGCGCTGGTCCGCGAAACGAGCGGGCTCACCGGCATCATCCACAGCGCGGGCGTGCTGCGCGACAGCTTCCTCATCCGCAAGACGCGCGAGGAACTGCACGAGGTCTTCCGCGCGAAGGTCGCGGGCACCCTGCACCTGGACGAGGCGAGCCGCGACCTGCCGCTCGACTGTTTCGTCTGTTTCTCGTCCATCGCGGGCACGCGCGGCAACCTGGGTCAGGCCGATTACGCCGCGGCCAACGCCTTCATGGATGCCTTCGCGCACCGGCGCGCGGCGCTCGTGGCGCAAGGCCTTCGGCATGGCGGCACGCTTTCGGTGGACTGGCCGTTGTGGGAAGAGGGCGGCATGCGGGTGGACGAGGCGACGCGCCGTTACCTCGCCGCCGAGATCGGCATGACTCCGCTGCGCACCGACGCCGGTCTCGCGGCACTCGCGCAGGCGATGGCCTCGGGCGTGCCGCAGGTGCTCGTGGCCGAGGGGGACATGACGGCGATGCGCGACGTGTTGCTCGGCGTATCGTCGAATGCCCACATCGCGGCTCCGGAACCGGCGCCGCCAGCCGACGACGACTTGCGCGAGCGGACGGTACGCCACCTGGTGCGCCTGCTGTCGGCCACGCTCAAGCTGCCGCCCGAGCGCATCGATGCCACGGCTCGGCTCGAGGCCTATGGCATCGATTCGGTCATGACGCTGGATCTGACGGCCCGGCTTGAACAGACCTTCGGCCCGCTGCCCAAGACGTTGTTCTTCGAGTACCAGAGCATCGACGCACTGGCGGGCTATGTCCTCCGTTTCCATCGTGCCGCGCTGGTCGCCTTGCTCGGTCCGACCCTCGCGACGGCCGTTCCCAAGGCTCCCCCGAAAGTGGCGCAGGCGTCCCGCCATCGCCTGGCGTCCCGCTCGGCGCCCGTCGCCGACGAAGGCATCGCGATCATCGGCGTCGCCGGGCGCTATCCGCAGGCGGATAACCTCGAAGCGTTCTGGGCGAACCTCAGCCAGGGGCGCGACTGCATCACCGAGATCCCGGCGGATCGCTGGGATCACACGTTGTATTTCGACGAAGACCGTGACGCGCCCGGCAAGACCTACGGCAAGTGGGGCGGTTTCCTCGATGGGGTGGATCGTTTCGACCCGCGCTTCTTCAACATCTCGCCGCGCGAAGCGGAGCTGATGGACCCGCAGGAGCGCCTGTTCCTCGAGTGCGTGCATGCGACGCTGGAAGACGCGGGCTACACACGCGAGAACGTGGCCGACGACGGCGACGTGGGCGTGTTCGCCGGGGTGATGTACGAGGAATACCAGCTCTACGGTGCCCAGGAGCAAGCGCGCGGCCGTTTCGTCGCGGCACCCGGCAGCCCGGCGTCCATCGCCAATCGCGTCTCCTACTTCTGCGATTTCAACGGCCCGAGCATGGCGCTGGACACCATGTGCTCGTCGTCGCTGACGGCGATCCACCTGGCGTGCGAGAGCCTGGCGCGCGGCGGCTGTGCCGTGGCGGTGGCGGGCGGCGTCAACGTGTCGGTGCACCCGAACAAGTACCTCGTGCTGGCCCAGGGCAAGTTCATTTCGGGCAAGGGCCGCTGCGAGAGCTTCGGCGAGGGGGGCGAAGGTTACGTGCCGGGCGAGGGCGTAGGGGCGGTGTTGCTCAAGCCCTTGTCCCGGGCCAAGGCCGACGGCGACCATATCTACGGCGTGATCCGCGCCACCGCCGTGAACCACGGCGGCAAGACCAACGGCTACACCGTGCCCAACCCCAACGCGCAGGCGAAGGTGGTGGAGCGTGCCTTGCGCGCCGCGCGCGTCGACGCGCGCCATGTGAGCTATATCGAGGCGCATGGCACGGGCACGAGCCTGGGCGATCCCATCGAAATCGCCGGGCTGTCGAAGGCGTTCGGACAGTGGACGCAGGACACCGGCTTCTGTGCCATCGGCTCGGCCAAGTCGAACATCGGCCACGCCGAGAGTGCCGCGGGCATCGCGGGCGTCACCAAGGTGCTGTTGCAGCTCAAGCACGGACAGATCGCGCCGAGCCTGCATTCGCGGGTGCTCAACCCCAACATCGACTTCGCCGCCACCCCGTTCGTGGTCCAGCAGGTGCTGGCCCCGTGGCCGCGTCCGGTGATCGATGGGCGCGAGCGGCCGCGCTTCGCGGGTATCTCGTCGTTCGGCGCGGGTGGCGCCAATGCGCACGTGGTGATCGAGGAATACGTCGATACGCCGCGCGAGGTGCGGGATGGACCGGCGCTGGTGGTGCTGTCGGCGCGTGACGAAGATCGTCTGAAGGAGCGCGCCCGAGCCCTCCTCGATCACCTCGCCGTCGCCCCGGCGCTGGCCGACCTCGCGTACACCTTGCAGGTCGGTCGCGAAGCCATGGACGAGCGATTGGGGCTGCTCGTGCACTCGCTCGACGAACTGCGCGACAAGCTCGCCGCTTGGCTCGGCGGCGAGACGGTCATCGACGACCTGTATCGGGGCCACGCCAAACGTGGCAGGGATGCCCTCGCGGCGCTGGCCGTCGACGACGACATGGCCGCTACGGTGGACACGTGGATCGCCAGGGGCAAGCACGGCCGCCTGCTCGACCTGTGGACCAAGGGCCTGTCCTTCGACTGGCGACGTCTCCACGGCACGAATCCCCCGCGCCGCATCAGCCTGCCGACCTATCCATTCGCCCGGGAGCGTTACTGGATCCCGCTGGGCGCGACGCCGCCCGAGCCGCGGCCCGAGCCACCTACGCCTCCCTCCGTCGCACCCGTCGGCCCACTCGAGGTGGTGTCGTTCCGTCCCGAGTGGACGGCACGGCCTGCCGGTGCGCGGGAGACGTTCGCTTCGCGACACGTCCTGACGCCGTCCATCGGCGAGGACGTGGCGCGCGGTTTCGAATCGGCCGCCATCGAACTGCTCGAACGGCTCCAGTCCCTCGCTTTGCAACCGGGCAGGCACCTGATCCAGGTCGTCGTGCCACGTGACGGAACGATGGCCGGCCTCGTCGGCATGCTGCGCACGGCCCGTCTGGAAAATTCCCGTCTCGTCGGGCAACTGATCGAAGTGGAGCCCGGCCAGGACGTGAACGCGATCCTGCGCGAGAACGAGCACGGCGACGCGTTGGCCGTGCGTTACGTCGGCGGCGAACGCCAGGTCGTGGGTTGGACGACGCTCGACCTGGCCGACGCGCCCGTCTCCCCGTGGAAGGACCAGGGCGTGTACCTGATCACCGGCGGCGCGGGCGGTCTCGGCCTCATCGTCGCCCGGGCCATCGCGCGCGACGTGCGTCATCCGGTGTTGATCCTGACCGGCCGTTCGCCGAAGAACGACGCCATCAAGGGACACGTCCGCCAGCTCGAAACCCTCGGCGCGGTCGTTCGTTACCACGCGCTCGACGTCGGCGATGCCGAGGCCGTCGCCGCGTTGGTGCGAAGCATTCCCGAGGAGTTCGAGAGCCTCGACGGTATCGTCCACGGCGCGGGTGTGGTCCGCGACGCCTTCCTCGCCGCGAAGACGTCCGCCGAACTGCGCGAGGTGTTCCGCGCCAAGGTCGCCGGTACGCTCAACCTCGACAGGGCGAGCCGCGACATGCCGCTCGATGCCTTCGTCTGTTTCGCCTCGGTGGCGGGCGCGCTGGGCAGCGTGGGACAGGCCGATTACGCGGCGGCCAATGCGTTCATGGACGCCTTCGTCCATGAACGCACGCGTCGCGTGGCGAACGGCGAACGCCACGGCCGATCGTTGAGCATCGACTGGCCGCTGTGGGCGGAGGGCGGCATGCGGGTGGACGCGGCCGCGCAGGCGATGATGGCCCAGCACCTGGGCATGCACCCCCTGTCGACGGACGACGGCATCCGGACATTGCGCCGGGCCTGGTCGTCCGCCGAGCCGCACGTGCTCGTCGTCGGCGGCGACGCGCAACGCATCCGAGAGGCCGTGCAGGGCATGCCGGCCTCGGCACCCGAGCCCGTCGTGTCCGGCGTGCCGGTCGAGGCGCAGGTGAGGCAGGCGCTTGGAGAGCTCGTATCGTCGCTGATCAAGGTCAGGCCGGAAGACCTCGACGGCGAGACGACCTTCAACGAGTACGGCTTCGATTCCGTCTCGCTCACCGAATTCGGCAATGCGCTGAACCAGCGTTACCGGTTGAGGCTGACGCCGACGATTTTCTTCGAGTATCCGACCATCGACGGACTGTCGGCGTACCTGGTACGCGAACACGACAGTGCGTTCGCGCCGGCGGTGGCCGTCGCCACGATCGACGCGACCACGCCTTCACCGGTGCGTTCGACGGCGGAACGTGCCCCGGCGACGGACGAGCCGGTCGCCATCATCGGCATGAGCGGCCAGTTCCCGCAGGCCCGCGACATCGAGGCCTTCTGGGACAACCTCCGCGAAGGCCGCGACTGCATCGGCGAGGTGCCGCCCGACCGCTGGAACTGGCGTGAACAGCCGGGCGAGTCGGCGCGATGGGGCGGCTTCATCGACGGCGTCGACGAATTCGATCCGATGTTCTTCGGTCTCTCCGCCCGCGAGGCGGAACTGATGGATCCGCAGCAACGCCTGATGATGATCCACGTGTGGAAAGCGTTGGAGGACGCGGGCTACGCTGGCCCCGCGCTCGCCGGCAGCGACACCGCGATCTACGTCGGCACGGGCGCCACCGGCTACGGCACGCTGGTGAATCGCGCGGATCTCGGCGGAGAGGCCTATGCCTCGACGGGCGGCGTGCCGTCCGTGGGGCCCAACCGCATCAGCTTCCTGTTCGACTGGCACGGACCCAGCGAGCCCGTGGAAACGGCATGCTCCAGTTCGCTGGTGGCCCTGCGTCGCGGCGTCGACGCCATTCGCAACGGCGATGCGCAGGTGGCGGTGGTCGGTGGGGTCAACACCATCGTCACCCCGGAGGCGCATGCCAGCTTCGGCAAGGCCGGCATGCTCAGCCCCGACGGCCGCTGCAAGACGTTCTCCGCCGAGGCCAACGGCTACGTGCGCGGCGAAGGCGTGGCGATGCTGGTGCTCAAGCGGCTCTCGGCCGCCGAACGCGACGGCGACACCATCCACGGGCTCGTGCGTGGCGTGGCTGAGAACCATGGCGGCCACGCCAACTCGCTGACCGCGCCCAATCCCAAGGCCCAGGCCGATGTCGTGCGCAAGGCGCTCGCGCGGGCCGGCGTCGACCCGCGCACGGTGACCTGCGTGGAGGCGCACGGTACCGGCACGCGCCTGGGCGATCCGGTGGAGGTGCAGGGGCTCAAGGCCGCCTTCGGCGGCGACGTTGGCGCACCCTATTGCGGACTGGGCTCGGTCAAGACCCACATCGGTCATCTGGAACTCGCCGCCGGCGTGGCGGGCGTGGTGAAGGTGCTGTTGCAGATGAAGCACCGCACGCTCGTCGGGAACCTGCACGGCGAAAGCCTCAATCCGTTCATCGAACTCGACGGAAGCCCGTTCTACGTGCTGCGCGAAAATCGCGAATGGACGCCGTTGCGCGATGCCGACGGAAAGGCGGTACCGCGGCGCGCCGGGGTAAGCTCGTTCGGTTTCGGCGGCGTGAACGCGCACGCGGTGCTGGAGGAATACCTTCCCCGGGCCACGGCCTCGACGACGCCCACCGGTCCAACGCTGGTCGTCCTCTCGGCACGCGACGACGACCGCCTGCGTGAGCAGGTGCGCTTGCTGACGGCATTCGTCTCGCGCCACGACGTACCCCTCGCCGATCTCGCCTATACGCTGCAGGTGGGGCGTGAAGCGATGGAGGCTCGCCTCGGCCTGATCGTCGACTCCATGGACGACCTGCGCGAGACGTTGCGCCGGCTCGACGCGGGCGCGCCGGACGGCGACCGGGTGTTCCGCGGCACCGCGTCGCGCCATCCGGCCGACGCTGCCGGCACGCCCGTCACGCCGCAAGATCGGCTGCGACGCTGGGTCGATGGCATGGACGTCGATTGGCATGCGTTTTATGGAGCGAACCACCCCCGTCGCGTCAGCCTGCCCACGTATCCCTTCGCGCGCGATCGTTACTGGGTGCCGACGAAAGCGAGCGTCGCCCCCATCGAGGACACCCCGTCGACGGGCGAGGCGTGGTGGCTGATGCCGACGTGGGACGTCATCCCGGCCGAGGCGACGGCGGTACACGCCACCCCTGCGGGAAAGGTCTCGATCCTGGGCGGCACGCCCGCCCGTCGCGAAGCCTTGCTGCGCCAGTTGCCGGGTGCGTCGGTGCTGCACCTTCCGGCCGAGGCGGACATCGATGCCCGCCTGCGCGCGCATGGCGCCATCGACCGGCTCGTCTGGTTGCTCGATGACGGACATGTGGCCGACGACGAAGACTTGATCCAGGCGCAGGAACGCGGCGTGATCGAGGCGTTCCGCGTCGTGAAGGCCTTGCTTCGCCTCGGTTACGACCGACGGCCGCTCGAGTGGACCATCGTCACCTCCGGCGCGCAGGCCGTGCACGCCGCCGACGCCACGAACCCCGGTCATGCCGCGGTACACGGGTTCTTCGGTTCGGTGGCGAAGGAATTCGCGAACTGGCGGGTCCGTCTGCTCGACATGCCGTCGATCGACGCATGGCCCATCGAATCGATGTTGCGGCTCCCGTTCGACGCCAGTGGCGCCACGCGCGCATGGCGCGGCGGGCAGTGGTTCCGCCAGGGCCTCGCGCGCGTGGAGGCCGGCACGCTCGAATCGCCCGGAGACGCTTACCGGAACGGCGGCGTCTACGTGGTGATCGGCGGTGCCGGCGGCATCGGGCAGGCGTGGAGCGAACACCTCATACGTCACCACCAGGCACAGATCGTATGGATCGGCCGACGCCCCGAGGACGAGACCATCGCCCAGGCGAGGCAGCGCCTGGGCAGGCTCGGCCCGACGCCGCTCTATCTCATCGCTGACGCCTCCGACCGCCATGCGCTCGAACGCGCCCGCGATGCGGTGCTCGCCCGGTTTCCCGCGATCCACGGCGTGGTGCATGCGGCGATGTCGCTGCTGGACCGGAGCGTGGCGCAGATGGACGAGGCGCGCCTGCGGGCGGGACTGGCCGCGAAAATCGATGCCAGCGTGAGGATGGGGCAGGTGTTCGGTGGCCTCGCGCTCGACTTCATGCTGTTCTTCTCCTCGCTGATGAGCTTCACCCGTTCGGCGGGGCAGGCCAACTACGCCGGCGGATGCACGTTCAAGGACGCGTACGCCATGCACCTGGCCAACCGCGTGCCGTACCCGGTGCGGGTCGTGAACTGGGGCTATTGGGGTCACGTCGGCGCCGTCGCTTCGCCGGCGTACCGCGAGCGCATGGCTCGCCAGGGCATCGGTTCCATCGACGCGGCCGAAGGCATGCGCGTGCTCGACGTGCTGCTGGCCGGCCCGATGCGGCAGCTGGGTTTCATGAAGACGGTGCAGGCCGACGCTCCGGGGGACGTGCTCGACCGGATGGGCGGCCAGCGGGTGTCGGTAAGCCCCGTACGCTATCCGTCGCTTGCGTCGAAGGTCGTCGCGGCGGCGTTCCCGGGCGATGCCGCGCGGTTGGCGCAAGAGGCAGGGGACATCGATCGTCTCGCACTGGCCGTCCTGGGTGACGAACTGCGGGCGCTCGGGTTGACCGATCCGAAAGTGGCCGAAGCATGGCATCCCCGGCATGCCCGATGGCTACGCCACAGCCTCACCGTCATTCCTGCGCACGCAGGAATCCAGGGCTCCGGTGTCGGGGGGAGCGACCACGTCCGCACGCAGGAGCGACGCGAGGGAGCCTGGGCGGAGTGGAACGCACGAAAGAGTGAGTGGACCGGGGAGAACCACGTACGTCGCGCCCAGGTCACGCTGGTCGACACCATGCTGCGTGCGCTTCCGGCCATCCTCCAGGGACATGTCGAGGCGACCGCGGTGATGTTCCCGGACTCCTCGATGCACCTGGTGGAAGGCGTCTATCGCGGCAATGCCGTGGCCGACTACTTCAACGACGTGCTGTGCGACGCCGTCGTCGACTTCGTCGCGGCGCGACTGCGTCACGATCCGGGAGCCCGCATCCGCATCGTCGAGATCGGCGCGGGTACCGGCGGCACCTCGGCGCGCGTGCTCGAGCGACTGGCGCCGTACGCGACCCATATCGAGGAATACGCCTATACCGATCTCTCGCGCGCTTTCCTGCACCACGCCGAACGCCGGTTCGGCGAAGCCCATCCCTTCCTGGCCTATCGCCTGCTCGACATCGGCCAACCGCTGGAGGGGCAGGGCATCGACGCGGGGAGCTACGATCTCGCCATCGCCACCAACGTGTTGCACGCCACGAAGGACATCCGCGAGAGCCTTCGCAACACGAAAGCCCTGCTGCGCACCCATGGCCAGCTCGTGCTCAACGAGCTGAGCGGTTGCGAGCTGTGGGCGCATCTTACCTTCGGCCTGCTGGATGGATGGTGGCTCTACGAAGACGAGGCGCTGCGCATCCCGGGTTGCCCGAGCCTCTCGCCGCGACGCTGGGCGGACGTGCTGGGCGAAGAAGGGTTCGGTCATGTCCATTTTCCGGCCGAGCGGTCGCACGAGCTCGGCCAGCAGGTGATCGTGGCGGAGAGCGACGGCGTAATCCTGCAACGCAAGCGGGTCGTCGCGCGTGTTGCCGCCGCTCCGGTCCGGGGCCAAGTCGTCGTCGCGACGGATTCGCTGCGCGACACCTGCCGTGCGCGGCTCGGAAAACTCGTCGGGCGTGCCCTGAAGATGCCCGCCGAGGACATCGATACCGCCATGGGGCTCGACCGGTACGGCCTGGATTCGATCCTCGTCCAAGAGGTGACGGCCACCCTGCGAACGGCTTTCGCCGACGTGGGGATGGATGAGGCCGTCACGTCCACGCTGTTCTTCGAGTACCCGAACATCGACGCGCTGGCCGATCATTTCATCGAAGCGAATCCGGGCGCGATGATGCGCTGGCTCGGCATGGAGACCCCTGCCGCGCCTTCCCATCCGATGCTGCACCGGGAGGTGTCCGAGGGACGCTTCGAAAGCCGGTTCCGCGGCGACGAATTCTTTCTCGCCGATCACCGGGTGCAGGGCAGGCGCGTGCTCCCCGGCGTGGCCCACCTCGAAATGGCCCTGGTGGCCGCGAAGGCCAAGGGCCTGAGAAAGGTCGCGTGGGTTCGCCCCGCGATCGCCGGTACCGACGGCCTGGCCGTGACGCTGGCCGTGCAAGACGGCGGCTTCAGCTTGCGCGGTATCGATGGAGCGATCCACAGCCAGGGCAGCGTGCATGCCGGACCGGTCGTGGCGGCGCCACGGCACGATCTCGGCGCGTTGCGCGCGCGATGCGCGGTGGCCCATGCCGGCCACGAGCGGTGCTATGCCATCTTCGAGCGCAAAGGGCTGGATTACGGACCGGCGTTCCGTGGCCTGGACGAACTCTTCATCGGCCATGACCAGGTGCTGGCGAAGATATCGCTGCCCACCCCGACGCCGCTCGACGGTTACCTGCTGCCTCCGAGCCTGCTCGATGCGGCCTTGCAAGCCTCGCTGGGCCTTTACCTGACGGCGGGTGCGGAGGACGACATCGCCCTCGCGCTGCCCTTCGCCGTGGATGCCGTGGACGTGCTGTCACCCTGCCAACGCGACATGTGGGCGGTGGTCCGCTACGCCGACGTCGCCACGGACCGCGACGGCATCCGAAAGATCGATATCGATCTCTGCGATCCGACGGGTGCGGTCTGCGTCCGTCTGGAAAAGCTCAGCCTGCGCCTCTTCGACCCCCAACCGACACGCGACACGCCTACCGACACGGACTCCGCCGACATGAACGATTCCACGGGCATCCACTCCACCGGCGGGCGCGAAAGCGCCGCGTCGCCGTCCGTCGCCGCCAGCGCGCTGCGCGACAAGGGCATCCTGCATGTCAGGAAACTGATGAGCCGGACGCTAGCGCTGCCGCTGGACGCCATCGAGGCCACCATCGGGTTCGACGAATACGGCATCGATTCCATCGCGGTCATGGAGCTGACCAACGCGCTGCGCGAGGTGTTCGGTGCCGAGCACGTCGGTACGACGCTGTTCTTCGAACACCGCGACATCGAAAGCCTGGTGGAGCATTTCATGCGGGTGGACGAGCGTGCGCTCGCGCGCTGGACCGGCCTCGATGGCAACCGTGCGCTCGCCGATGCGATCGGCACCCGCTCCTCCGGCAGCGAGCCTGCTGCCAAACGTGAAAGCGAGTCCCCTGCCGAAGGGATGGGCGCCGATCGCCTCGGCGAAACGGCGCAGCGGGTTGCCCCGACCGTCCCGTCCGTACCGGCCGCCCCGACGACCTTCGACGTGGCCATCGTCGGCATCGCCGGCCGGTACCCGGGCGCGAACGACGTGCGCCGGTTCTGGGACAACCTCGCCGAAGGGCGGAGCAGCGTGCGCGAGGTGCCGCCGGAGCGTTGGGACCACGCGCGTTTCTTCGACGAGCGCAAGGGCCAGCCGGGCAAGACCTACACCCGATGGGCCGGGCTGCTCGACGACGTGGAAGGCTTCGATCGGCTGTTCTTCAACATCACGCCGCGCGAAGCGCAACTGATGAGCCCGCAGGAACGCCTGTTCATGCAGGAGGTGTATGCGGGCATCGAAGACGCGGGCTACACGCCGGCCAACCTGAGCGCGAGCCGCAAGGTGGGCGTGTTCGTGGGTGTGACGAACGAGCATTACGCCACGGGCACGCGCTTCTGGTCGATCGCCAATCGGGTCTCGTACCTGTGCAACTTCCAGGGCCCCAGCCTGGCGGTGGACACCGCGTGCTCCTCGTCGCTGACGGCCATCCATCTCGCCGTCGAGAGCCTGCGCGGGGGGGACAGCGAGGTGGCCATCGCCGGTGGCGTGAACCTGATCGTGGCGCCCACCCAGCTCATCGACCTGGCATCCATGACGATGCTCTCGGCCGGTGACGCCTGCCGATCGTTCGGCGCCGGCGGCGACGGCTTCGTGGATGCCGAGGCGGTGGGCGCGCTCGTGCTAAAGCCGCTGCATCGCGCGGTGGCCGACGGCGACCACGTCTACGGCGTGATCAAGGGCAGCGCGATCAATGCCGGCGGCAAGACCAACGCCTACCTGGTACCCAACCCGAACATGCAGGCGCAAGGGGTCGGTGATGCCCTGCGCCGCGCGGGTGTCGATGCGCGCGCCGTGAGCTACGTGGAGGCGCAGGGCACGGGTAGCCTGCTGGGCGATCCCATCGAGGTGGCGGGCCTGTCGAAGGCCTTCCGTCAGTGGACGAAAGACAGGCAGTTCTGTGCCATCGGTTCGGCCAAGTCCAATATCGGCCACAGCGAGAGCGCGAGCGGCTTCGTGGCGGTGAGCAAGGTGTTGATGCAGATGGAGCACGGCATGCTGGCCCCCAGCCTGCATGCCGAAACGCCCCACCCGGAGATCCGTTTCGCCGATACGCCGTTCTTCGTGCAGCAGACGCTGGCCCCGTGGCATCGCCCCGTGATCGAGGGCCATGAGCAACCGCGTACCGCGGGCGTTTCGTCGTTCGGCGCGGGCGGGGCGAACGCCCACCTGGTGATCGAGGAATACGTGGCGCCCGCCCGTTTCCACGCGCGATCCGGCCCGGCGATGATCGTGCTGTCGGCTCGCGATACCGAGCGCCTGAACCAGCGTGCCCGCGACCTGCTGCGACACCTCGCCGTCGCCCCGGCGCAGGCCGAGGCCATGCGCCCCGGCCAGCACCGGGACGACGAGCTGGCGGACATGGCGTATACCTTACAGGTCGGCCGCGAGCCGATGGAGGAAAGACTCGCGTTCCTCGTGGAATCCCTCGACGCGCTGCGTGACGGACTCGCCGCTTTCGTCGACGGTCGCCACGACGTCGACGGCATGTACCGCGGCCAGGCCGCGCGAAAGACCTATGCCATGCTTTCCGACGACGACGACATGCAGGTCGCCGTGCAGGCCTGGGTGGCCAAGGGCAAGTTCGGCAAGCTGCTCGACCTCTGGGTGAAGGGCTTCTCGTTCGACTGGAACGCGCTGTATGGCGAAGGCTCGATCCGCCCGCAACGCGTGAGCCTGCCGACCTATCCGTTCGCGCGCGAGCGCTGCTGGACCGATGTCCGCTACCCCGACCTGATCGACGCCCTGCCGGAAGCGGGGGCCGTTCGCCGTGACGCCCCGGAAGACATCGCCACCAGCGTGGCGGGTGGGTCCGACGAAGAGCGCATGATCCGCCTCTGGAAGACCTTGCTCGGCCGTCCCTCGATCGCCCTCGACGACGATTTCTTCGAGATGGGGGGCAACTCGCTGCTGGCGACCCAATTGGCCGGTCGCATCCGCGACGAGTTTGGCGTGGAGGTGCCGGTCGGTACGATGCTCGAGGCACCCACGGTGGCGAAGCTCGTCGCCCGCCTGAAGCCGGCCGAGGCCACGGACGAGGCTTTCCCGCTGTCGTTCGCCCAGCAGCGGCTCTGGTTCCTCGATCAACTGGAGGGCGCCAATCCGACCTACAACATCCCCAGTGCACTGCGTCTCAAGGGAAAGCTCGACAGCGACGCCCTGCAGGCGGCCCTGGACGGCGTGATGGAGCGTCACGACGCGCTGCGCGCGCGCTTCGACAGCGTCGACGGCGCGCCGGTGCAGCGCATCGGTTCGAACCTTCCGATGGCGTGCGTCCGGCACGACCTCGAAAGCTTCTCGCCGAAGGAGCGCGAAGCGAAAACGCGCTGGCTGATGCTCGACGAGGCGCGCACGCCGTTCGATCTCCAGCATGGACCACTCATCCGCAGCCGCCTGCTGAAGCTCTCGGCGGAGGAGCACCTGCTCCTGCTGACCATGCACCACATCGTGTCCGACGGCTGGTCGATGGGTATCCTGCTGCGCGACCTGGGTGCGATCTACGCCAGTCGTGCGTACGGTGCGCCGCTGTCGCTACCCGAGCTGCCCATGCGCTTCGTGGACTTCGCCCGCTGGCAACGCCAGTGGCTGAGCGGCGACGTGCTCCAGCGGCAGCTGGATTACTGGAAGCGACAGCTCGCCGGTAGCCCCACGCTGCTGACCCTGCCCACCGACCGGCCCCGCCCGGCGGTGCAGGGGCAGGATGGCGCGGCCGTGGCCTATGCGGTTCCGGCCGCGCTGACCGCCAGGTTGCAGGCGCTCAGCCGCACGTCGCAATGCACGCTGTTCATGACGCTCTGTGCGGCGTTCAACGTGCTGCTGGCCCGATATTCGGGGCAGGACGACATCTGCATCGGCACGCCCATCGCCAACCGCCAACGCAGCGAGATCGAAGACCTGATCGGATTCTTCGTCAATACGCTCGTGCTGCGCACGCAGGTGGACCTGCGCGCCAGCTTCGCGGAACTGCTCGGTCGCGTCCGCACCGTCACGCTCGATGCCTACGAGCATCAGGACGTCCAGTTCGAGCAGCTCGTGGGCGCGTTGCAACCGGAGCGCCACACCAGCTATACGCCGTTGTTCCAGGTGATGATGGTGCTGCAGAACGCGCCGCTGGACCTGACCCTGCCGGGGCTCGAGCTCGAACTGGTGCCGCACGAAAACGTGACGTCGAAGTTCGACATCACCCTCAACCTCGGGGAAGGGCCGCAGGGTCTGGTCGGCTATATCGAGTACAACACCGACCTGTTCGACCAGCGCACGATCGAACGCATGGCCGGCCACTTCACCCACCTGCTGACCGCCATCGTGGAGCATCCCGAGCGCGCGCTCGGTGAGTTGCCGATGATGGGCGAGGCCGAACGCAGGCAGCTGCTGTACGGTTTCAACGATACGGCCCGGGTCTACCCACGCGTCGGCCCGCGGACGCACACGCTGCACCAGTTGTTCGAGGAGCAGGTCGAACGCAGCCCCGGCCGCGTGGCCGTGGTCTTCGGCGATGCCTCGCTCACGTATGCGCAGCTCAACGCGCAGGCGAACCGTCTCGCCCGCCACTTGCGCACGCTGGGCGTCGGGCCCGACGCGCTCGTGGGCCTGTGCACCGAGCGCTCCCTGGAGATGATCGTGGGGCTTTACGCGATCCTGAAGGCCGGAGGCGCCTACGTACCGCTCGATCCCACGTATCCGGCGGACCGCCTGGCGACCATCGTGGAGGATGCGAAGCCGGCGGCGATCCTCACCCAGCGCCATCTCCGCGACGTGGCCCCGTCGATGCCGGGCGTGCCCATGCTCGGTCTCGACGACGAGTCGTCGGCATGGTCGGCCCACGATGACGCCAACCTCGCCAACGCCACCGGCCCCGATCATCTGGCCTACGTGATCTACACCTCCGGTTCCACCGGCAAGCCCAAGGGCGTGGGCATCGAACACCGGGGTATCGTCAATCGCCTGCAATGGATGCAGGAGGCATATGCGCTGACCGCCGTCGATCGCGTATTGCAGAAAACGCCTTTCAGCTTCGACGTGTCGGTGTGGGAGTTCTTCTGGCCGCTGCTCGAAGGCGCCACCCTGGTGGTGGCCAAGCCGGGCGGCCACCAGGACGTGGCCTACCTGGCCGACCTCATCGACGCGCAGGGCATCACCACCGCGCACTTCGTGCCGCCGATGCTCGACGTCTTCCTCAACGAGGTGGAGCCGGGAACCGGCCGCTCCCTGCGCCAGGTGATGTGCAGCGGCCAGGCCCTGCCGCTGGAATTGCAGGAGCGCTTCTTCGCCACCTGGGACCACGTGGAACTGCACAACCTGTATGGCCCGACCGAGGCGTCCGTCGACGTGACGTATTGGCCGTGCCGAAAGGACAGCGCGCTGAACATCGTGCCGATCGGTTACCCCATCGCCAACATCCAGATCCATATCCTCGACGACTTCCTCAACCCGGTGCCGGTCGGCGTGGTGGGGCATCTCTACATCGCCGGCGTCGGCCTGGCGCGGGGCTACGTCAACCGACCCGACCTCACCGCGCAGGCCTTCGTGCCCAACCCGTTCAGCACGGTGCCCGGCGCTCGCATGTACCGTTCGGGCGACCTGGCGCGTTACCTGTCCGACGGCACGATCGAATACCTCGGGCGCAGCGACCACCAGGTGAAGATTCGCGGCCTGCGCATCGAGTTGGGGGAGATCGAGGCGACTCTCGCGGCCGTGGACGCCGTGCGTGACGTGGTGGTGCTGGCCCGGCCGGACGAACGCAACGTCCCGCGCCTCGTGGCCTATCTCGTGGGGCACGACGGGAGGACCTTGCCCGATGCCGCGACGCTGCGCCGCACGGTCGCGCAGAGCCTGCCCGACTACATGGTGCCCGAGTACGTCGTCGTCCTCGACGCGATGCCCCTGACCTCGAACGGCAAGGTGGACCGCAAGGCCTTGCCGGCGCCCGACATGGTGCATGACGAGACCGCCTACGTCGAACCGCGCACCGATACCGAAAAGGCCATCGCGGCGGTCTGGGGCGAGCTGCTCAAGGTGGAGAAGGTCGGCGTGGCCGACGATTTCTTCGAGCTGGGCGGCCACTCGCTGCTGGCGACGCAGCTGGTATCCCAGCTGCGCAAGCGCCTGATGGCCGAGATCGAACTGCGCGACCTGTTCGCGTATTCCACGCTCGAAGCGCTGGCGTCGTTCGTCGATGCGAAGTCGGTCGTTCCCGAACCGGAGAGCGTGGCCATCGCCCTGGCAGACGAGGAATCTTTCCCGTTGTCGTTCGCGCAGCAGCGACTTTGGTTCCTCGACCAGCTCGAGGGGCAGGGACCGACCTACAACATCGCGGCGGCGGTACGCCTGAAGGGTCGGCTGGACGTGGATGCCTTGCAGGCGTCCTTCCATGGCCTCATGGACCGCCACGATGCGTTACGCGCACGCTTCGACAGCGTGGAGGGCTCGCCGGTGCAACGTATCGCGGCGAAGATGCCGTTGACGTTCACCCTGCACGACCTGGGCTCGCTCTCGCCGAAGGAGCGCGAGGCGAAGACGCGTTGGCTGATGCTCGACGAGGCTCGCACGCCGTTCGATCTCCAGCGCGATCCGCTGATCCGAAGCAGGCTCCTGCGCCTGTCCGGGGAAGATCACCTGCTGCTCCTGACCATGCACCACATCGTTTCGGACGGCTGGTCGATCGGCATCGTGGTGCGCGACCTGGGTGCGATGTACGCCAGCCACCGTTTCGGTACGCCGGTCGCCTTGCCCGAGCTTCCCATGCGCTACGTCGACTTCGCCCGCTGGCAGCGCGAGTGGTTGACGGGCGACGTGCTGGAGGGGCAGCTCGCTTACTGGAAACGGCAGCTGGCCGGCAGTCCCACGCTGCTGACCTTGCCCACGGATCGTCCGCGGCCGCCGGTGCAGGGGCAGGACGGCGCGGCGCTCGCCTACGCCATTCCCGCCGAACTCGGCACGAAGCTGCAGGCCTTGAGCCGCAGGTCGCAGTGCACGCTGTTCATGACCCTATGCGCCGCGTTCAACGTGCTCCTGGCCCGCTACTCGGGCCAGGACGACATCTGTGTCGGTACCCCCATCGCCAACCGCAACCGCAGCGAGGTCGAAGACCTCGTCGGATTCTTCGTCAACACGCTGGTGCTGCGCACGCGGGTGGACTTGCGCGGCGGCTTCGGTGAACTGCTGCGGCAGGTGCGGGCGACCACGCTCGATGCGTACTCGAACCAGGACGTGCAGTTCGAGCAGCTTGTGGGCGCGTTGCAACCCGAGCGGCACGCCAGCCATACGCCGTTGTTCCAGGCGATGCTGGTGCTGCAGAACGCGCCCCTGAACCTCGCGTTGCCCGGCATGGAGCTGGAGTTGATGCAGCACGAGATCGTGACCGCCAAGTTCGACATCACGCTCAGCCTCATGGAAGGCCCGCAAGGCCTGCATGGCTGGTTCGAGTACAACACCGACCTGTTCGACCTGTCGACCATCGAGCGGATGGCCGGGCATTTCACGAACCTGCTCAGGGCCATCGTGGCCGAGCCCGACAGGGCGCTCGGCGACCTGCCGATGCTGGGCGAAGGCGAGCGCAGGCAGCTGCTGTACGGTTTCAACGATACGGCCCGGGTCTACCCACGCGTCGGCCCGCAGGCGCACACGCTGCACCAGTTGTTCGAGGAGCAGGTCGAACGCAGCCCCGACCGCGTGGCCGTGGTCTTCGGCGATGCCTCGCTCACGTATGCGCAGTTCAACGCGCAGGCGAACCGTCTCGCCCGCCACCTGCGCATGCTCGGCGTGGGTCCCGACGTGCTCGTGGGCCTGTGCGCCGAGCGATCCATGGAGATGGTCATAGGCTTGTACGCGATCCTGAAAGCCGGGGGCGCCTACGTGCCGCTCGATCCCACGTATCCTCTGGATCGCCTGGCGACCATCGTGGAGGATGCGAAGCCGGCGGCGATCCTCACGCAGCGGCATCTCCGCCACGCGGTGCCGACGATGGCGGGCGTGCCCGTGGTGGGCCTCGACGACGACCGCGACGACTGGGCCGGGCAGGGCGAGGACGATCTGGCGCACGCCACCGGTCCGGACCATCTCGCCTACGTGATCTACACCTCCGGTTCCACGGGCAAGCCCAAGGGCGTGGCCATCGAGCATCGCGGCATCGTCAACCGGCTGCAATGGATGCAGGGCGCCTATCCGCTGGTGTCCACCGACCGCGTCCTGCAGAAAACGCCCTTCAGCTTCGACGTCTCGGTGGGCGAGTTCTTCGGACCTCTGCTGGAAGGCGCCACGCTGGTGCTCGCCAGGCCGGGCGGTCACCAGGACGTGACCTACCTGTCCGAGGTGATCGACGCGCAGGGCATCACGGTGACGCACTTCGTGCCGCCGATGCTCGACGTCTTCCTCAACGAGGCCGAGCCGGGCACCGGCCGCTCCCTGCGCCGCGTGCTGTGCAGCGGCCAGGCCTTGTCGATGGAATTGCAGCAGCGCCTTTTCGCCGTCTGGGATCACGTGGAACTGATCAACCTGTACGGCCCGACCGAAGCGTCCGTGGAGGTCACCCATTGGCCCTGCCGCAAGGACAGCACGCTCAACGGCGTGCCGATCGGCTACCCCATCGCCAACATCCAGATCCATATCGTGGACGACTTCCTGCACCCCGTACCCGTCGGCGTGGTGGGTCATCTCTACATCGCCGGCGTCGGCCTCGCCCGCGGTTACGTCAACCGGCCGGAACTGACGAGCGAGGCGTTCGTGCCGAACCCGTTCAGTACGGTACCCGGCGCGCGCATGTACCGCTCGGGCGACCTGGCCCGGTACCTGCCCGACGGCGCGATCGAGTACCTGGGGCGCAGCGACCACCAGGTGAAGATCCGCGGGCTGCGCATCGAGCTGGGTGAGATCGAATCGACCCTGGCCGCCGTGGAGGCCGTGCGTGACGTGGTCGTGCTCGCGCGGCCCGACGAGCGGAACATCCCGCGACTGGTGGCCTACCTCGTGCCGCACGACGCACAGACCTTGCCCGATGCGGCTTCCCTGCGCCGCATGTTGTCGCAAAGCCTGCCCGACTACATGCTGCCGGAGCACTTCGTCGCGCTCGAGGCGATGCCCCTGACTTCCAACGGCAAGGTCGACCGCAAGGCGCTTCCGGCGCCTGAAGCGACCCAGGGACATGCCGTCCGCATCGCTCCGCGCACGGCCACCGAGAAAGCGGTCGCGGCGCTGTGGAGCGAATTGCTGAAGGTGGAGAACGTGGCCGTCGCCGACGACTTCTTTGAATTGGGCGGTCATTCGCTCATGGCGACGCAGTTGGCCTCGCAGTTGCGCAAGCACCATATGGGCACCGTCGAACTGCGCGACCTGTTCTCGCATGCCACGCTGGAATCGCTGGCCGCCTTCATCGACTCGAAGAAACGCGCCGGTACGCATCCCAACCTGGTGCCCATCCGCCCGGCGGGACGGTCCATGCCGCTGTTCCTCGTCCACCCCATCGGCGGAGGCGTGCAATACGCCTTCGACCTGGCGCCTTATCTCGATCCGGAGCAACCGGTGTACGGTTTGGCCATCGGCGAGATGCCGCATGCCAGCATCGGCGCCATGGCGGCGGACTATCTCGAGGCCGTGCGCCAGGTGCAGCCGTCGGGCCCCTACGCGCTGGCCGGCTGGTCGCTGGGCGGCATGGTGGCCTACGAGATCGCCCATCGCCTGCACGCGGCGGGCGAGGAGGTGCGCTTCGTCGGCATGATCGATACCAGCAGTCCGCCGGTGCGCGCACGATCGACGGCCGAGCATCCGGTCAGGTCGAGCGCATGCAGGGCGTTGCTGAACTGGCTGCTGGATATCAACGCGGGTGGCCCCGACCCGTCGTCGCACCCGGCCTATCCCGAACTCGCCGCGCTGGCGGCCCGCGGCGACCTCGACGCCATGATCGCCGGCTGCCGCAAGGCGGCCTTCGTGCCCGAGCACCTCGACGTGGACGACGTGAAGCGTTTCGTGGGCATCTACCAGACCAGCGGAAAGGCCGGCGACGAGTACCTGCCGCCGATGGCGAAGCTGCCCGTGACGTTCTACGCCGCCGACCGCCGGGAAGGCGAAGACGCGAGCCTGGGCTGGCAGGACCTCATCGGCAGGCACCTCGACGTGGTGCGCATCGGTGGCACGCATACCTCGATCGTGCGTCCGCCGCTCGCCGATCGCCTGGCACGCGACATCTCCCAGCGCATCCGCAACCACGCGGCCCATGCGGCGCGGACGGCGACCACCCCATGAGCATGGAGGACACCATGAACGACACCCTCGTCGCCGACGCCCCGGTCGCCCCGCGGTACTCGCGCACCGTCGCCGACTTGCCGTGCCCGAAAGGCCATCCCTACGCGGGCAACGCGCTGCAACTGGCCGGGCGCCAGATGCACCAGAAGTTCACTGCCTGGGTGCGCGAACACGGCCCCATGTTCCGGCTGGAGGTATTCGGCCATCCCCTCGTGATCGTCTCCGACGCAGCCACCGTCCATTCGCTGCTGCGCGAGAGGCCGGATGGCTTCCGCCGGGCCGGCGGCCTGAAGCAGGTGATGAGCGAACTGAACGTCGGCGGCGTCATCACCGCCGAGGGCGAGGCATGGCGCAAGCAGCGCAAGCTGGTGATGAGCGGGCTCAACGTAGAAGTGATCCGCAATTTTTTCCCCACCATGATCGCGATGACCGAACGGATGTTCGACCGTTGGGCGGCCATGCTGGCGGAAGGCAAGGCGGTGGACCTCAAGCGCGAGCTCAAGGCGATGGCGCTGGACATCATCGTGGGGCTCGCGATGGGACACGACATCGACGCGGTGAACCACGAAGGCGATCCGCTGCAACGCGACATCGATGCCATCTTCCTTCGCCTGGGACAGCGCACCACCGCGGCGTTTCCGTATTGGCGGTATTTCAGGCTGCCGGTGGACCGTGCCGCCGAACGCTCGTCGGCCGACATCGAGGCGAAGGTGAAGGAGTTCATCCGCGATACGCGCGAGCGCATGGATCGCCAGCGCAAGCCGGGCAACATGCTCGAAGCGATGATCGTGGCCGCCGACGATCCCGAATCGGGCTTCACCGACGAGGAGCTGGTGAGCAACGCCATCCTCAGCGTGATCGGCGGCGAGGACACCACCGCCAATTCCATCGCCTGGATGATCCACCTACTGGCGCAGAACCCCCAAGCGGCCGCCGCCCTGCGCGCCGAGGTGGACGCGGTGCTGGACGGGGACACGCTTCCGCGCGACTGGGAGCGGATGAAGCTGTTCACCTATCTCGAGGCGGCGCACAGCGAAACGCAGCGCCTGCGTTCGGTGGCGCCTTACGTCGGTTTGACCGCCAACGCCGATTGCGTGGTCGCCGATACCTTCATCCCGAAGAACACCACCGTCATCGTCGCCACCGCAGGCGAAGGCCTGGACGAGGCGCAGTTTCCCGATCGCGAGGCGTTTCGCCCCGAACGCTGGATTCCCGGGCAGCGGCCGAAGCGGGAAGAGGATCCGTCTCGCAAGCTGTTTCCCTTCGGGGGAGGTTCGCGCCTGTGTCCTGGCCGTTTTCTCGCCCTGACGGAGATCAAGATGGTGGTCGCGATGATCGTGCGCAATTTCGACCTCGAGCTGGATGCCAAGGCGCCGCCGCCGAAGGAGGTGCTGAACTTCTTCATGGCGCCCAGTTCGCTGCCGGTGCGGCTGAAGCCGAGGGTGCGCCGGTGAATCCGCCGGGCACGCCATCGAACCTCGCCATCGCGCGGCGGATCCTCGACGTCTCGTTGCCCCTGATGGGGTCGATGATCGGCAACCTCGTGCTGATGCTCGTGGACCGCATCTGCCTGGCGAGGTATTCGAGCGACACGCTGGCGGCGTCGGGACCGGCGGTGTACACGGCCATGGCGATCGTCGGCTTCTTCGTGGCCGTGGTCGGCTTCTCCCGCTCGTGCGTGGCGCAGGCCTTCGGTCGTTCCGGGCACGGGGACGCGGCCTACCAGGCCGCGATCGGCATCGCGATAGGGCTCGTGCTCGCCGCGGCCATGCTGCTGCTGGCTCCGCTGATGGAAACGATCCCTTCGTTGAGCAGCCGGCCTCCCGCGCTCACGCGGCTGGAATCGCAGTTCCTGTTCTGGTCGGCCTTCTTCGGCGCGGGCATGACGTTCAACATGGCGCTGTCGTCGTACTTCAACGGCATCGGCAAGACCCGCATCACCCTGGTGGCGGGATTGATCGGCCAGGCCGTGGGCATCGTGATGACCATCGGCCTGGTGTTCGGCCGGTTCGGCCTGCCGGAACTGGGCATGCGCGGTTCGGCCCTGGGCACCCTGGCCGGTACGCTGGCCATCACGGCCTGCTACCTCCGCTACACGCCGGCCGAGGTCTGGGCGGACTTTCGCCGGGTGGTGTTCGACAAGGGCGTTCGCCTGCCGGAGGTGATGCCGCGCCTCAGGAAAGGGTTTGCCCTGGGCGTGACCGCAGGCGTGGCCAACTTCGGCAACGCCATCTTCATCTGGGTGATGGCGGGACTGGGAGCGATCGCGCTGGCCGCCAACAACGTCAACCTCACGGTGAGCTACCTGGGCGTCATTCCCCTGCTGGGCCTGGGGATCGGTTGCAGCGTGCTGTGCGGCAACGCGCTGGGCAAGGGCGATTTCGACCAGGTACCGCGGATCATTCTCGTGTCGCTGGCGATCGAGCTGGCGTACGTCGCCGTCACGGCATGCTTCCAGATCGTCACGCCGGATGTCCTGCTCGGCCCCTTCGGCCTTGCGGGGAAGCCGGAGGAAATCCATCATGCCTCCGTCGCCACGGCGAAGGTGCTGTGGACGTATTCGCTGGCGTTCGTGTTCTCGATGACCGGGCAGGCCGTGCTGGAGAGTTTCGGGATCACGCGCTTCGTGTTCGGCGTACGCTTCGTGCTGATGTGGCTGATGAGCATTCCGACGATCTACCTGATGAACCAGGCCCACGTGGGCGACGCGGACTACCTTCCGACCGCCTGGGTGATCGGTTCCAGCTTCGAGGCGGCCATCGGCCTGTTGTATTTCTGGCGCATCTGGCTGGCGGTGAGGCGGCGACAGAACGAGATCGTGCTCGCCCGGGCGGCCGCTTGAGGCGCCTGTCGCTCGCGGGACATCCCGGCGGATGGCCCGACGCGTTCCTGCTGGAATTCGACCTCCCCGAGGGCGGCGTCGAGGACTTCGCCCGCCACGGTATCGCCTGTCCGCCGTCGGTGGAGCGCAGCGTGGCCAAGCGTCGCGCCGAGTACCTCGCCGGCCGGCGCGTGGCGGTCGCCGCGCTGCGCGAGGCGGGCGCCGACGTGCACGACGTGGCTATCGGCGTAAATCGCGCGCCGTCGTGGCCCTCCGGGTTCACCGGCAGCATCACGCACGCGTCGGGCATGGCGGCCGCCGTCGCCATGCCCGACCGCGGCGTGCGTGGCGTGGGGATCGACATCGAAAACGTCGCGTCGGAAAGCGCGCTGACGGCCATCGTGCAATCGGTGGTGGACGAAGACGAGCACCGGGTACTGGACGATCTCGCCCGACGCATCGGAGGGCCGATGGCCCTGACCGTGGCCTTCTCGGCGAAGGAGAGTTTCTACAAGGCCACCGCGGCGACGGTAGGGCGGATCTTCGAGTTCACGGCATTGAAGATCGTGGGCGGCGATGAGGACAGGCTTTACGCGCGGGTGGCGGAGCCTCTGGCGTCGTCGTTACCGACGGGTATGGAGGTCGCGATGGGATACGCGGCACTGAACGAAGCGACGGTGGTCACCAGCTTCCGGTGGTGAAGGCCACCTTCGACCTTCCGTTGCTCGCCGAGGCCCTGCCGTTAGTTGGCTTGTCCGCGAGCATCGTGAAATCCTACGATTCCCACACAGCGATGCGGAGGACTGGCGAATGCGCTCGACGTTTCTCGCGATGGCGACGATGGCTGCTTGGGCCGGGATGGCACCGGTATCGGCGGCGCCTCCCGATGCCGAGCTCTCCCGCACGGTGAAGGAGGTGATGCGCGACACCGGCGCCCAGGGCATGGCGGTGGCCGTCATCGACGGGGGCAAGGTCCTCGACGTTCAGGCGTACGGCAAGCGGAACGCCAAGGGCGAGCCGCTGACCACCGACACGATCATGTACGGAGCGAGCCTGACCAAGGCCGTCTTCGCCTATACGGTGATGCAACTGGTCGACGAAAAACGCGTCGATCTGGACCGCTCGATCGCCACGTACCTGCCCAGGCCGCTTCCCGATTACGTCGGTGACGACATCGAGGACCGTTATGCCGACTACAGCGCCCTGAAAGGTGACGAGCGGTGGCGGAAGCTCACCCCGCGCATCCTGCTCAGCCATCGCAGCGGCTTCGCGAACTTCGGTTTTCTCGAGCCCGACCACAAGCTCCATATCCATTTCGATCCCGGCACCCGTTACAGCTATTCCGGCGACGGCATCATCCTGATGCAGTTCGTTCTCGAAAAGGGCCTGGGCCTCGACGTCGGCGACGAGATGCGCAAACGGGTGTTCGCCCCGCTGGGCATGAAACGCACCTCCATGATGTGGCGTGCCGATTTCGCCGGTAACCTCGCCGACGGATGGACCCTCGACGGCAAGACGGAGCCCCACGACGAGCGTTCGAAGACCCGGGCGGCCGGTTCCATGGACACGACCATCGCCGACATGGCGCGTCTGGCGGCGGCCGTGGTGCGCGGGCAGGGGCTGAGTGCGGCATCCCGCGCCGAGATGGTCCGCTCGCAGGCGCCGATCGCCACGAAGTCGCAGTTCCCGACCCTGCAGCCGGACTTGCCCGTCGCCGATCGCGTGCCCGGGCTGGGCGCGGGTATCGGCGTGGTCCATTTCGAGGGACCGCAGGGCCCGGGCTTCTTCAAGACCGGCCACAACGATTCGACGGGAAACGTGTGGGTGTGCGTCGAGCGTGGCCAACGCTGCGTGGTGGTGTTGAGCAACGACGTGCGTGCGGAGGCGGGGTTTCCCCGCATCGTCCATGCCGTGCTGGGCGAGGTGGGCGTTCCCTGGGCGTGGGAATACGGCGACCTGAAGCTCCTGCCCGTGCGCTGACGAGGGCCTCGACGCAAACGCCGTCCGTTTCGCCGTAGTCACCGGCCTGCGCCGGTGCGACGTTTCGTTTATCCTCGACCCGGCGCAGGCCGGCGCCTACGGCCACGAGACCGCTCTTCACCTTGCCGCCACACGGGTCCGAACGTGCTTGACCGCGATCGTAACGTCCACGTCGACCTATTGCGCGGCATCTGCATTCTGCTGGTGATGCTGCTCCACTACTCGCTGGCCTATCGCCTTCACGACAGCCCGCTGAACGATTGGTTGCCGGTCGACACGTTGAAGACGATCTTCTTCAACGGGAACTACGGCGTATCGGTCTTCTTCGTGATCTCCGGGTTCCTGATCACCTCGAACATCCTGCGTCGCTACGGGTCGCCGGCCGGCACCGACGTGATCCATTTCTACAAGCTGCGCCTGTTCCGGCTGTATCCCTCGGTGGTGCTGGCCCTGGCGATCATCACCGTGCTGGGATTGGCCGGCCTGCGGTGTTTCGTCAACGCCAACCGGCATACCGATTTCGGCAACGGATTCTTCGTCGTCGGCAACCTTTCCGTGCTGACGTTCTGGCACAACATCCTCATGGAGCGCGTGGGGTACTTCAACTACGCGATGAACATCTACTGGTCGCTGTCGGTGGAAGAGGTGTTCTATCTGCTCTATCCGCTGGTGCTGGTGACCGTGCAAAAGCGCTGGGCGCGACTGGCCCTGGCTGCGGTCTGCGTGGTGGTGGGGCCCGTCTATCGCGGCATGCACAGCGATGACGAGCTGTATTTCATGTATGGCAACCTGGCCTGCGTCGACATGCTGGTCTACGGTTGCCTGGCGGCTGCCGTGGCCGGGAACGTCGTGCTCCCCGCCCCCCTGCGGCGGATGCTCGCGCTGGTGTCGGTGGTCGCCATGGGCTGGATCTACATGCGGGGCATCGGCGGCCACGAGGCCTGGGGTGCCACGCAGCTCGGCGTCGCCACGGCGGTATTCCTCGTGATGGTCCACCGTCTTCCCACCGGGAGCGTGGCCAGGTGGGCGGCCGCACCCCTGGCCTGGCTGGGCTCGCACAGCTACGAGCTGTACCTCTTCCACATCGTCGTACTCGGCGTCATGCAGGCGTGGGTGCCGAAGGCCGCCATGCCACACGAGGTGAAGCTGCCGATGCTGCTGCTGTTCGTCGTGCTGTCGGCGGCGTTCGCATGGGTCGTGGCCCGTTTCTACGGCGACCCGTTGAATCGCGCGCTTCGCGGGCGTTACGCCGGGGCAAGGCGAACCGTGTCCGTCATGGACGGGGTGGGTTCGCGGCCTTGAACACGGCGTCGTTGGCGGCCTTCACGCGTCGGAAGTCCATCTTTTCCACGCGCCGGTCGTACGTCAGGAAGCCATTGACCTCATGCTCGACATCGCTGGTCTGGGTATAGACGGCGGCGCCGAGGCCCTCGTGCGCGACCAGGGGTATCAACGCCGACTGCACCTCTTCGAAACGCCTCGTCAGGGCCTCCTTGTCCGCGACCATTTCGTACGATCCGTGTTTTCCCGGCCACATGTGGCCGGGTGCGAGCATGCCCAGTCCGCCGTACTCGCCGAGCGCCGCCGCGCGCGTGGCGCTCGGCTTGGGGGGATGGCCCGGACCGACGTAGATGTGCAGGTCGTCGAAATCGCCGTTGCCGGGGTCGCCCGCGGCCTTTCGGTAGTCGGGGGCGTTGTTGTAACCGGTATTGCCGTCGACAAGCCGCGTGGGATCGAATCGTCTTGTCCAGGCGGTGATGCGCGGCACGTCGTAGGCGCCCCAGTTTTCGTTGAAGGGCACCCAGGCGACGATGGCCGGTGAGTTTCCGTGCTGCTCGATGATCCGCTGCCATTCGTGCTCGAACTGCGTGCGCACCTCGGGACGATCGTCGGGATACCAGATCGACGGCATGTCCTGCCACACCAGCAGGCCGATCCGGTCGGCCCAGTAATACCAGCGCTGCGGTTCGACCTTGGCGTGCTTGCGTACCATGTTGAAGCCCAGGCGCTTGATGACCTCGAGGTCGGATTTCAACGCGGCGTCGGTGGGGGCGGTGTGGATGCCGTCGGGCCAATAGCCCTGGTCCAGCGGCCCCATCTGGAATACGAACCGGCCGTTGAGCAGGGGGCGCAACCGGCCGTCGACCTTGCCCAGGGCCACCGAGCGCATGCCCACGTAGCTGCCGACCTCGTCGAGTACCTTGCCTTCGTGATCCAGCAGTTGCACCTGCAGGTCGTAGAGATGGGGATCGTCGGGAGACCACAGCCGAGGATGCGCGACGTGCAGCTCGGCCGCCCTGGACGCATCGGACGTGGCTTCGGCGACGGCCTTGCCGTCCGACAGCATGATCACGCGGAGCCTCACCGCCTCGCCCTGGATGGCCGCGGATACGGTTACCGTCGACGTCGCCACGTCGGGCGTGATCTTCAGGCTCGCGACGTGCGTAGTCGGCACGGGCTCGAGCCACACCGTTTGCCAGATACCCGAGGTGAAGGTGTAGTCGCCGCGTTTCAACGCGCCCTTGCCGCTGGAATGCGTGCCGTCATGGGTATCCCGCGCGCCGACGACGAGCTCGTTCTCGCCGGGATGGAGCCATCGGCTGATGTCCACTTCGAAGGCATCCCAGTCGCCCTGGTGGGTGGTGGCGAGATGACCGTTCACGTAGACGACCGCTTCGTGGGACACCGCATCGAAGTGCAGCAGCACGGGTCGTTGTCCCCACGACGCGGGAATGGCGAAGTGTCGCCGATACCACATGTTGATCGGCTGCTTCTTCATCACGCCGGACAGGTACGACTCGGGAGCGAACGGTACCTTGATGGTGGCGTGTCTTGCCGGAAAGCCCGGCGGCGCGGCTCGTTGGCCGTCGGGTTTCGGGGCGGCGCTTCCACCCATGAAATCCCAGGTGCCGTTGAGGTTGAGCCAGGCGGCGCGGGTCATCTGCGGGCGCGGATAGTCGGGAAGCGGCACCGGTGCGGTCCTGGCTTCTTCGGTCCATGGCGTGGTCAAGGGCGCGATGGACGACGCGTCGGCGGTGGATGCCGTGGCTAGTGCGATGGCCAGGACGCAACGTGCGTGGAAATTCATGATGTCGCCTTCGTAAATCCGTGACTCGGAAGGCTAGCTCAAGGAACGTGTGGATTTGAACGGGGTGCGGAGAACGAAATCCACATGGCGGTCCGGAATATCCGCATCGCTTCTTTCGCTGAAACCGTGCGTAAGGCGCCGGGTTCCCGCGAAAGCAGGAACCCGGCGCCTCGTTTCACGAGGGTGCGACGACACTCAGGCCTTCTTGCCGATCTTCCGATCCAGGAAACCGCGGATCAACGGCATGATCTCGTCGCCCTTGTCCTCCAGCGCGAAGTGTCCGGTCGGGAACAGGTGGAACTCCAGGTCCTTCAGGTCGCGCTTGTACGGATGCGCACCGTCGGCCGGGAAGATCGTGTCCCGCTCACCCCAGGTGATGAGGGTCGGCGGCTGGTGTTCGCGGAAGAGGCGCTGCACTTCCGGATACAGCGGCACGTTGTTGCGGTAGTCGTACATCACGTCCATCTGGATGTCCTCGTTGCCGGGACGATCCAGCAGCGCCTGGTCGTGCACCCAGTTGTCGGGCGAGATGCGCGTGACATCGTCCACGCCGTCGGTGTACTGGAAGATCGTGGTGTCCGCTTTCACCAGCCAGCGCAGCGCGTCGCGGCTCTTCTCGGCGCCGTCGGCCCAGTACGTCTTGATCGGGTCCCAGAAGGCCTTGAGGCCTTCGTCATAGGCGTTGCCGTTCTGCACGATGAGGGCGGTGAGCTTTTCCGGATGCTTCAGGAACAGCTGCCAACCCACCGGCGCGCCATAGTCCATGACGTACATGGCGTACTTCTGCACGCCGAGCCGCTCGAGCAGCGTGCGAACCAGGTTGCCGAAGTTCTCGAACGTATAGGCGTACTTCGTGTGGTCGGGAGCGTCGCTCTGGCCGTAACCGGGATAGTCCGGCGCGATCACGCGGTAGCCGTCGGCCAGATACGGCATGAGATGGCGGAACATATGCGAAGACGTCGGGAAACCGTGCAGCAACACCACGACGGGCGCGTCTTTCGGGCCCGCTTCGCGGTAGGCGATCTTCAGGCCGTCGATCCGTTCGCTGCGATGGAATACGACGGGGAGGGTGGAAGCGTTCATGAGGATTCTCCGGTGTTGAAGGTATGTCAGGGGTGGGACGCGGGTGGATTGAAGGGAGATGCATCGAGAAATTCCCACTCCGCCCGCTGGATGGCGTCGCGCAGGATCCATTGGTCGACGTGGAAGTCCCAGTAGCGATGGGTGCCGCCGGTCTCGTCGTCGGGATCGTCTTCGTTCCAGTACAGCTCGGCGGTGCCGGTCAGTTGAAGCAGCCGTCCGCTCGTGAAATCCGGCACGCACAGTCCGGCGTGCGGATCGACCAGGAAATTGCCCAGGGTGTTGAACAGGCTGTTTCCCGGAAAATCGGGGATGCGCAGCGTGCGCTCGTCGAGGAGTTTCACGAAACCCGGTTCACCGCCGCGATGCGATACGTCCGCGCCGGCCATCGGATGGCGGCTCGCCACGAACACCGTGTCGGCCTGTCGGATGAGCGCTTCCACGCTGCCCCGCAGTACGGTGCCGTGTGCCGCCTGACCCGGAGCACCGGGTTCGCCGAGCGTGCGCAACTCGCGTCGCTGGATGTACTTCGGGCAATTGGCGTAGGCCTCGCGGACCCCGACCTCGAACCCCGTTTCGTCCTGGCCCACCACCACGCCGTTGATGCGAAAGCGGCGTCGCGTGCCCAGTTCGATGAAGAGCAGGCCCACGGGCTTGCCTTCGTCGAGGTTGGCCCATGCGGGCTCCAGCGGATCGCGATGGCCCGAAGGCATCTCGACGCGGATGGATTCGCCGTTCTCGCTATGGGCGAAGCCGGGGGTGCCGAAGAGCATCGAAGCCCAGACGTTGCCGACCGCATCCACCGTGCCCATGGCCACCATGAACTGGCGGGCGATGAAGGGCAGGGCGCCGCCCGGCACGGTATCGCGCAGCATGGCGATGTTGCGGGCCGCGATGCCGGCTTCGCCGGTGATCGCCTGGGCCGTCCTTTCGCCTTCGTGGAAGAGAGGGTTGTTCATGGCACCGACCTCGTTGCGTTGGGTGAATTCTGCGAATTCGACGCAAGTCCGGGAACGAGGCGGTGGGTAATTCACTATTGCGCGCGGCGAAGGTCATAATGCCCGCAAGGCCTCCGGCATGACGCGACGACGGGATATGGACCAGATCCACCTCATGAAGGTGTTCGTGGCGGTGGGCGAGGAAGAGAGCTTCGCCGCCGCCTCGCGGCGTATCGACCTGTCGCCCGCCGCGGTGACCCGGGCGATCGGCGCGCTGGAGGAGCACCTGGGCGTGAAGCTGCTCGCGCGTACCACGCGCAACGTGCGCCTGACCGACGCCGGACGTCGTTACCTGGACGATACCCGCGCGATCCTTGCCAGCATCGACGAAGCCGACGAAGCCGCGGCCGGCGTCAACGCCGCGCCCAAGGGCAACCTGTCGGTGACCGCGTCGGTGCTGTTCGGCAAGCGTTTCATCATGCCGTGCATCGTGCGCTTCCTGCAGGAATACCCCGAAGTCGACATCGCCGCCTATTTCCTCGATCGCGTGGTCAACCTCGTGGACGAGGGTATCGACGTGGCGGTGCGCATCGGCCACCTGCCGGACTCGGGCCTGAAAGCCCTGCGCGTGGGGCAGGTGCGGCGGGTGCTCTGCGCCTCCCCCGACTACCTGCGTCGCCATGGCGAGCCGGCGCACCCGGTGGACCTGCTGAATCACGTGATCGTCGCGGCGAGCGGCATCTCGCCGCGCGTGGACTGGAAGTTCGGCGCCGCCGACGACCCCACCATGGTGCGGGTGAAGCCGCGGCTGACCGTGACCAGCAACGATGGCGCCATCGCCGCCGCCACCGAAGGACTCGGCGTGGTCCGGCTGCTGTCCTACCAGGTGGCCGACGAACTGGCCGCGGGTCGCCTCAAGGTGATCCTGGGCGATTACGAGGAAGCGCCGTGGCCGGTGCACGTGGTGCACCGGGAAAGCAAGTTCGGCTCGGCGAAGGTTCGGCGATTCATCGACATGCTGGCCGAGTCGTTGCGTGGGCACCCGGCGTTTGCCTGAGCGCTTCGCCGCGGGCACCGGCCTGCGCCGGGGCCCGCGGCGTCGAGGGTCAGGTCGCCTCGAGACCCTTCCACGCGTGCATTTCGGCCATCGCCAACGCCAGCTTCGGACTGCGGCGGGCGACGCGCTCGCGCTTCTCGCGCTCCGCGCGGATCGTCGGCCAGGCCTCGAGATACGCGGACAGCACCTCGGCATCGCACGCGTAGCGCGCGAACGCCTCGGCAGTGGCCGAGCGTAGCGCTACCGCACCGTTGTAACCGCCGAAGCCCTGCGTGGCGCAGATGGCGCCACCGTCGGCCATGCCTTCGGACGGCGCGGCCTGCAGGTGGAAGTGGCTGGACACGTCGGCGAGATCCGGGTCGAGTCGGCGCAACGTGGGCACGCCCGGGGCCTTGCGTCCGAGCACGAACTGCAGCGCCTGCGACATCGCCTTCAGGCCGGTTTCGCCCATGGTGTGCCCGTCGCCCACGGCTTTCGGCGTGCCGACGAACAGCTTCGGCACGTCGCCTTCGACGCCCTGGCGTTGCGCCGCGCCGCGCAGGCCCGCCAGGGCGGTGCCGAGGTCGGTCTTGGAATTGGTGCGCGTGCCCGTGGCATGCGCCGCGAGGTAGTGGAAGTCGTGCACGCCGTAACCATGCCCCTCGTAGGCCATGTCGAGGGCCTGCACGAGGGCATTCTCGCCACCGAAGCCCACGCCGGCGAAGTGGGCCTTGCCGCCGGCCTCGGCACTCTGGCCCCAGCCGACGATGATCGACGTGATGTCGAGCCGGTTGCGCAGCGCGAAGTCGAGCGTGGTCACCAGCAGGCCCGAACCGCCATGGCCGACCACCGTGCCGTCGGCATCGACGTCGAACGGCGCGAGCGAATCGTGCACGCTGCGCACGGTGCCGTCGGCATGGGCGGCATTCTTCGCGGCGAGCTTGTCGCCGGTCATCAGGGCGCCGCCGCCGAAGGCCTCGAGGATGCCGTAGCGCGGCTGCAGCGCGGCGTCGGCGGCCGTGAGCAACACCATCTTCGGCTTCTGGAAGCCGGGATAGTCGAACAGCATCTGCGGCGCGACGTCGGCCAGCGCGACGAGGCTGGAAGCGCAGGCCCCCACGGCGGTCATCGGCGCCTGCGGCACGCGCATGAAGCCGACGTTGTCCGACTTCAGCGATTCGCGCAGTTCGGGGTTCTTGAGCACGCGGCTGATGCCGTAGGCCGGGGCGAGCATGGTCGAGACCAGGGCGGGACCGTGCGAGCCCAGCGAATGCGACAGGCGCACCGCGAAGGTGTCTTTCGGGAAGCCGCCTTCGGGCAACGGCGCGTCCGGGCGGAGCCACTGGCCGAGGCCGTCGAGGCCGCCGAACGCGGTGGCCGAGGCCACGCGGAAACCGAACGGGTCGGGCACCAGTTCGGCCAGCGGACGCGGCAGGCCCGCCAGTGCGCCCAGGGCGCCGTAGGCGAAGAGCTGCGCCTGCAGCGACGGGCTGAGCAGCGGGTCGCTCTGGAACAGGCCGTGCATTTCCTTCAGCTTCGAGCCGCGGATGTCCTCGTAGCGCAGGCCGGCCAGGCGGCGCAGGCCGACGGTTTCGAGGTCGTGCGGCAGCGGCGCGGCGATGTCGGTGACCACGCGCGGCGCCAGTTCGCGCACGCCGGGCACGTGGCGGATGCCACTGTTGGCGCGCAGCGCCGCGCCGTGCAGGCGCGTGAGTTCGTCGAGCGAGACGGGCTCGCCGGCGCGGTCGCCCTCGGCCCAGCGCATACCGTCGGCCGCGCTGGCGGCTTCGGGGTCGAGCTCGACCAGACCGGCGTCGAACGCCGCAAGGGGCAGGAATTCATCCGAACCGGCCACCACGGCCTGGTAGGTTTCCGTGGAGCCGACCGCCGAGATGGTGCAGGCGGTGCCGACGGTGACGAGGACCTGATCGCTTCTCAACATATGCTGGGCAGTACCGTAAACGCTGGACCCCTCAGTATAGGCGTTTATCCCCGCGTCGGCTTGGCTATTACCGCACCTTGCGCAGGTCGATGGCGTCCGCCATGGCCTTCATTCCCGCCGCGTTGGGATGGAGGTGGTCGCCGGCGTCGTAGGCGGCCTTCAGGCGCTGGGGCTGGGCCGGATCGCGAACCGCCTTGTCGAAATCGATCACGCCGTCGAATTCGCCGGAGGTGCGGATCCAGTCGTTCGCCGCCTGCCGCGTCTTTTCGCCATCTTCGGAGAAGTAGCCGGCACCCCGGTAAGGCAGGATCGTGCCGCCGAGGATGCGGATGTGGGCGGCGTGGGCCCGGCGGATCAGTTCGCGGTAGCCCGCGATCAGGTGGTCCGCGGTGAGCGGGCCGCCGTCCGGGCCCGCGTTGTTGCCGATGTCGTTGATGCCTTCGAGCAGGATGACCGTGCGCACGCGGGGCAGGGACAGTACGTCGTGGTCGAAGCGCTTGAGGGCGCTGACGCCGCGGGCCACGTCCGGCACCACGTCGGTGAGCACGCGGTTGCCGCCGATGCCCGCATCGACCACGGCGAGGGGAATCCCGCCGGCGACCAGACGCCGGGCGAGTGCGTCGGGCCAACGCGCGTTGGCGCTGACCGGCGTGTCGTACCCATCGGTGATCGAATCGCCGAAGGCCACGAGCGTGTCGTGTTTCGGGGCGGCGACCGTCACGGCCGACAGTTCGTACCAGTGCGTACTCGTTTCGGTGAAGGCGGCCGGGTCGACATCGCCCGCATGATCGCCCGCGCCGTCCGCGCTGGCGTAGGTCGTCTCGAACGCGTCCTGATGGAAGGTCGACGACGCGACGGCATCGGGCAGGTAGAGCGAGACCAGCAGATTTTTACCCGTCTTGACCTCGACCGGCGCGGGATCGGTCCAGACCTCGCCACCGGCGGGGATCGTGAAGCTCGCCGAGCCGCCCACGGTGAGCGGGCGAAGGCTTCCCGGCACCGGCGAGGCCCCGTTCGCCTGCAGGCCGAGCGTGGCATGCCCGACTTGCAGGGGCGTGGTGCCGTACAGGTTGGACACGCGCACTTGCGGCGCGGTGCCGCCGACCGACGGATGCACCACCATGCGCAAGGTCTGGGCGTGGAAGGCCGGTCCGCCCGGCGTCACGGACGGTGCCCATGCCGCCACGCGCTGGCCCGCGTCGTCGGCCATGGCCTGGCCGCAGGCCATCAGGCCAAGGAGCATCATCGTGAGTCGTTTCATAGCAGTACCTTGCTTTCGCCCGCACGCAGCGAGACGGAATGGGATCGATCGCCGAAGACCACGTCGGTCTTTTCGCCGCCGACGCTGCGCACGGTCAGCGCCGTGACCTTGCCGTTGCGCCAGGTCATGTCCACCTGGAAACCGCCGCGCGCGCCGAGCCCGGTGATGCTGCCGTCGCGCCACGCCTTGGGCAGGGCGGGGAGCAATTCGATGCGTCCGGGGCGCGAATACAGCAGCATCTCCAGCATGGCGGTGGGCGTGCCGTAATTGGCGTCGATCTGGAAGGCGTCGGCGTTCTCGTCGAGCTGGTAGAAGTCGAAGAAGTTCGCGGTGGTGCCGTTGCTGTGGTTCATCGCCGGCAGCAGGTTGGTGAGTAGCAGGCGGTAAGCGTTGTCCGCGTTCTTCAGGCGTGCCCAGCAGATCGCGCGCCACGCGCAACCCCAGCCGAAGCCCGTCATGCCGCGGGCGGTGAGCAGGCGGGTGACGGCCTGGATCAGTTCGGGCGGGCTATCCTCGAGGCGGATGCGATCGCCGGGAAAGAAACCGAACAGGGGCGAGAGATGCCGGTGCGTGACTTCGCCCAGGTTGTCGGGCGTCATCCATTCCTCGAGCCAGCCGGTCTTTTCGCTGATGCGGGGCAGGTAGAGTTTTTCGCGCAGGGCGGTGAAGCGCGACGCGGCATCCGCATCGCGGCCGAGCAATGCGCTCGATTCGCGGAAGTGGCCGAACAGATCCCATGCCAGCTCCTGCGCATAGGTGTTGCCCTTGGCGTCGGTCGGGCCCTGTTCGGGTGAGTAGTCCGCGTCGTCGATCAGCACCTCGCGGGCATGGCCCGTCGCGGGATCGGTTACCTGGGTCGGGATCAGTCGGGCTTCCCAGAATTCGCACGCGCCTTTCAGCAGCGGATGAATGCGCTCCAGGTGGCGGCGATCCTGCGTGTATTCGTAGTGCTGCCACAGGTTGTTGCACAACCAGGCGCTGGCACCGGGATGCCACCACCAGCCGTTGCCGCCGTAGATGTTGGTGGAGAACGCCACCGTCCAGCCGGCGACCTTGCCCGAGCTGTTGCGAAAGCCGTTGCGCGGATCGTTGAAGAGCTGCCGGGTGAGCGCCGTCCACGAATCGATCTGCGACAGGCAGTAGTCGGTCAAGGCGTCGAAGCACGAGGAAAGCGCCGCGCGATCGGGCAGCCAGTAGTTCATCTGGATGTTGATGTCGGTGTGATAGTCACCCATCCAGGGAGGCGCGTTGTCCGACAGCCAGAGGCCTTGCAGGCCCGTGGGCAGCTTGTCGCGCGAACCGGCGATGGTGAGGTAGCGGCCGAATTGCAGGTAGCTGGCTTCCAGTTCCGGATCGGGTGCCGAGGCGGCCTGCGCGCGGGCCTGCAGGCGGGCCCATGTGTCGAGCGAGCGTTGTTCGGGCGTGGAGGTGCCGAGGTCCACGTGCATGGTGTCGAACAGGCGCGCATGGTCGGCGACGTGCGTACGCAGCAACGCATCCGGCGAGGGCTTCAGGGCGGCCTCGATCTTCGAAAGCGCGCGGGCGGCCGGGTCGATCGTCGCGTCCATGTAGTTTCGCCGGGGATCGGGCACGTAGTTGGTGCCGCCGCAGAACACGACGGTCAGCGCGTCGCAATCCTTGAAGTGGACGCCGTCGGCGGCGCCGCGCACGGTGCCGCCGGATGCCTCGATCCGCGCCACCGCCGCATACTTCAGGCCGTTGTCGAACGTGCCGTCGAACAACCTCGCGGGCACGCGGCCTTCGGTGCGGGCGATCTCGCCGTGCGCGCCTTGCAGGTCGAGCACGCCGCTGTAACGGCCGCCACCTTCCTGCGACAGGCGCACCACGATGACGTCGTCGGGGTGGCTGGCGTAGACCTCGCGCCGGTAACGCACGCCTGCCTTGCGATAGGACATCCGCACGACGCCCCGGGCCATGTCCAGCTCGCGGCGGAAGTCCTCCAGGCCGGCGATGTCGTGGCCGTCCACCTGGAGATAGAGCTTCGCCAGCATCACCAGGCTGCCGAAGTCGGTGGTGGCGTAGCCGAACTGTCCCTTCTCGTCGAGTACGGCGTTGCGACCGCCCAGCCACATCGAACCGTCGGTGACGTAGAGGAAGTCGCGCAGCGGATCGCCGCCGACGAGGGCGCCGATGCGGCCGTTGCCGATCGGCAGGCCTTCGCGCAACACGTTCGCCTCGCTGGAAGGTGCCGGATACCAGAGAGCGAGCTTGTTCGAACCGGGCGGCAGCGGCTCCGTGGGACGCGACACCGCGGCGCAGGCGCTGAACACAGGCATGCCCATCAGGGGCAGGAGGCCGGCCAGGCCGCTCATTTTCAGGAACTGGCGCCGCGATGCCGACGGCGACTCGTCTTCGTGCTTCATCGTGATCCCTGTGCCGACGCTCCCCAGCGCCACGAACGGGTATTTGTACTACAAAATGGAAACTAGGCTCGCATTGCGCGCGCTGTCAACTAGAAACTCAGGCCCAGGGGACGATTGCAGTCGTATTTCTCGTTCATGTGCGCTACGTCACGCGGCGACAGGTGGCGCGAAGCGAGTTCTTCGGGACGGAGGCTTCGCAAACGATCGACATCGACGCAATGGCTGTCGGGAATGCCGAAGAGGCGCTGCGTCTTGCGCGCGACGGCACCGATGCCCTGGTTCATCGGATCGATCAGCTGAATGCCGGGCGCCCGGCGCAGGTCGGAGCCGGGAAGCGCAGGCATGGCGTTCGATCGCTGAGCATCGTGCAGTCGCCGCTCGAAGCTTCCGTTCGCGAAGGAGGACATCGTGGGGGCCGTGGGTGGGGCAGGCGGTGCCGCGACCTCGCCGAGTGAAGGCGGTGGCGCCGGCGGGGCGTCTTTCGGTCGAATCGGCAGTGACTTCGCTCGCCTGGGCGGTGTCGCGATCCGCGTGAGTGCAGGCACGACAATCGGTCGTGGCGTATGCATGTCGACCAAACGGAGCTCGATCGCCCTGACGTCGCGAGGCTCCACGTCGATGGCGGTATAGCGATGGGTCGCCGGTCGAAGCACCGCCACCAGCAGCCCCAGATGGCACCCGATCGCCACGACCATGGCCGCCACGCGGCGAGCGGATAGCTTCGAGTATCGGTTCCTCTCCACCCCACTCCCTCCCTGCGGTCAGGCCGCTCAGACCCTCGGGGACGGATTTGGTTCCAGTCCCCTCACGTCATGCCTGCGCACGCAGGAATCCAGCGCCTTGCGTCCCGGCGAACGAAAACGCTTCATCGGCTTTGGCAAGGCACCGAAGAGCCGCATCACCGTTTCGCGCAAACCGATCTCAGGGCGCTGGGCTCCTGCGTGCGCAGGAGCGACGTGAGGAGGGTCAACGGTCGAACGACGCCGATGCCTCTCGTGTGCGACGTGGGGGGATCAGAGGTCGAACGACGCGGATACGTAGTAAGTGCGCGGCAGGCCCTGGGTGAGGTAACCGCCGTTGGCGGAGGCCCAGTAGCCCTTGTTGGTCAGGTTTTGCACCGTGAGACGGAAGGTGACGGGAACGCCTTCGAGGTGCGCCGTGGTCCGCGCGCCCACGTCGTACGTCGTCCACGCCGGTACCTTCAGTTGGTTGGCCGCGTCGAGGTACTGCTTGCCGGTGCGCACCGCGCGTGCGCTCACCGTGATGTCGGGCGTATGGGGAATGTCCCACTCGACGCCGGCGTTCGCCTGGAAGCGCGGCACGCCGATCGCGTCCTTGCCGTCGTTGACGCCGCCTTGCGTCTTCACCTGTTCGGGCTGGATGTAGTTCACGCCGCCCAGCAGGCGAACACCTTGCACCGGCTGGCCGAAGAAACTCCACTCGACGCCGCGGTTGCGCTGTTCGCCGTCGACCACGAACGCGTTGGCGGCAGCATCCACGTACGCGCTGGGCTGCTTGATCTGGAACAGGGCCAGCGTGCTGCCGATGGTGCCGGCGTCCCATTTCACGCCCACTTCGTTCTGCTTGGATTTGTACGGCGCGAAGACCTGGCCCGCGTTGGTGACGGGCTTGCCGGCGAACGAGTCCGGGGCCTGGTCGCCCTGGCTCAAGGCTTCGATATGGTTCGCGTACACGGACCACTGGTCGGCGAAACGATAGTTCACACCCACGACCGGGCTGGTGGCGTACTGCTCGTACTCCGAGTTCTTCCTGCCGTTCACGCCGTTCACCGCGTAGGCATAGCCGAGCGTATGAAGCTTCTGGCGACGCGCACCGAGCGTGACTTCCAGGCTGTCGTCCATGAAGCCCAGCGTGTCGGACACGGCGATGCTGCGAAGCTGCGTACGGCCGGTGATACCCGGATCGCTGATCGGCCCGACGTTATAGGCGAAGTCGGGCACGTCGACGTCGTTGGGGCGGTAAATGTTGGTGTCGATCGGGGCGAGCGAGCCCGCATAGGCCGCTTTCTTGCGAAAACCGAGGGCGGAAAAACCGACGTTGACGCGATGCGTGACCTCGCCCGTGTCGAAGCGGGCATTGAAACCGGCTTCGCCCGTGGCGGTGTCGGCGATGTAGGGCACGGTAAAGCGCGTTTCGGTGGCCGCGCCGTTCACGTTGACGAGGGTCGGGCTCACGTAGTCGCCGAATTCGTTGCCGTGGTGGGCACCTGCGGCGACGTACCCCGTGAGCCACGGAGTGACATCGTATTCGGCGCGCACCACGCCGAAGGTGTCTTCCAGCGAGGAGTTCGACCAGGGCTGCGCGTAATTGGTCCCGGCCGACGGCGCGCGCGGAATGGACGTGAGACCGCTGGCGTACACCACGGCGCGGCCGCCCGTGATCACCTGCTTCTGGTAACCGAGGTCGGTGGTCACGCGGAGGTTTTCCCCGCGGTAGTCGAACGCCACCGCCAATGCCGTGACCCGGCGCTTCTCGCCATCGATGGCGGTGCCGCCCTCGCGATGCACGGCGTTGACGCGCACGCCGAACTGCTGGCTCGCACCGAACCGGCGGCCGATGTCGACGCTTTCCCCGATCTGGCTGTCGCTGCCCCAGTCCAGGCCGACGCGGGTCACGGGCGCGGCGTCGGCGCGCTTGGGCGCGATGTTGACGTTGCCGCCGATGCCCGAGCCGCCCGGGCTGATGCCGTTGAGGAATGCGCTGGCGCCCTTGAATACCTCCACGCGACTGACCAGTTCCGGCGCGAGGAGCTGGCGGGGCAGCAATCCATACAGGCCGTCGAAGGCGATGTCGTCGCTGTAGATCTGGAAGCCGCGGATCGTGAACACCTGCGAGAAGTTGCCGAAGCCGAAGCCGGTGCGCACGGCCGGATCGTTGCCCACCACGTCGCCGAGCGTGCGTGCCTGCTGGTTGCGGATCAGCGTATCGGTGTAGCTGGTGAGGGCGAACGGCACGTTCATCGCATCCTGGTTGCCCAGCACGCCGAATCGTCCGCCACGGGCGACCTGGCCACCGGCGTATTCGGCGGTGGGGGCCGCCACGTTGGCCTGCACCTGCACGCCCGACAAGGTGGTGCTGTTGTCGCGGAGCGCCTTTTGTTCGTCCGTGTCGGCCGCATGGGCGGTGGAAGCGAAAGCGATGGCGGCCATGAGGGCGGCGCGAACGGAAGCCGAAAGCGTGTGGCGGCGAAGCGGAGCGGGGAGCATGGAATTCCTCGGGCCCGTGGCCCATGATGCGGATGCAAATGAGAACGACTCGCATTATGAAATAAAATCGAGGTATTGCATAGCAACGAAACGTCGCACGTCGCTTACCGAGAGGGTGGGAGCGGCCCCGGTCCGCGAACCTTGAGCTCCCCAGTCGGTGAATGAGGCTTGGCGTCGCCCGTGCGGCTGTCTACCGCTCACCCGATGATGCGAGCGCCCTTCTTGGCGCTAGCTCGCCTGAGGCCGAGGACAAGGTCCGCTCACGCCCTCGATCCGAGCCCGGTCGTGCTCAAGGCGACGGTCAGCGCGGCCACGGTCAGTTCGCCTAGCCAATAGACCGTTCCCATCGCGGCGCCATCCCGGACCACGGCGAGAAGCAGGGAAAGGGCCAGGCCTGTCCAGCCGACGATTCGCCAGCGAAGCGAGGACGATGGCGCCAGGGTCCGGCCGAGGACATCGCGCTGATGGCGAGTCATGCCGAGCGAGAGCCCCGCGAAACCGGCGATGGCCGCGAGGATGCACAGGGCGATCACGCGATGTCCCCCCTCGGAGGTCGAGCTTCGCGGACCGGGGCAAGCGGACGTCGATGCAGCTTCCACGCGGCGAACGCAAATCCCATCGCGGTGACGAGCATGGACAGGTCGAAACCGGCGAAGACGAGGTCGCCGGCGGCGAGGCTTCGCAGCAGGCCGCGGTCCGTGGTCAGGGCGTTGACCGCGGGCACCGCGGCGTAAGCCGCCGCGACCATGGACAGGGATTCGATCCACGCCCGTCGGGGCGGCCTCAGGAAGACGTACAGCAACAGCGCGCCCCAGCCGATGAAAAGCCAGTTCGCCTCCCAGGCGGCGCGATGCGCCATGGCCGACGGGAGCAGCCGGTTCGCGATGAAGTACACGGCGATGCCGAATGGCAGCCCGGCGATGGTGGCGACGTTCAGGCGCTCGACGAGACGGAAACCGACGTGGGGACGGGTGGGATCGGGCAACCGCGGGCGGCGTTTGGCCGTCCAGAGCACGAGGCCGGTGGCCACCATGGCCGAACCCATCAGGCCGCTCAGGAAGTAGAGCCAACGCAGCGCCGGCGGCGCGAAGCGCCCGGCATGCAGGCCCACCATCACACTCTCGGTCATGGCGGCTCCGCCCCTGGACGCCGGCGGCGTTCGCATGTGGCCCGTGGCGGCGTCGAAGGTAAGCGTTTCCCCGCGCGTGGCCATCGATGTGCCCGTGTCCTGGGTGATCTTCACCACCGAGTTCGCGTCGCCGGGGATCAGGATCGCGATGAAACCGGGATCGCCACCGTTCCAGCGCGCGCGGGCCTGCGCGATCATGCCCGCTATCGGCGCGGGATCGGCGAACGTCCCCGAGCGTGTCGGCGCCGCGTCGATACCGGTGAGTTCGCGATGGTAGTCGGCCGGCCGCTCGTAGGCCGCGGCGATGCCCCAGGGCATGTACGCGGCCTGCAAGGTGACCAGGCCGGTATAGGTGATCATGACGTGGAAGGGCAGCGCGAGTACGGCGCCAAGGTTATGCGCATCCAGCCACGAACGTTGCCCCTTGCCCGGGCGCAGGGTAAAGAAGTCGGCGAAGATCCTACGGTGCGTGATCACGCCGCTGACGATCGCCACTAGCATGAACATCGCGGCGAGTCCTACCGTCCAGCGTCCCCACAGCACGGGCACGTAGTGCAGGTCGAAATGCATCCGGTAAAGCAGCCAGCCGCCGGTGGTGTCACGCGCATCCACCCGAACGCCACGGCCATCGACCATGAAGGCGTGGTCGCGCCATTGGAGGTAGGTTTCGCCTTTTTCCTTCCAGTAACCCATGGCGGCCACGGAACGTTTGCCGGGCAACTGGATCGACCAGGTTTCCGCGCCTTGGGCGTGCCGTCGCATGTAGTCGACGGCACCTTCGGCGGAGGCCACCAGATGGCGCTCGCCCTTGATTTCCGGCTGCATCCAGCGGGTGATCTCATCCTGGAAATACGCCGTGGTGCCGGTGACGAACACCGCCAGCAGCAGCCAGCCGAACAACAGGCCGGCCCAGGTGTGCAGGAACGCCATCGACTGGCGCAGACCGCCCTTCATGCGAAGACGCCATGCGTCGAGAGGCAGAGGGCGAGGGCCGGAGGCAGGCAGCCCGCGGCCAGCCAGATCCATGCGCGCGTCGCGCTGCCGACGGCGAACGCCATGATCGCGACGCCCGCATAGATGGCGAACGACGCCAGCATGCCGGTCATCACCGCTTCGGTGCGTGGCATCGGCAGCCAGCGGGCCATGGTCGCGGCATAGAGTGCCGCCGCGACGTAGCCGCCGACGATGGCGACGAACGCGCGCGATGCGATCCGTAGGGCAGGAACGATGGGGTGGCGCATGGGCGATCGGCGATGCCTCGATGAAAGCGGGAGGTCGTGGCCGACGTGGCTTGCGATGGCTGGCTGGTCGAGCGGGCGGATTCTACACCATTGCACGTTTTCGGCGACCCGCCCGAAAACGTGTCCGATTACGCGTAAACGTCCGCCGTTTGCTGCGATAGCTGTCGTGTTACGGTCAAAAGCGCCGCCATCTCGCGGCCCACCAACCGATGGGAGAGTTTCATGGATAAGCTCGAAAAGGTTCTGAACGACGTCAATCCGTTCTCCATCCAGATGGACGAACCGATGCAGAAGGGCATGACGGCGGTCAAGCATGCGCCGAAGATCGACGACGTGGGCGACATCGGCCGCATCGGCTCCACCCATAGCGGTGGCGATTGGGGCTGAGCCCGCACGCCCGTTCGTTCTTCGTATTCACCACCCGTGGGAGCGTTGTCATGGACAAGTTCGAACAGACCATGCAAGAAGTGAATCCGTTCGGCGTCGCGATGGAGGGGCCGATGCAGCCCAGCATGAAGTCGATCAAGTACGCGCCGAAGCTGAAGGAAGACGGCGATATCGGCCGTGCCGGCGCCATCCACAGCGGCGGTGGCGACTGGGGCTGATTCCCCGCTCGGGTTCCGACGGTCGACGAATGCAACGAAAGCCGCCTCCTTCACCGGAGGCGGCTTTCCATTGATGGAGCTCCCGGGTGATCAAGGCCGATATCGCGTTATCCGATCTTTCGTTCGATCCGGCGTGGAAAGAGGGCTCCGTGAGCGTGGGAGACGGCAGCATCAGGCCGCATGCGCACGCCATGCTCGAAACGTTGTTCGTGCACGCGTCCGACCAGTGGTTCGTCGTGGTGAGGGAGCGGCAGGCGTCGTCCGCCACCGCACCGAACGCGTCGATCGTCCGCGAGCACGTGGACGACGAGACGTTCCACCGGCTCTATCGGGAATGCCTGCTCTGGCCGCTCGATTACGTGATGATCGAAGTGGCGCGCGCGGGACATCGGATGCGCATTCGCGCCGGGGTACTCGGTTCCGTGCCGGTGTACTGCCGGGTGATGGACGACCGGGTCAAGGTGTCCTGGGATTCCGCCGATTTCAACGACGTTCCGACGATGATCGATGCGGAAGTCGCGAGCCATCAACTGGCTCTCCACACGGTGTACTCGGCGCGGCAGATCTATGTCGGCGTCGTCATGCTGACGGAGCGCGCCTCGCTTCACGTCGAGCCCGGCAGGGCGAGCTACCGTTACCCCGATGCGATGGTGGAAACCGCGCCGTCGCCGGAACGGGGGCAGGATACGCTTCCCGCCTTCGCCGACGCCCTGCAGCGCGTCATCACCCTCCGGCCCTGGTTGGAAGGTGCCACGTCGCTCGAACTGAGCGGCGGCATGGATTCGGGCACGGTCGCGACGGCGTTGACGAGGCAGCACGGAAACGTCGCATCCAGGGGCATCCTGCTCGACGGTGAGGTGCGCGCACCGCAGGTGCAGCGACGCGCGGCGATGATCGAACGCCTGGGTCTCCTGGACGACACCGTGGATATCGCCGCGTATCCGCCGAGCCTCGACCTGCGGACGGGCGGTGAACCGTACGGTTTCTATCGCGAATTCTACCTCGAAGCCTGCTCGGCCTTGTGGGCGTCGGCCAGGGCGCAGGGGCGGCGCGTGCTCTTCACCGGCATCGGTGGCGACGAACTGTTTCCAGCCTATGTCGGCGAGGTGTCCCACCGCGGCGTCAAGGATCCCGCCTGGGCTCGCGACGCCAGGACCTATGCCGAGGGTCTGCTGACGCGCCGCGCATCCAGTGCGGCGCGCAGCCTTCCCACCTTCGACGCGCCGGAAAGCCCGGTGCCGACGACGTCGTTGCTGGCCCACGCGTGCCGGGCTCCCGATCTGTTGAAGCACGGCCAGTGGCCGGTCAACCCGTTGAGCGATCCCTACCTGGCGCTGTTCTGCCATCGGTTGCCGAAGAGCAGCCGGCAGGGACGGGAAGTGATGCGGCGTTACCTGCAGGCCCATCTAGGGGACGACGTCTTCACCAAGGGTTACCTCAAGGAGACCTTCGTGGGGGTGTTTCCGCCGCTCATCGCCCGGCATGCGAAGACGCTGGCCGCGCAGCTGCAGGAGTGCGCCCTGGCCGATCTGGGTCTCGTCGACCGGCAGGCGGTCTTCGCGCTGCTGGATACCATCGCGCAGACCCAGGCGCACGCGGCCACTTCCGCGTTCGTATCGTTCCTGTCGCTGGAGCGTTGCGCGCGCCAGGCCGCATGAACGGGGGCGGCCGTCGAAGCCGCCCCTCGAGCGCGTCAATGGCCTGCGATCATGCCGCCGTCCACGTGGAGGATCTCGCCGGTCACGAACGGTGCGTCCTCGAGGTACAGGACGGCGTTGGCGATATCCTCGACCTCACCCATCCGCTTGACCGGATGGAGCGTGGCGAGCATGTCGCGGTCCGCGCCTTCGTTCATCGGCGTCTTGATGATGCCCGGGGACACGGCATTCACGCGGATGCCGCGCGTGGCGTATTCGATGGCCAGGCTGCGCGTCGCGGCGTCGAGGCCACCCTTCGTGATGGCGGCGAGGACGGAGGGAACGCGCGCATCGGCGTACTGCACGAACGTGGTGGTGATCTGCACGACATGGCCGCCGCCGCTCTCGAGCATCGCCGGGATCGCGTTCTGCGTGGCGAAGAAGAAGCCGTCGAGGTTGGTGCTGAGCTTTCGGCGATACTGCTCTTCGGTGTAATCGGTGAACGGGCTGGCGATGAAGATGCCGGCGTTGTTCACCAGCGTATCGAGGCGGCCGAACCTCGTCATGGCCTCGGCCACGAGGCGCTTGCCGGTTTCCGGCTCGCCGATGTCGCCGGCGATGGTGACCAGGCGCGGATCGTTCGACGGTCCGATCGAGCGGGAGGTGGCCACCACGCGGAATCCGCGCCGGAGGTAGGCCTGGACGATGCCTTCGCCGAGGCCTTGCGACGCGCCGGTGACGATGGCGACTTTCTGGATAGGGGACATGGCACTTTTCCTGAGATGGGGAGGTGGACTCGTCGTCCGCCGGCGTGAGGCGGCGGCCTGACTCGGGAAAAAAGGTAGGGCCGTGACGGTCCCGGCGTAAGTCGCGTTCTCCGCGCAGCCACCGCGAAAAAATGCACAGGGCTCGGCCGCGGTATCCGATGGCCTCGTGAAGTGGATCGGTATCAAGCGGACGACGGACGATCCTCGGTACGCTGAAAGCCCACGTGGCGCACGGCGGAGATGGCCATGAGTGGAATGGCTTCAAGCGAGATCCTCGCACTTGAACGTCGGCTCCCGCCTGGGTCCGCGAGAATTCACCGGGTCGCGCGGGACACGCGCACGCTTCGACCTAACCGCGCTGCGGGAGGCACCCGCAACGGGGCATTGGCGTAGCACGCCAGTTCTTTCCAGGCGTGCGTCCTGTCCGGAGCTTCGAACAGGCGCGCACGCGTGATGTCGTACACCAGTATCCAGGCGTGGGACATCGCGGTGAACCCCGTGCATCCAGCAGCCCGGCGAAGATCGCGTGGGTGTAGGCGGCATCGGTGGCGGAGCCGGAGGGCCGTGCCGTCGCAGGGCAACTGTGCGGCCACGCTGCCGATATCGCGCCATGCAGCCGATGGCTGCGCCGCCTGCCGGGTGGTGGTACGGGGGGCCGTGGCCATGGCGCGACCCTCAGGTTTGCACGCGGCGCCATTCTTGGCTCGCGCACCGTCGAGGCGGTTGACGTGGATCAACTGCGCGAAAGCGCCCGGCAAAAAAAAGGCGCTGCGGACAGGCATCGCGCAGCGCCCCCGATCGTTTTGCGACTTACTTCTTGATGAACTTCAGGATTTCGGCGTTGATCTCGTCGGCATGCGTCGTCATCAGGCCGTGGGGGTAGCCCGGGTAGATCTTGACGGTAGCGTTCTTGATCAGCTTGCCCTGCAGTTCCGCGGCGTCCTTGTACGGAACGACCTGGTCGTCGTCGCCGGCGAGCACGAGCACCGGCACCGTAAGGGCCTTGAGGTCGTCGGTCTGGTCGGTTTCGGAGAAGGCCTTGATGCCGTCGTAATGGGCCTTCGCGCCACCCATCATGCCCTGGCGCCACCAGTTCTGGATATTGCCCTGCATGGTCTTGTCGTTCTTGTTGGCTGCGCGGTTGTAGCCGTAGAACGGACCGGACGCCACATCGAGGTAAAACTGCGAGCGGTTGTCGAGCAGCGCCTTGCGGAAGCCGTCGAACACCTCGATGGGCGTGCCGCCGGGGTTGTTCGCGGTCTTGAGCATCAGCGGCGGGATCGCGGCCATGATCACGGCCTTGGCGACGCGGCCCTGCGGCTGGCCGTACTTCGCGACGTAGCGGACCACTTCACCGCCGCCCGTCGAGTGGCCGACGTGGATGGCGTTCTTCAGGTCGAGGTATTCGGCCACCGCCGAGGCATCGGCGGCGTAATGGTCGAGGTCGTGGCCGAAATCCACCTGGGTGGAACGGCCGTGGCCGCGACGGTCGTGCGCCACGACGCGGTAACCCTGGTTGAGGAAGTACAGCATCTGGTTGTCCCAGTCGTCGGACGACAGCGGCCAACCATGGTGGAAGGCGATCGGCTGGGCATCCTTCGGACCCCAGTCCTTGTAGAAGATTTCCACGCCGTCCTTCGTCAGCACCTTGCCGCTGGTCGGGCGGCTTCCGGCCGAATGCGCCGTCTTGGCGGCGGCGTTCGCCGCGCCTTCCGAAGCGAGCAGGGGAATCGCCACGGAGGCGGCAGCCACCGCACCGGCCCCGACCATGACCTTCCGGCGCGATTCGCTGACGACCTCGACCTTATCTTTGTTGCTCATGACCATCCTCCCAATGATTGTGAAAAGTGAAACATCGACCCGCTCGACCATTGAACAGTCAAGCGTGACCAAACGTATTGCACATTGGAACCCTGAAGCCCGTGGCGGAAAATGTATGTCTTGCATCCAGGGAAAGGAAGTCGCGACGACCCGGACGCAACGTTCACCACGGCGGACGATAGCCACCACGTTAGACGGATGCGTCGCGGAAAGAAAACTGCGTAAGGCAGCAATATGCGCGGCTTCTGTTCGAACGACGGTTTCCGGCGTCAGCTTCGGGCCAGGCGCCTGCGCCAGGCGGAAGGCGAGGCGTCGGTAAGCGCGCTGAAACTTCGCGTCAGATGGGCCTGGTCGGAAAATCCGCAATCGGCGGCGATCTGGACGAGCGAGCGCGACGATGCCATGGCATCGAGCGCGCGGAGCGTACGGATGCGTGCCCGGTATGCGACGGCCGTCACGCCGTAGGCCTTGCGGAAGCCACGGCTGACCGTTTCCGGGCGAAGGCCGTGCCGTTCCGCCCAGGTTTCCAGATGGAGGAAAGGGTCGCATCGAATGGCGTCCGCGAGGCGGTCGGGCCAGTCCATCGGTGCGAGTGTGGTGCAGGTCACGGCCTGTGCGATCGCGCGTGCCGCCGCATCGACGCCCTTCTCGAACGCCCGTACCACCGCATCGACGTCGTCGATGCGGCCCAGCGAGGACGGGATGCCGCCATGCCACGGAACGACGAGCACATCCGCACCGGAAAGCGAGACATCGTTTCTGTGTGACTCGTAAGCGCCATGGAACACCACGTCCCCCGGAGACACGCACACCCTTCCGCGGTCGCCGGCTTCGGTATAGCTGCCGCTCAGCACGACCGCCGCGAAGCCGCAATCGTGGCGGTGGCGGCCGAGCTTTTCGTTCGATGGGTGACGCAGCTTCCCAGGCAGCGTCGGTGCGATGCAGTCGCAGGTCATTCCCCATGGTGACCGTGGGTCCGGGAGGGGTCAAGTGGATTCAAGGCTTTCCGGCCCACCCGCCTTATCGTAGGCCGTGCCCCATCCCCATGCCGATGTCGTCGATGCCGTCCCGTTTCCCGTCGTACGTTCCACGCTCGATCCGTTCGGTCGGACGCCTGCTGGCGCTGGTCATGCTTGCGCCCATGCTGGCTTCGGCGCGGGACGGGATGGAACTGCGCGTGGATGCCACCGATGTCCTGTCGCGGCGGCAGCATGCTCATCTGTCACTGCCCGTTACCCCGGGTCCCTTGACCCTTGCGTACCCCAAATGGGTGCCCGGGGAGCACCGGCCCAACGGACCGATCACGCAACTGATGGAATTGCGCATGCGTGCGGGCGGCCGGGACATCGCGTGGAAGAGGGACGTCGACGACGCCTTCGCGTTCCACCTCGATATCCCGCCGGGCGTGAGTACCCTGGACATCGACGCCGACTACGTGTCGCCCTTTGCTTCCTTCGGTGCCGGGTTCGGAAAGTCGCCCAACGTCACGCCCCATCTGCAGGCACTCCTGTTCGGCCAGCTCCTGCTGTATCCGGCCGACGCTCCTGCCGACACGTTTCCCGTCCGGGCCAGCTTCCGGCTGCCCGCGGGCTGGGCGTACGACGGCGCCATAAAGGGAACGCGGACAGCCGACGGCACGGTGACGCTGCCCGAGATGCCGCTCTCGCGACTGGTCGACTCGCCTATCCTGGCGGGCGAGCACGTCAGGTCCGTCGCGATTCCGACGAAGGCCGCACGTGCCACGCTCTGGATCGCCGCGGACGATACGGCCGCGCTGGACGTGCGGCAAGGCATGGTGGACACGCTCGCCCGGCTCATGGACGAGACCGTGGCGGTCGTCGGCCCGCCCTCGCGAGCCGATTACACCTGGCTCGTCGCGCTCAGTGACGTATTGACGCACGACGGCACCGAACACCGCGACAGCGCCGACGTGCGCGAGGCCGCGGATTTCTTCCGCGACGCGTCGCGGGCGTATCGATGGACCGTGCTTCCGCACGAACTGTTCCATGCCTGGAACGGGAAGTTCAGGCGGCCTGCGGGAATGGTCACGCGCAACTTCCAGTCACCCGTCGACGATCACCTCCTGTGGATCTACGAGGGGTTGACCCGGTACTACGGCGACGTGCTGCTTCCCGCACGAAGCGGGCTCGCCTCGCGGGAGCAGACGCTCGATTACCTGGCCTACGTCGCTGCCCAGCTGCAGTACGGCCGTCCGGGGAGGATGTGGCGCAGCCTCGCCGACACGGCCACCGCCATTCCGGGCTTCGCGGATGCGCCCTTCGAAGGCAGCGCGGATCGCCGGGGTGCCGATTACTACAACGAAGGCATGCTCGTATGGCTCGAGGCGGACGTACTCATCCGCCGTGTCACGCACGGAGCGCGATCGCTCGACGATTTCTGCCGGCTGTTCTTCGCGCAGCGCGGTGCGCCCATGGACGTCTCGGCCTATGACATGGACGACGTCACGAAGGCACTCCACCAGACGGCGGCGCTGGATTGGGAGGGCTTTTTCGCATCGCGCGTCGATCGGGTGGCGGCATCGGATCCCCTGGCCGGCCTTCGCGGGGCAGGGTGGGACATCGCTTACGACGACGTCCCCAACCCGTTCGCCGAGCTCGTCCAGCAGGACAACGGCACGTTCAATTTTTCGTCCACGCTCGGCGTCTGGATCGACCGTGAAGGAACGATCCAGGACGTCGCCTCGGGCTCCATCGCCGCCCGACACGGCATGGCCAGCGGCTGGCGCATCGTCGGCATCGACGACCGTGCATGGTCGGTGGCATCCCTGCGGAGTGCGCTACGCGACGGTGAATCGTCCCGTACGCCGATCGGGCTGCGACTGGCCTATGCCGACGTGACCCGCACGGTCGAACTCGAATGGCACGCGGGTTTGCGTGAGCCCCACCTGCGGCGGCTTGCCGGCACCCCGGACGTGTTGCAAAAGCTGCTCGCGCCACGTCGTTCCCCATCCCCTCACACGAACCAGGAGCCCCTCCCTTGACGCACGACCAGAAACGCCGGCAGTTCCTCATCCAGGCCGCGACCGGCATGGCGATCGGCGTCGTCGGCGCCGCTGAACCGGGCGATGCGTGGTCCCGGTCGCCCGCGCCCTCGCTGGGTGCGCTCGCCCTGGCCGAGCGCGCCGCCATCGTCGATTCGATGACGGCCCACGGCGTGGAAGGCACCGCGGTGTGCCTGCTGGAGAACGGAAAGCCCGTCTGGGTGGAAGGGTTCGGCAGCACCGGCGGCAGCAAGGCCAGGACGGTGGACGAGACGACGATCTTCAGCATCCAGTCCACCTCCAAGAACTTCACCGCCGTGGGAGTGCTGCTGGCCGTGCAACAGGGCTTGCTCGATCTCGACGCGCCGATATCCCGATATCTTCCCTGGTTCCGGGTCAACAGCCGTTTCGAGGCGAAGCCGCAAGACCGGATCACGCTGCGCCTGCTGCTCAGCCACCGTGCCGGCTTCACGCACGAAGCCCCCGTCGGCAACAACTACGTGCCGGGCACGGAGGGTTTCGCCGAGCATGTCCACAGCATCGCGCAGACCTGGCTTCGCCATCCGGTCGGCAACCGCTATCGCTATTCCAATCTCGGGTTCGACCTGGCCGGCTTCATCCTGCAGGAGCGCACCGGCATGAGCTATGCCCAATGGTTGCGTGAGAAGCTTTTCGACCCCCTGGCGATGCATGAGGCCACGGCCGACGCGACGACCTACACCGCCAACCCGAACCGGGCCGTCGGCCACGTCGAAGGCTACGACGCCGTACCGCGGATCACGCCCCTGGTCGCTTCCGGGGGCGTGTATATCAGCGCGCGGGACATGGCGACTTACGCATCCTTCCATCTCGACCAGGGCCGACGAGCCGGTACCGCGCTGCTGGACGAGCGCCTATGGAAGGAGATGCACGGGTTCGGTCTCGGCGGCGACTACGGGTTGGGGGTGATCCGGAACGAAGCGCGCTATGGCGATACGCCCGTTCGCATCCTCAGCCACAAGGGCGGTGGTTTCGGCTTCGGTTGCGTCTTCGTCTATTGCCCGGAGGCCCGGCTGGCATGGGCGGCGCTGTTCAACCGGTCCGCTTCGGCACCGTACCGCTTCGGCGAAAAACTGATCGACGGCCTCCTCGCCGCGCGCTTCGGCGCCAGGCGCCCGAGGCTCGCGGTCGACGCCATCGCCCCCATCCAGCCAGCGCCGACCGTAAGGAAAGCCGTTCGGGGCGACTACGTCGGTCGCAACCTCGTGGCCGTCATCGGCGAGGACGGCGACGGCCTCCGTTTCCGGTCCGAGGCCCTGGAGGTCGACGGTGCGCTGATCGCCGTCGACCAGGATACGTTCTTCACCAGGGACAAGACGGGGGAATGGGTGGAGTGGCGCTTCAGCGCTCCGTCCGACGGCATGCCGGCCCATCTCGAATGCAGCGAAGGCGAAGCCGGCCTGGACTACAACGACGGTCCGGACGATCCGAAGGGCCCCGACGCGGCCCATTGGTCCGGTTATGAAGGAAAGTACGTCGTCGACCAATGGGGCAAGCCGTCGATGGACGTGCTGCTCGACCGGCGCAACGGCTACCTCTTCATCAACGGCGTCAAACTGGTCGACGAACACGAACGAGGACTGTTCTTCACCAGCGACGGCGAAGCCGTCGATTTCCGCGGGCCGCGGCCCACCTGGAGGAACCTGATCCTGCGCCGCGCATGATCGCCGGGCAGGCCGCCGCTTTCGCCGGTCGTCGTGTGCCGTTACGGGCGGGCGGTCGTCGCGCCCGTCATGGGAGCCCATGACGCCAGGGCCGCTTCCGCGATCACTTCGAGCATTCGCTGGTCGGCGCCGTCGCGGGCCTGGATCGACATGCCTTGCTGCACGGTCAGGTAGTAGCGGGCGAGGCCTTCCAGATCCGTGCCCGGCGCGATCTCGCCGCGTTCGATGCCGCTTCCCAGGTGATCGGCGAGCACACGGATGCATTGCCTTCGCTTGGCCGTGAGTTCGGCGCGCACCGTCGCGCTCGACTCGGTCGCGTGAAGGGCGGAGAGGATCACCAGGCAACCGCGTGGCCTGTCCGCGCGAGTGAATTCGCGGGCCGTGGTCATGAGGAACGCCTTCACCGATTCGAACGCGGTGGGCGCCGCCAGCGCGTTGCGCCAGATGATGCCTCCCTCGGTGTCGCAATACAGGTCCACGGCCTGGCGGAACAGCTCTTCCTTGGAGCCGAACGCCGCGTAGAGGCTCGGTGCGCCGATGCCCATGACCGACGTCAGCTCGGCCATCGACGCGCCCTCGTAGCCCTTGTCCCAGAAGAGTTCCATGGCCTTGGCGAGGGCCTTGTCCCTGTCGAAGCCGCGCGGTCGGCCGCGCGTCGGAGGCGCCGTTTTCATAATTCTATCTCAGTCACTACAGAAAGTTCTTGACAGCGAAAAACCGCCGGCCTAATTTGTGTAGCAGTCATTATACAAATGAGGTTCCCATGTTTCCACTGGAGAAAAAGCGGGCGTTCGTGACCGGCGCCAGTCGCGGCATCGGCGCCGCCATCGCACGGCGGATGGCCGCGGAAGGTGCCGACGTCGCGCTCGGCTACGAGAAGTCGGCCTTCGCCGTGAGTGCCATCGTCGACGAGATAAGAGCACAGGGACGGCGCGCCGTGGCGATCCAGATGGACGCCGCCGACCCGGCTTCGGTCGTGCGGGCCGTGGACAGCGCCGCCCATGCCTTCGGCGGCCTCGATATCCTGGTGAACAACGCGGGCATCATCCGCGGCGGCCCCATCGAATCGATGTCCCTGCAGGACGTGGACGACACCCTCGCGGTGAACGTCCGTTCGGTGATCCTGGCTTCGCAAGCCGCCATCCGCCACATGGGCGAGGGCGGCCGAATCATCTCGACGGGAAGCAATCTCGCCGAGCGCGTGCCGGCCGAGGGCACGAGCCTCTATTCGGCCAGCAAGGCCGCGCTGATCGGCTGGACCAAGGGCCTGGCGCGCGACCTGGGCCCGCGCGGCATCACGGTGAACATCGTGCACCCGGGCTCGACGAACACCGACATGAATCCGATCGATGGCCCGCGTTCGGCCGCGCAGCTCAACCGGATGGCGATCAAGCGTTACGGCCGCGCGGAGGACGTCGCCGCCCTCGTCGCCTTCGTCGCGCGGGATGAAGCCCGTTCGATCAACGGCACGGGGTTGACCGTCGACGGCGGAGCCAACGCGTGAACACGGTGGCCACGGGCCAGGACGCGGTCCTTCGCAGGGTGATATGGATGCTCGCTCCGGCGATCACGCTCGTGGTCGCCACCGAGTTCATCGTCGTGGGGTTGTTGCCGCTGGTAGCCGCCGAGCTGGACACCTCGCTCGCCGAAGCGGGGCGCCTGACCGGGGTGTTCGCCTTTTCCGCCGCGGTGGCCGGGCCCGGCGTGACGCTGCTGGCCAGCCGCTGGCAACCGCGCCACGTGCTGGCGGCGACGCTGGTGCTTTTCGCGGCCGGCAACGTGGTGATGGTGGTCGCGCCGAATATCACGCTCATGCTCGCCGCGCGCGCCGTGCAGGGCGCGGCCTTGCCGGCGTTCATCAGCGTGGGCGCCGCGTCGGTTACCACGCTGGCCCGGCACGACCAGAGGGGGAAGGCCCTCGCGCAGGCCAACGTCGGCTTCGTGCTGGGCGTGCTCGTGGCACTGCCGGCAGGCATCGCGCTGGCGCAGGGCGGACACTGGCGCGCGCCCTTCATGGCCCTGATCGTCGTGTCGTTGCCCGTGTTGCTGCTGGTGTGGTTTCGCTTCCCGACATGTCGGCCGATCGTGCAGGCATCGCGGGCGCAACAGCTCGACCTGCTCCGGCAGCCGGTGTTCCTCATGCACCTGGCGCTCTCCGTGGCGCTGTTCGCCGCGATGTTTTCCTCCTACACGTTCCTCGGCGCCTGGCTCGAAGGCCATTTGGGCCTCGGCGCCGGTGGCGTGGCGATCGCCTTGTTTCTCTTCGGCGCGGCGGGCTTGCTCGGCAACGCCGCCGCGGCGCACGTCGCCGATCGCATACCGGTGCAGGCGACGGCGGCGGTGGTGATCCTGCTGGTCCTGGCCACGAACGTGCTCGGGCTCGTCCCCTCGACGATCGCCTTCGCGGTCGTGCCGCTGGGTACGTGGAGCATCGCGCATACGGCGAGCGTCACCCTGAGCCAGGTACGCGTCACGCTGGCCGGAGGCCATGCGCCCGCGTTCGCCATGACGTTGAACCTGTCGTCCGCCAATCTCGGCATCGCACTGGGTGCCTTCGCCGGCGGCTGGACCATCGATCGCTGGGGCATGGTAGCCCTCGGATGGGCGACGAGCGCCTTCGCCTTGGTGACCGTCGCCCTTTGCATCGCGGTGCTCGTGCGCGCCGGAGGCGCGCGACAGCCCGCCTGACGTGTATTCAACCAGGAGACTCCCATGATCAGCCGTTTGATCCAGCGGGTGACGGTCGCGTTCGCCCTCATGTTTGCCTTGCCGGCGTTCGCCGCGGAAGAATTCCCGGCACCGGAAGGTTTCACGCCGGCGTTCAAGGACGTCGACGGCGTGAAGATCCACTATCTCAAGGGCGGCTCGGGCCCGATGGTGTTGCTGGTCCATGGATTCGGCCAAACCTGGTACGAGTGGCACCAGCTCATGCCCATCCTGGCGAAAGACCATACGGTGATCGCCATCGACCTGCCGGGCCTTGGGATGTCGAGTGCGCCGAAGTCGTATGCCGGGCAGGACGTGGCGAAGACGATCCACGCATTCGCGAAGGCCTTCAGTCCGAACGCGCCGTTCGACCTCGTGTCCCACGACATCGGTAACTGGAACACCTATCCGATGGTGGTCGAGAACCAGGCCGACTTCAAACACGTGGTGTTCATGGAGGCGCCGATCCCGGATGAGAGCATCTATACGTTCCCGGCATTTACGCCCAGGGGCGAGTCGCTCGTGTGGCACTTCAGTTTCTTCGCCGCGGGCGACAACCTGCCCGAGACGTTGATCGCCGGTCGCGAACTGGCGTTTTTCAAGCATTTCATCCTGGCGCACGCCGTCAACAAGGAGGTCTTCACGCCGAAGCTCTTCGCGATGTACGCGAAGTCGTACGCGAAGCCGGTTTCGTTGCACGCCGCCATGGAGTACTACAGGGCGCTCAACGAGACGGAAAAGCGTAACGCGCCGTTGCTCAAGCGGAAGATCACCGTACCTTCGATGGCCATCGGCGGCGGCAGCGAGGTATCGGTCGGCCAGTTCCAGGTCGACCAATTGGCTAAGTACGCCACCTCGATGAAGGGCGTGGTGCTGCCCAACTGCGGCCACTGGGTGCCCGAGGAATGCGCCGCGCCTTTTAACGAAGTCATCGTGGACTTCCTCGCCGACAGGAAGTAAGGGAACGGGATGCGCCTTCCTCGGGAGCCGCATCCCGTTTGCGGGACCAGACAGCGCAGGATTCAAACGTCGCCATGGCACCACCGAAGCGTGACATCGTCATCGTCGGGGCATCCCTCGCGGGATTGACCCTGGCCCTCGCCTGCGCGAAACGTGGCGTTCCCACGCGGGTCGTGGAGCGTACGGTGCGCAAGACGCACGGTGGCGACAACCTCAGCGTCGACCTGGCGTCGATAGCGGCCACCGTGGGATGCGATCCGCGCTCGGCGCCGAAACTGCCCGTGGTGCACGCCTATCGCGATCGCCACCTGACGAGTTGGCCCGCCCTGTATCGATGGTTGCGCGATCGCGCCGGCGAGATGCCTTCCATCACCCTCGAGGAAGACAAGGCCGTCGCGTCCGTCGGTTCGGAAGGCGGCCGTGCCATCCTGACGTTCGACGACGGCGGCATCGTTTCGGCGGACGCCGTCATCGGTGCCGACGGTTACCGCAGCACCGTGCGGCGTGCCGTCGCTTCCGCGCTCCCGCTCGCCCGTTACGCGGGGTACGTCGTCTGGCGCGGCCTGATCGAGGAGAGCCGGCTGGCCTCGCCGGTAGACTGGTCGTCCCACCGCGGCCTGTGGATCGCCTACGAAAACGGCTATCGGTTGGTAGCCGCCGTCCTTCCGGGGCGCGACGGATCCCTCGAGCCGGGGAAGCGGCAGGTGACGTTCGCGTGGTTCGAGGCGGGCAGGGAAGACACGTTACGCGACGCCGGATGCCTTACCGGCGACGGATACGTCATCGGCACGCTGGGCGCCGAGGCCATCGGCCAGGACATCCGGGATGAGCTCGCCTCGCTCGTACCGACGCTCTGGCCGGAGCCATGGCGCGAAGCGGTGAGCGTCGGCGTTCGTCTGCCGAACGCGATGCGAGGCGCGCCCATCGCGGAGTACCGTCCCGAGCGGCTGGCCCTCGGCCCCCTGGCGATCGTCGGCGATGCGGCCCATGTGCTGTCGCCGATGACGGGAAGCGGCTACGCCACCGGCGTGGAGGATGCGGGCTTGCTCTCGGACATGCTGTCGCGTGCCGACCCCGCCGAACCGGTCGCCGACCTGCTGAAACGCTACGAAGCCGCCCGCCTTCCTTACATCCGGGCGTTGGTGAACCATTCCAGGAATTTGTCCGCGGAATTCGTCCATTACGCGTCCACGTTCCGGGACACCGCGTAGCCGCTTCAGCGACGCGTTTTCCTCGCGGGCGCAAGGGCGACCGTCGCATGCGCCTGCGCCGCCGCGAGTACGGCCCTGAACGGACCGGGCTCGCGGTGATGGGCCAGGCGGACGTCCATCGAGAGCTGGAAGTCGCTGACCGCCACGGGATGGATGGCCCGCGCGCTGGGACTCGATACGAGGGTGATACGCGGCACCAGGCCCAGCCCCATGCCTTTGGCGACGAGGCGAAGCTGCAGCTCCGACCCCAGGGCGTCGATGGCGACCCGCAGGCACGCATCCTGTTTGCCCATCGCCGATTCCAACGCCGCGCGATAACCGCATCCCACCGGATTCAGTACCCAGTTCGCATTGACCAGCGCGGCCAGCCGGACGGGGCGCCGGAACGGCATCTGGCTGCGCGATTGAACGATGACGAGGTCCACCGCGCCCACCGTCCGTACCGCGAGGGAGGATGGAACCGGCGCGGACGCCTGGGACAGCACGATGGCGGCGTCCAGCGCGTTTCCTTCCAACCGCTCGACGAGGCCGTGACTCCAGTCGCTGCGAATCTGCAGGTGAACCTTCGGGAAGTCGGCATGCAGCCGCTCGACGACACGCTCCAGTACGCCGTCACCCAGTCCCATGGAAAAGCCGAGCCGGAACGTGCCGCTGGGCTCGGCACTCTCGTCGGCGAGCGACACGAGGGAGTCGACCTGTCGCAGCACCGCCTTGGCGCTTTCGTACACGCGCGTGCCCAGCGGCGTAGGCAGCGGGGGGCGATGCGCCCGATCCAGGAGCACGCCGTCGAGGCGGCTTTCCAATTGCTGCAGACGTCGCGAGACGGCCGATTGCGTGATGTGCAGGCGACTCGCCGCGCGGCTGAGCGACGAGGCTTCCACCACGGCGACAAAGGCCTGGAGATCTTCGATCATCTTGCACCTGACGCATGATATTTATGAAAATTATGCGCTTGCCGCATACCTGGCATCATCCTACGCTGTTCCGGAGCCATTCGCCCAGACAGGAGCACCGCCATGCCACTCGCCCGCATCGACCTCAGCCGCCGGGTGACGCCCGATGTCGTCGGCCGGATCACCGAATCGATCTACGAGGCCATGACCCTGACCGCGAACGTGCCCATCCACGACAAGTTCCAGATCGTGACCCGGCACGACGACGACGAACTGATCTATCCCAGCGAAGGGTATCTGGGCATCGGCTATTCGCCCGACATCGTGTTCATCCAGGTCACCTGGGTGGCGGGTCGTAGCATCGAGGCGAAAAAAGCCTTCTACCGGATGGTGGCCGACCTCATCCACGAGCGAACGGGGATACGCAAGGAAGACGTCTGGATCACCCTGGTCGGCAACACGCGTGAGGACTGGTCGTTCGGGGCGGGAGAGATGCAGTACGCGCCGGTGGCCTGAACGTCGACCCCGTCCGGCTTTGACGATCATGTCCATGCTAGGTTTCGGGATGCCGCCGTCCGGCGGCTCAAACCGATGGAGCGTTCTCATGGAACAGTTGCACATGACCATGCACGACGAGACGACCGCCAACCCGTTCGGCATTCCGATGGAAAAGCCGTTGCAGCGCACCGATCGCGTGTCGAAGATCAATCCCAAGGTCGCCGAGAGCACCGACCTGGGCATGTTCGGTACCCGCCATCCGACCGACGGCGGTTGATGGCCGGGCCGGTCGAGACGATCGCCCGAAGGGGATGACGTACGCCGCCTCTTCTCGCGAGAGGCGGCATTCGGTGCGTGTCGCGTCGCCATGGTGATCGATGCGAGTCAGGCAAAGGTCGAATTAACGGACAGTCGACACTTTGCGCATCGGGACCTCGGCCTCCCGGGTAGACCATGATTCAATGGTTTTTTGCCTGACACGGGATGCCACGACGTGAACCGAGGATCCGCGACCGCCGCCCAGCCCGTCTTGCGAATCCAGTGCCTTGACGGGACCCGGGGCATCGCGGCGCTGTGGGTGCTTGCGGGGCACTGCATGCTGCTGACCGGTTTCAGTCTTCCCATCGTCGGCAGTCCCGATCTCGGCGTCGATCTTTTCGTCCTGCTGTCGGGCTACCTGATGACCTATCAGTATCTGGTCAGACGGCACAGGGAAGACTGGTCGCGGCCGTCCACGTGGCGGGCGTTCTGGATACGCCGTTTCTTCCGGCTGTCGCCGTTGTATTTCCCGCTGCTCATCATCGCGCTGATCGCCGGCGCGGGGATCTACGCCGATCGCGTCTTCATCGACCAGGCGCTGGGCCGTCCCTTGCAGTTGGAAGAGCGCTATGCGGACCTGAGCATCGGCAACATCGCGATGCACCTGACGTACCTCTACGGGCTGTTTCCCGATTACGCCTTCCGTACGCCGTTGCCCGACTGGAGCCTCGGCCTGGAGATGCAGTTCTATGCCGTGTTTCCGTTCCTCATCGTGCTTCATGCGCGCATGGGTTGGTTACGCATGACGGCCGGCGTGGCCCTGGCCGCGTTCGCGGTGGCCCTGGGCCTGAAGGCGCTGCACATCCGCCTCCCGATGCCGTCGTTCCTGCCGTTGAAACTGCACGTGTTCCTCGCCGGTATCCTGATCGCCGCGGCACCGAGGAACGGCAAGCACCTGGTGGCTGCCATGATCCTCATGGCGTTTCCCTATGGCGGGAGCATCGACGCGCTTCACGTGATCGTTCGCGAAGCGCTGGTGGTGGCGTTCTTCCTGGTGGTCAACTTCCAGGACCGTCCCGTCGTCGGCGCGGTATCGCGCACGCTCGGATCGAGGCCGTTCTATTGGCTGGGTGAACTCTCGTACGGGTGCTACCTGATCCACCTGCTCATCCTGCATCCCGTCGCGGCTTGGGTGCTCGCTCATGGTGGCATGACGCAACCGCCGTCCTGGCGATTCATGACGGTCTTCCCCGTGGTGGCGATCGTGACGTACGCGCTCGCGGCCGTGGGTTATCACCTGCTGGAGAAACCCGGCCAACAATGGGGCCGTCGACTGCTCGAGCAACTCAAGCTCGGCGGCAAAGCCTGGCAGACCACCGCCGAGAAGATCGACGCGCCCTGAGCCCGTTCTTAAGGTGATAGACCGTCCGTCGTACTGTCTCACCTCCGGTGCGTACGATGTAATGGGAGCCGTCACCGACAGGGTGGCGCGCAGGGGAACGCCATGAATGTCGTCGACGCCGGCCGCGTGCCGGTCATCGTGATGGGCCAGGGGCCCACGGCACTCGGCATCCTGCGCAGCCTGGCGCTTGCCGGGATTCCCGCCTACGTGGCGTGTCCGCCCGGCGACCTGACCACGCGATCGCGCTGGTATCGCCCGACGCCGGGCGTCGCCTGGGACGGTCGTCCCGGAGCGGCCGCCATGGACGCCCTACGCGACATGCCGCTGAAACGGGCGGTACTCGTCGCCGGTGCGGACGATGCGGCCATGTGGTTGTCCGACCTGCCGTCGACCGAGCTGCGCGAACGCTTCCGGGTATCCACCGCGAGCCGGGAGATCCAGGCGCTACTGCAAGACAAGGCCACGTTCGCGCGGCGGCTCGACCGCTTGGGCATTCCCCATCCGTGCACTTTCCATCTCGGCTCCCTGGCCGACGCGGACGCGGTGCCGATGGAAACGCTCCGGCGCGTCTTCATCAAGCCCGTGAACTCGCAACGCTTCAGCGACGTCATCGGTGCCAAGGGCGTCTGGGTGCATGGCCGCGACGAGCTGAGGGACACGTGGGCACGCCTGCATGTCCAGGGCTTTTCGCTCATGGCGCAGGAATACATTCCGGGACCGCCGACCGAACACTTCTTCATCGACGGCTTCCGCGACGCCGGCGGTGCCTACCCGGGGTTGTTCGCCCGCCAGCGGATGCGCATGTCGCCGCCGGATTTCGGCAACAGCTCCTGCTCCCGCTCGATTCCGCTCGCCGACGCGGACGAGGCGGTCTCGCACGCGTGCCGCTTGCTCGACGATGTCGGCTACAGGGGCATCTTCAGCGCCGAGTTCAAGCGTGACCCGCGCGACGGACGCTTCCGGATCATCGAGGTGAACACCCGTGCGTGGACCTACGTCGAATTCGCCGCGCGCCACGGCGTGAACGTATGCGACATGGCCTGGCGCGATGCGCTGGGCGAACCGGTACCGACGGCGTCGCGGGATTACCCGGTCGGCAAGCTGTGCGTCGACCTCTATCACGACCTGGCCAGCCTTGCCCGAACGCCGACGCTCGGCCTGAAGGGCAGGGCGACCATCGCGATGCAGTGGCTACGGGCGGATCTGCATGTGTTCCGCATGGACGATCCGCTACCGGCGATGCAGGTTCTTGCGAACCTGGCGCGCAAGCGGGCGTCACGCCGGCAGCAGGCCGCCCCGGCGGCGTTGCACGGTTCGGGGCCGACTTAGCCGTCGGACGATCCGGCACCCGGCCAGACGAGTGCCTGCGCGACGATGACGTCGCGTCCGTTGAACGTGGCCGCGGGCGATCCGTGCAACCGATAGCCCAGGTCGAGGGCTTCGGAAACGCGGTGGCAGAACGTGGCGTCGTCCTTGCCGGTCAGGAGCCGATAGCGGGGCAGGTCGTTTGGCGGTGACGACGAGGTCATGGCATCTTCCGTTTCCGTACCGGACGTGGATGATCCCTCATGAGGCCCGCCATCGCCACCGTCGACCCGACTTTTCGCGACGACGACCTCGCGCATCTCGAGGCCCACGGGATGCCATCGCTTCCCGCGCCGCTCGCGAGCGGGTACGTCGATAACGAACACGCCCGCATCTGGCATGCGACCTTCGGCGATGGGCCGCCGGTGGTCCTGCTTCACGGCGGGCTCGGCAACTCGAACAACTGGGGCTACCAGGTTCCGGCGCTGGTCGAGGCGGGCTATACCGCGATCGTGATCGACAGCCGGGGACAGGGGCGTTCGACGCGCGACGCAAGACCGTACAGCTACCACCTCATGGCATCCGACACGCGCGCCGTCATGGATGCGCTCGGCGTCGCCAGGGCGGCGTTCGTCGGCTGGAGCGACGGGGCGGACATCGCGTTGGTGCTATCGCACGACACGCCCGATCGCTCGGCGGGCGTGTTCTTCTTCGCGTGCAACGTCGACGCCACGGGCACCCGGCCTTTCCAGTCGTCCGCCGTGATCGATCGCATCTACAGGCATCACGTGGCCGAGCATGCAGCGCTTTCCCCCACCGCGAAAGGGGCAGCGGCACGCTCCCTTTCCGAATTCGAAGCCATGCGCGACGACCTCGGCGCGATGCAGGCGGATCAGCCCGGTTACGGCCCCGGGCAACTAGGGCAGGTCACCGTTCCGGTGTGGAGCGTCCTGGGCGAGCACGACGAGTTCATCGAGCGCGGGCATGCCGAATATATCGCCCGGACCATCCCGGGCGCACGATTCGTGCTGCTCCCCGAGGCGAGTCACTTCGCGCCGCTGCAACGGCCCGCGACGTTCAATCGCACGGTGCTCCGGTTCCTGGCGGGGCTTGGGCAGATCGCCAACCGTTGGTGAAACGACTCAATCGTGAAGCCGCCGGTTCGCGGGTTTCCAGGGCAGTCGCAGCCATCGGCGACGTCCCGCATCCGACGCATAGACCGCGATCGCGGGAAGGGTGACGAATGCGCTCGTGCCGGTGGGCTCCCCCGGACCGATGGTGAAGTGGCCCGACCAGCGTGCGGTCCTCTCCCGTACGCCCTGCAATCCGAACGATAGCGGCTTGGTCGTGGCGCCCGGCACCAGCCCGATGCCGTCGTCGCTCACCTCGATGTCCAGATGCAGTTTGCCGAACCTGACGTTGACGCAGACGGAGTTGGCCTTCGCATGCTTGCGCACGTTGCGGACGAGTTCCAGGACGATGGCATTGAGATCTTCCTCGGCTTCCGAGCTGATGGGCTTTTCCTCGCCGTCGATGGCGACGACACCCTCGATGCCCGTGTCGGCGAGGCATTCGTCCAGGGCGGCGCGCAAGCGCATGACCAGGGACGTCGACGGCCTGGGTGCCGTGCGCAGGTCGACGATGCGCTGGCGTCCTTCGGCCATGGCCTGTTCGGCGACGCGCAGGGCGCGCTCGAGATGATCCCTGACGGTACCGTCCTTGAGCGAGTTGGCCGCCACGCGAACGTAGAGGAGCACGCCGTGAAGCCCCTGGAGCACCGTGTCGTGCAGTTCGCGGGCGATGCGTTCGCGTTCCATGACCCGGGCCAGCAAGACCGTGCCGAGAACCCGGAGTCGCCAGGCGTAAAGCGCATAGAGCAAGGCGATCGCGACGGCGGCGCACAGCAGCGCGAACCACGCCGATTGATAGAAGAAAGGCGCGATGCGAAAGGACAGGCGGGCCGGCGAGGCGGACCAGACGCCATCCTCGTTGGCGGCGACGACTTCGAAGGTGTAGTCGCCGGGCGCGAGGTTCGTGTAGGTCGCCTCCCGCACGTTGCCCACGTCCCGCCACCCCTCGTCCACCCGCGAGAGCCGATAGCGGAACCTGGCGCGCTCGGGAATGGCGAGGACGGGGGCCGTGTAGCGAAATTCGAGACGGGTGGTGCCGGCGGCGAGGTCCGCGTCAGGCGCAAGCGGTTCGCCGTTGACGCCGAGGATGGTCGCCACCGGCACGCGCGGATTTCGTATCAGGCTCGCCGGGTCGAGCCCGGCCACGCCGGTATCGGATGCCACCCAGAGCCGACCGCCGACACCGGCGATCAGCGAGGGAGCGGGGACCGTATCGCGCAGGCCAGGCCAACCGTCGCGTTCGTCGAAGTGCTGCGCCGGCACGGGTTTTTCCGGGGCGGCCCACCACCGTGCCATGTCGGCCGCGGAGACATGATGGAGTCCGTCGGACGCGTTGATCCAGAGGTCGCCATGGGGCTGCTCGAGGATGCCCGTGCCCACCCGCACCGCGCGACCGTCGGCGAACAGGAGCGTGCGCGTCGGTCGTCCCGGCGCGAGGAACTGCACGCCATGGTCGCCGGTCACCCATACGCCGTCCCGCCGCGGCCACAGGGCGGTGACCTGCCCGACGCCGATGCCCGATGACTGCGTGTAGACGGCCGCCCGTGTTCCGTCATCCTCGATGGCGGCGACCGTGTCGTCGTCGTATCCCAGCCACAAGCCATGATCCGCGCGCCGCGCGATCGCGCGGAGGTTCTTTCCCTTTCCGGGAAGGCCCTCGTCCTGGCCCAAGGTCTCGATGGTGCCTTTCGCCCACCGGAACGCCTGCCGAAAGGCGATCCACACCGAGCCGTCGCGTGCCTGGGCAAGGGCGCGCACCTGCCTCGGCATGCCGGTGATGGCATCGGGCAGGGGCGCGACGGTCACTTCCGTTCCGTCGATATGCAAAAGGCCCTTGTCCGAGGTCATCAGCAAGCTGCCATCCGGGGCCCTGGCGATGGCGTTCACCTGCTTGCCGGCCTGGGGCCACGCCTTCCGGGTGGCACCGAACTCGAACACGCCGTTTTCGGCGGCGACCCAGAGATGGTCCAGGCCATCCGTCGCGATGGCCGGCTTGTAGGTGTCCGGAGGCAGATCGACGGGGTCGAAGCGCCCCTTGCGGAACTGGTCGATGCCCTTGGGCGTCGCTACCCAGATCGTGCCTTCACGATCCCTGATGACGGCCATGGCGGCTATGCCCGTCAAACCGTCCTTTTCGCCGTACGTTTCGACGATCGGCGGATCCGTCGCCGGGCCCCGTCCCGGCCAGACGATGCGCACCACGCCCGCGTTCGTCCCACACCACAGGGCGCCTTCGTCGTCGAGGCTCTCGTCGGCGAGCTGGTTATCCGGCCGCCACATGCCGCCGGGACGCCCGAGTTGCGCCGCGCGGTAGTCGGCGACCGTCCGAAGTTCGAACGTCGAGGCATCGGGCGGTTTCCGTAGCGCGCTGTGCTCGCGCAGGAGCCACACGGATTGGTCGGGTGTGACGAAGCCCTGCTGGATGTATTCCCGCGGTCCGGGTTCCGTCGACGGGAAGCGTTGCCAGGCGATCCCGTCGAAACGGTAGAGCCCGTTGGTGCGAACGGCCCACAGCGTGCCGTCCCTGGTTCGGGCGAAGGACAGGACCGAGCCGGCGCCTTCCTTCCCGGGAGACACCTGCGCCTTGCCGTCGGCGATGCGCGTGATGTAGCCGGTCCGATCGCCTACCCACAACGTGCCGTCCGGCGTGGCGAGCAGCGCCATGATCTGCGGATGGGGCAACAGGTGGCTGAGACTGCCGTCGAAGGTGACGCCGTCGAACTTGAAGAGACCCGTCGGACCGCCGAACCAGAGGTAGCCATCCGCATCCTGCGTCATCGCCCAGACGCCGGCCGGCGCCCCCTCGCTCGCGGGGAAGGCACGATGGATCCATTGCCGGATGGGACGATACGCGGGGGCCGACGGCGCGTCCGCAAGGACGGTGGATGCGTACAGGAGCAAGAGCAGGCCAGGGATGGCCAGCAGGTGCTTCAGCGGTCGACGCATCGGTGTTCCCCAGGACGGTTTCGACCGATTGTGGCCATGGCTTACGGGGAGGTCCAGCGATGCATGCCTTATCGGCGGAGTAGGCGCCAACCCTCGCTCGTCAGGAGGTCCTGCGTATCGGGATGGTTGCGCATGTAGTTGGCCACGAAGTCGCAGGCGGGTTCGACCAGCAGGCCTTGCGCCCGCGCCTGTGACATGGCCACCCGCATCAGCTGGATGCCCACCCCGTCGGCGATGAGGCTCTGGGAAATATCGACGCGGACGAAACGCAGCATGCCCGGTCCGCGTTCGTACCACGCGCTCGCGCTCTGGCGGCCGAGCTCCGCGACGAAACGCCCTTCGTCGGGCGCATCCCTGATAACGATGTCCGCTGCCATGCTGACGCCAATGGAAGGGCCGGCATGCCGGCGACGGCGAAATCGTAGCGTGTGGATCAAGGGCCGGCTTGTATTATTGGCGTCACGGAAGCGACGGTTCCGGCATCGCCGCACGAGGCCGCCCGCCACGCCCCATCGTCGCGGTTTCCGTTCCGGGCCCCCCATCCTGGGGGTTTGTCCCGCGGCCGATGTTCTTATCCTGCTAAGCAACCACGCCTTCGGCGCGTAGCATGCGCACCATTCCTTCTTTGCTGGAAGTCCACCATGTCCTCATCCACCCAACCCGTCGGCGCCATCGGGCGGGGCACCCTGTTCGCCATGGCACTGGCCGCCGGTCTTGCGGTCGCTTCCATCTATTACAACCAGCCCATGCTCGGCGTGATGTCCGATGCGTTCCACGACGCGCGGGTCGGCGGATGGATACCCACGCTCACCCAACTCGGCTACGCCGCGGGACTTTTGTTCCTGCTGCCACTGGGTGACATGCTCGAACGGCGCAAGCTCATCGTCGTGCAGTTCGGCGTGCTCGCCCTGGCCCTGGTGGTGATGGCGATCGCTCCCGGCCTGCCCGTGCTCGCGCTCGCCTCGGTGCTGGTGGGTGCGGCAGCCACGGTCGCCCAGCAGATCGTGCCTTTCGCGGCCATCCTTTCCGCGCCGGAGAAGCGCGGCGCCGCCATCGGCACCGTCATGAGCGGCCTGCTCACGGGCATCCTCCTCAGCCGGACGCTCGCCGGTCTCGTGTCGAGCATGGCGGGATGGCGCGCCATGTTCTGGCTCGCCGTGCCGCTGGCGGTGCTCGGCGCGGTGCTGATGGCGCGCAGCTTGCCGGCACATCCTCCGGCGAAGCGACTTCGTTACGGCGACCTGCTGGGATCGCTCATCCACCTCTGGCGCGACGAGCCGGTACTCCGTCGCGCGGCCATCACCCAGGCGCTGCTCTTCGCTTCGTTCTCGGCTTTCTGGACGACCCTTGCACTTCGCCTGGCCCAGCCGCCGCTCAACCTCGGCGCGGCGTCGGCGGGACTGTTCGGAATCGTCGGGGCGGTGGGCGTGGCCATGGCCCCCGTGGCGGGGCGGGTGGCCGACCGCCGCGGACCCGCACCGGTCATCGCCCTCGGTGCGGCGGCGACGATCGTGGCGTGGCTCGTTTTCGGGTTTTCGTCAGGCCTCGTCGGCCTGGTCGTCGGCGTGATCGTGCTCGACTTCGGCGTGCAGATTTCCCTCGTCTCCAACCAGCACGTGATCTATGGCCTGCACCCGGAATACAAGAGCCGGCTCAACACGCTCTTCATGACCACGATGTTCGTGGGCGGGGCCCTCGGTTCGCTCTTGGCATCCGTGGCGTGGGGCCATGGCGGCTGGCTCGCGGTCTGTGTCCTCGGCGGCGTGCTTCCCATCGGCTCATTGCTGCTCAGCCTCGCCCGGCGTCGGGCTCCACGCGCCCAGCAGGAACACTAGGCGGCGGCCGGGGCCTTGCGCCCCGGCATGCGGCGTGCGGGAGCACGGGTCACCTTTCTGCTATCCCGAACCGTGGGTGTTGCCGACACTCGGCCCGTCCTGCCCAACGGTGCCTTGTCATGCCAGCTCACTCATCCTTCCCGCGTCGTCCGTTCCGCGGAATGACCGCACTCCTGCTTGCCACGCTCACCGCATCCGCCGCGCATGCCGCCGACGAGGCCGACGAGGGCTTCCTGAAAATGCCCCTGGGCAAGGTCACGGTCATCGCCCTTTCCGACGGCCGCTTCACGCTTCCGGCATCGACGCTGATGGTCGAAGCCCGCAAGGGCGAAGTGCAGGAGGCGCTCTCGAAGGCCCACCTCAGCGACGACGTGCCGACGTCCGTCAATGCCTTCCTCATCGATACCGGCGACAAACGCATTCTCATCGACACCGGCTCGGGCGCCTTTCTCGGCGCGACGCTGGGCCAGGTCAGCCAGCACCTGCAGGCGGCGGGTTACCGCCCCGACCAGATCGACGAAGTGCTGATCACGCACCTGCATGCCGACCATGTCGGCGGACTCATCGACCGCGGCAGGATGGTGTATCCGAACGCCATCGTGCGCGTCGACGCCCGCGAGAAGACCTTCTGGGAAGACCGTCGCAACGTCGGCCAGGTCGACGCCTCGGTGAAGGCCACGTTCGACGCGGTCGCGACGGCCCTCAAGCCTTATGAGGCGATCGGGCACGTCAAAACGCTCGCTTCGGGCGAAACCGTCGGACCGGGGATCACCGCATGGAGCGAGCCGGGTCACACGGCGGGGCACACCGGCTACCGCATCGTGAGCGACGGCAAGGTGCTGCTCGTGTGGGGCGACCTCGTCCACCTGGCGGCGGCGCAGTTTCCCGACCCGAAGGTCACCATCCGCTTCGACAGCACGCCGGCCGATGCCGTCCGTAGTCGCGAAAAGGCACTCGCGGCGGCGAGCAAATCCGGGTATCTGGTGGCAGGAGCCCACATGGCGTTCCCGGGCATCGGAACGGTGGGCAAGGCCGGCAGCGCCTACACATGGACGCCGGTCGAACGATAGGGACGAAAAGACAAGACCGGCGCGGCCGATATACCAGGGGATGGGGCGGCGTCCGGTGGGGACGGGTCTTTCGCAAGAAAGTTATGCCGATTTCGTGTAGCACCTATCAAGATTTTGTGGTCAAGGCCGATAAGTCGGGCGATGCCGGGAGCATTTGGTGGCGCGGGGCGTTCCTCGACGCCGCCATCGTTCCCTTGGCAGCGTATCCATAGGGCCGGGGGGGCCGACTTGCTGGCAGGGGACACTATGCAGATTTTGAAGCTCGCTTCACGAAACAAATTGATCTTTGGCGGGTTCGCAGCCATTGCCGTCGTCGTCGTCGTACTGGTGAGCATCGTCTATGCCTCGCTCCAGGCGTTGGCCGAATCCACCCGCATGGATGTGCACACGAACGAGGTGCTTCGGACCGAAGCCCGGCTTCTGACGGGACTGGTGGATATCGAAACCGGAGAGCGCGGATACCTTCTCACCGGCAATGACGCTTCGCTGGAGCCCACGCGGCGCGGGCAAGCCGAGTACGAGGATGCCTTCCAGGCACTGCGTCGCCTGACGGTCGACAATGCGGCGCAGCAACGGCGCCTGGACGATCTGGATGCGAGCTACCGCACATGGATGGCCGATGCGATCGAGCCGACCATCTCGCTGCAAAAAAAGCAGGGCACGGTCGGGTCGACCAGCGCCGAAGCCGTTGCCTTCATGCGGCTGGGCAAAGGCAAGCTGCACATGGACGGTATGAGAGACCTGTTGGCGAAATTCGTCGGCGCCGAGACGGTACTCCTCAAGGAGCGCTCCGCCCGCGACGAGGCGACACACACGCGCAGCCGGGTGGTACTGCTCGGCGGCGGAGTACTCTCGCTCATTGCCATTCTGGGCGTGGCGACCGCGCTGATCCGCAGCATTCTGACTCCGCTGCAAGGTGCCTCGGCGGTCGCCGCGCGCATTGCGGACGGCCATCTCGGCGAGTCCGTTTCGGTCACCCGAAACGACGACCTGGGTCGCATGCTCAACGCGCTGCATACGATGGACGAAAACCTGGCCCGCATCGTCGGATCGGTGCGTCGCAACGCGGTACAGGTCGAGTACGCGGCACGCGACATCTCGGCGGGCAACGACGACTTGTCCAGTCGTACGCAGGAGCAGGCGTCCTCGCTCGAAGAGACGGCCGCGTCGATGGAAGAGATGTCCTCCGCCGTCAAGCAGAACGCCGAGGGTGCCGCGCTCGCCCGACAGATCTCCCAGGGCTTGCGTACCGAAGCGCAGACCGGCGGCCAGGTGGCCGTCGACGCCGTGGAAGCGATGAAACAGATCACCGACGCCAGCCGAAGCATCGGCGAGATCGCGGTGCTCATCGACGAAGTCGCCTTCCAGACCAACCTGCTCGCCCTGAACGCGGCCGTCGAAGCCGCCCGGGCCGGTGAGCAGGGACGCGGCTTCGCGGTCGTCGCGGCCGAGGTTCGCAACCTTGCCCAGCGTAGCGCCGCCGCGGCCAAGGACATCAAGACGTTGATCGGCACGACGGTCGAGCGCGTGGCGTCGGGCGCCGATCTGGTGGACAGGACGGGCCGCGCCCTGGTCGACATCGGCAGCAGCGCAACGCGCGTCGCGGACATCGTCGCCGAAATCGCAGCCGCTTCGCAGGAGCAGTCCGCCGGGGTCGAGCAGGTCAACGGGGCCGTCGCCGCGCTGGACGACGTGACCCAGCAGAATGCGGCGCTGGTGGAGGAGGCGAGCGCCGCCAGTCGCCAGGCGCTCGAACTGGCGCAGGAGCTCCTGCGCCAGGTGGCCTTCTTCAAGCTCGGGGACGAGGTCGCCGGCGCTACCGCGGCGCCGGTTCACGAAGCGCATGCCGTCCGAAAGGAGACCCGGTCCGTCACGGTGGACCGACCGAAGGCGCAGGCGTCTACACCGGCGTTAGCTGGGGAGTGGAGCGAGTTCTAACGCTCTTTAGCGTAAATGCCCCGAAACGAAGCGCCATGCCATGTATAGCGTTGCCGCGCGGTATGGCGCACCCCTTCATCACTTATGCAGACGATCGTACGGCGATCCCGCATCCCCAAGCCGAAAAGAAAGCCGACCGCACAGGGAACGGTTTTCTCGGCGACGATAGCGCGATTTTCGTAGTGCCAGTGGCCTACCACGGACCACTCCGATGGCAAGTTTTGCTGGCGGATGACGAAGGATTGCGCGGCACCATGAACCAACCACCTTGCGGATACCTGCTAACCACTAGCGCAGGTAAAAAATCTGAATAATGCCGACGGGCAGTGAGCTTGACGGCTTCCCTATTGCTGGTTACATCTCGTAACGCGCACGCCATGAGGAACGGGTGGCGGACAGCGGAGCAAGGGATGGTTATCAGTCGAGCAGCGGTCGTCGCCGGAGCCATGTATACGCAACGCAATACCACCCATGTTGAGCAGGCTGGCTTGCAGCCTGGTCGCACCATATTCGGAGATGCAAAGAGAACGCAAGAGGTCGAGTTTTTACATGAGGGAATCCATCAGAGCTCCGAAGAAAGGAAAGCTCTAGGATTTTCCGGGCAAATACGGATGGGTAGCGATCAAGATGCTCATCAAGACGCTTATAACGATGCAGCGAGTTCCTTTTTGGGGCCAGACCAATGAACGTCGTGGCAATGATCCTGGCTGTTGCTGGCGCTTCGTGCTTCGATGATACCGTCCATTCGATTAGCGATCTCACCTGCCCGATACGGTATATAGATGAGCGACAAGGTTATTTTATCGGCATCGAAAAAAATAACGCTTTGATAGGTACTGCTATCCGCGATATAAAAAGTCCTTCCAGTGATATGCCGCAAGCCGACGGGCCAGTTGAAAATTGTTCGTCCCGTGCATTCAAATGTCGATCTATCGGTGGTCTGGTATTCGCGATCCCGACGGGAGCGGAGCATTCTGCACAATATTCAGGTGGACCACATATAGTAATTAGGCGTCTCGCCAATGGTGGATGGCATGGCTCTGCAACGTGCTCAATGGTTACCCGAACCGGCTGCGCATCGCATGTTGATGCGAAAAAGCTCGTTGAGGCCTACCAATACGACGTCGATCAAGCAGGCGTCGTGACGTCGGTAAAAATTCAGCATTGGAATGACGAGGGGAGGCTGTTAAAAGCCTACGACTTGGTTCTCGTGAGCGAGATTGGACTCAAGTTGAATTGATCCAGCGCGTTTGACACGGGCGGATGAATTGAGATCACGGCAATCGTGGCCTCTCCTTTTGTGTTCTGTCTAAGTTGCGTCGACGTTTGGGCGTTTGCGCCACAAACAACGTGTTTTAGAAAAAGGGCACCACCCGGCGCCCTTTTTTCATGTATATGCCGATCAGTCCCGTGCGGCCGCTTCGGCGGCCTGCACGATGGCGTCGACGACCTCGTCGGCGTGGGAGATGAGCGACATGTGGCTCGATGCCACTTCCGTCGCCGTCGAGCCCATCAGCGTCGCCGCGTCGCGCTGCAGGTCCGGGGATACCGCGCGGTCGCTCGTCGAGACGACGAACCACGACGGACGCGTGCGCCATGCGGTCTTCGTCAGGGCATCGCCGAAGGTGCTCTTCGCCAGCGGCCCCTGCGTGGCGGCAAGGAGGCGCGCGGTATCCGGCGACAGGTCCTGGGCGACGTCGTCGATAAACGCCTGCTCGGACAGATAGACGAAGCCGTTGCCGTCTTCGCGGATGCCGCCGAGCGCCGGCGGGGCAGGGTACTTGCCGACGAGTTCGCCCGTGGTCTGGCCCGCGTTGCCCGAGAAGGCCGACACGTACACCAGCGATTTCACCTTCGGATCCTCGCCCGCTTCGGTGACGATGAAACCGGCCCAGCTGTGACCGACGAGGACGACCGGCCCCTCGACGAAATCGATGACGCGCTTCGTCGCGGCGACGTCCTCGGCGAGCGAGGTGAGGGGGTTCTGCACGGCCACGACCTTCAGGCCCTTCGACAGCAGCTTGGGAATGACGGCACTCCAGCTCGAGCCGTCGGCCCAGGCGCCGTGGACGAGAACGATCGTGGGTGAAACGTTGGACGGGGTGCTCATGGCAAGGTCCTTTCGGTGGCGATGAAGGTACCGCCAAGCTAGGGCAAGCGGTTGTGCGGAGCTTGCAGGAAGGCGGTGCGGACGATCGTTCAATATCCCCCTCGCGCCGCGTCGGCGGACGATCCAATCGTGCTATTTCCGCGTGGCCGGCATCGATACGCTGCACGCTCCTCCGGCTGCGGTCGACGCGCGATGAAACACCACACCGTTAAGGCCAACGGCATCCGCCAGCATTTCGTCGAAGCGGGCGAAGGCGCACCGGTCGTCCTTCTCCATGGATTTCCCGAAACCAGTTACGCGTGGCGCCACCAGATTCCCGTGCTGGCGAAACGGTACCGCGTCATCGCGCCGGACCTGCGTGGCTACGGAAAGACCGACAAGCCCGCCACGGGCTACGACAAGCGCAACATGGCGAACGACCTCGCCGCGCTCCTCGACCATCTCGGCATCGACCGCATCGCGCTCGTCGGCCACGACCGCGGCGCGCGCGTGGCGACACGTTTCGCCAAGGACCACCCGCGGTGCCTGGACCGCCTCGTCGTGATGGACAACGTACCCACGCGCATCGTGGCCGCGTCGATGAACGCGAAGGTCGCCAAGGCCTACTGGTTCTTTGCCTTCCACCAGGTGCTCGACCTGCCCGAGGCGCTCATCGCGGGTCGTGAGGACGTGTGGCTGCGGCACTTCTTCACCGACTGGTGCTACGACCCGCACACCATCGAAGGAGCCGACTTCGAGGCGTACGTCTCGGCATACCGCGAGCCGGGTGCCGTTCGCGGCGCCATGGCCGATTACCGCGCGGCACCGGAAGACGTGCTCCAGGACGAGCAGGACGCCGACCGGCTCATCGCGTGCCCGACGATGTCGATATGGGGCGCCGACTTCGAGGCCGTCGGCGGCACCTTCGACATGGCCGCCGTCTGGCGTGGCATGGCGACCCATCTTCGTGCCGAGCCGATCGCCCAGTGCGGGCATCTGCCCCAGGAGGAGCAGCCGGAGATCGTCAACGGCTTGCTGCTCGACTTCCTCGACGGCTGGAACGGGGGTGCGGCATGAAGCGGTTCTGCCTGGCGGCCGCACTCCTGTTCGCCCTCGGCGTCGCCGTGGCCGACGACGTGAGGGTGGGACCGCAGGGCCCCGGTTTCTACCGCCTGCGCATGGGGACCGACGAGGTCACCGCCTTGCTCGACGGCACCCATCCATTCCCCGCGGACGAACTGCTCACGCACGTCGATCGCACGAAGGTCGACCGCCTTCTCGAGGCCGATTATCTCGCCTCTCCCGTGCAGGGCTCCATCAACGCCTTCCTCGTCAAGACCGCGGAACGCCTGGTACTGATCGATACCGGGGCGGGTCCGCTCTACGCCGGGGACGGCGGATTTCTTCCCACCGCGTTGCTCGCGGCCGGATACCGTCCCGAGGACGTGACCGACATCCTGCTTACCCATCTCCATCGCGACCACGTGGGCGGCCTCATCCGCAACGGCACGATGCTCTTTCCCCGTGCGATCGTCCACGTCAACCAGGCCGACGCCGACTTCTGGCTCGACCCGGCCAACGAGGGCAAGGTGCCGACGATCCTCCTGCCGATGTTCCCGGGTGCCATGGACTCCCTCGCGCCTTACCGAAAGGCCGGGCACGTGGTGACATTCCGCGGCGAAACGGACGTGCTGCCCGGTTTTCACGCCATCCCGGCACCGGGCCACACGCCGGGCCACACGTGGTACCTGGTGACGAGCGGGCAGGATCACCTCCTCGCCTGGGGCGACACGGTGCATGTGGCCACCGTGCAATTGGCCGAGCCGGGCGCCTCCATTCGCTACGACTACGATGAGCAAGCCGCGGCGGTCTCGCGCAGGCGCGCGCTCGAGGAAGCCGCGGCCAAGGGCTACTGGGTCGCGGCGGCCCATGTGTCGTTCCCCGGCCTCGGCCACATCCGTCGGAACGGCGACGGTTACCTATGGGTACCGGCCAACTACACCCGCACGCCCTGATTCAGGCGAGGTATCCGCGCGCGAGCGCGATGGACAGCGCATGCGCCCGGTTCGTCGCGCGGAGCTTCGCCATGGCGTGCGAGAGGTGTTCCTTGACCGTGTCGGCGGCGATGCCCAGGTGCCGGGCGATCTGCTTGTTTTCCAGGCCGGCGGCCACGCCGCGCAAGACGGAAAGCTCCCGCTCGGTCAGGGGCTCGTCGCCGCGGTACTCGAAAAGGCGTTTGGCGACTTCCGCCGAGACGCGGTGCTGGCCGGCATGGACCGCGCGGACGACACCGACGAGGTCGTTGGCGAGCGAGGTCTTCAGGAGGTAACCCTGGGCACCGGCGGCAAGCGTGCGGCGCGCCGCGGCGTCTCCGCCGAACGTGGTCAGGACGATCACGCGGGCCATGGGCTCGATCTTCCGTATGGCGCCGACGACCTCGTCGCCGTCCATGTCCGGCAGCTTGAGGTCGACGACGGCGACGTCCGGCCGCATGGACCGGTACGCCTCGATGCCGTCCGCCCCCGTACCGGCCTGACCGACGATGAGGATGTCCGGTTCGGCGGCCAGCATCGCGACCACGCCGGCCCGGAAGAGGGGATGGTCGTCGACGACGATGATGCGGATGGCTTGCTGTGACATGGGCGTGCCCGGGCGGACTGCGGATCAGGATACAGCGGATGCCCGGATCCGTCAGAACGCGTACGAGATCATCACCCGGTTGTACGAAAACGGGCGGTTGCCCGGATTGAGGTGGTTCGCCCCGCCCACGGACCGCTCCCATCGGTTGCGCAATTGCAGGCCATGGAGCGGTCCGGTGAACCGGTAGACGAGATCGAGGTAGACGTCGTGGCTGTCGCCCCGGTACAGGGTCCTGTACTGGGTATAGGCCGCCACCACCTGGAGGCGGTTGCCGAGGAGCGCCTGGGTGAGCCTCGCCTTCCACGCCCATCCCGGCCCCTGTTCCACGAGGCCCCGCAGCATCGAGGTGGTGTAGAGGGGGTCCGTGGCGTAGGTGGCGGTGAACGGGGAGATGAGCGCGCCTCCGCCGACGGTGTCGCCGCCTTGGCGGGCCACCCGGTTCCACGACACGTCGAACCGGGTGCGCTCGATCCGGAAGCCGGCCTGGATGCCCGACACTTCGCTACGCACCCGGCGACCGGCCACGCCCAGTATCTTCGTGCCGGTGTCCACGAGGGTGTTGTCGGTGGTGGTCCATTCCTCGACGAGCTGCCCGGAGAGGAAAGGGGTCATACCGTGGAGGGCGGGGAAGGTCAGCGTGCCGTCGGTATACGCCATCCGGGCGAAACGCGTGAAGTCATAGAGCCATGTCTGGCCGGAAAACATCCCGTGCCTGTAGGTCGAGCCGACGAGCCATGTGCCGCCGTAGGCTCTCGCGTCGCTCGGCAACGACGCGTTGCCCCCATACAGCGGGTCGCCGTCGTACCGCGTGGGGTAGTAGAGATTGTCGGAAAAGAATCGGTCGGACGTGCGGCTCTTCCATCGGAAGGTCCGTGCGAATTCGAACGACACGTCTTGCCCCGCATCGAACCGGGCGCTGAGCGCGCGGTATGCGGCCGGCAGCACCCGTGAATCGCTCACGCCTTGCCAGGGCGTGTCGAGGTACTGGTCGCCCGCGCGAAGCGTCCAACCCGACGCGCGGTATTGCACGTAGGCCTGGCTGACGGCGCCGAGCGCGTTCTTCCTGCCCATCAGCGTCACGTCGATGCGGTCGACGGGCGAATGGCGCGTGCCGAGGGCATTCGCATAGGCAAGCGAAACGGCTACCGACACACCTCCCGCATCGCCACTGCGCAGATTGATGAGCAGGGCGGCGGCGAGTGCGGACGCATCGGGCATCGCCGGCGAGGCATACATGCGCCGGTAGTCGTACAGGCGCACCGAACCGTCCATCTGCGCGCCGGCAACGACGTCGTTCGCGTTGCACGCCACGGACCATGCCGACAGCAGCAAACCCGCCCACATCGCTTGGCGACGAATGCGCGTGGGCAAATGGCGAGGGCGAACCGGCGATGGTCGAAGGCGCATGGAAGGGCGCTCGGCGATAGGTGCCCCAGTATGCGAAAGCGCCGGCGAACGCGATTGGCCTCCCATGCGATGGCGAAGGTCACATTCGGACCAAACGCATGCGCGCCGGTCGCGCGATACGTATCGCGCGCGGGTTCGCGATACACGTCGCTCCTACGAAAATGCCCCCCCATACAGGGGGTCAATCCGGCGAAGCGGGCGGCTAGCATCCGATCCGCCTTCTGGCTGTGAAGATGGTGGCTCTATGCGAATCGATACCTCGTTGCCGTCGGCCGCGTCCGACGACGGCCTGTCGGCGGTGCGCGTCGTGCAGCAACTGCTGGACCATGCGCTGCGCCAGATGGCGGATGTCGAGACGACGGACCGCGACGCTTGCGCGCACTACATCGCGCAGGCGTTGCGGATCCACCAGGAAGGCATCACCGCCCAAGCGCCGCGTCCGCAGAGTGGTCTCGCCGCATGGCAGGTCCGGACGGTGAAGGATGTGGCGCTCGCGCGACTCGACCTCGGGCTTTCCGTCACCGAGCTCGCCGCGGCGTGCCGCCTGTCGAGGGGCTATTTCAGCCGCGCGTTCAAGGTGACGTTCGGCGAAAGCCCGCACAGGTGGCGCCATGGCAAACGGATCGAATACGCGTGCCGCCAGCTTTCCGATACCACCGGGAGTCTCGCGGACATCGCCATCGCATGCGGTTTCAACGACCAGGCGCACTTCACCCGTTCGTTCAAGTCCGCCATGGGCGTCACGCCCCATTCGTATCGCAAGTCAAAACGCGTGGAAGACATCGGCGCGCGCCCCGATCCGCCGTCTACCGCTTTCCTCAACGACACGAACGAGTCCGATGCAACGCAAGTTTATCCATCACAGGCACCTGCCGCGCCCATGACCGCACGACCGATCATCCCCGCGGGACAGCGTCAGCGGACATCCCTGGCCGATGCCCCGGTCCGACCCATTCGTGTCCTGGTCGTCGACGATCATCCGGTGTTCCGCGCGGGACTCGTCGCCATTCTCGCCGGTTCCGATGACGTGTCCGTCGTCGCCGAAGCGGCCACGGGACAGGAAGCCATCGCTCTCTTCGGCAGGTATCGCCCGGATGTCACGCTGATCGACATGGTGCTTCCCGACATGCCCGGGGAGCGCGTGATCCTGGGCATCCGTCAACTGGATCCCACGGCCCGAAGCATCGTCGTGACCACGTTCGGCGGCGACGGCGTGGCGCGTCGCGCACTCCATGCCGGCGCGCAGGCGTACCTGTTGAAGACCTCGATGGGCACCGACCTCGTCGAAGCCATTCGCGCGGTCCAGCGCGGAGAGCACCGCATCGACGCGCAAGTGGCCCGGCAACTCGCCGATTTCCAGGGCGAGGACGTCCTGTCCGAGCGCGAGCTCGACGTTCTCCGCGGCGTCGCCGCGGGGCTCGAGAACAAGCAGATCGCTTCCCGTCTCGGTCTGTCTCCCGAGACCGTCAAGGAGTACCTGTCCAACGCGATGGCCAAGTTGCGCGCGAGCAACCGTGCGCACGCGGTGTCCATCGCGCAGGCGCGGGGATTCTTCCGCTAGCGGCGCTTTTTTTCAAACCGGCCGCACGACGGATTCCAAAGCTTCTATTCGTGCACCGCCACGCTACGTAACGTGAATCCAGTCGCAGGAACGGCCTGCGATACATCAACGAGGCCTCATCCCATGTCGTTCAACGAACTCATCACCCCGGACAACTGTGCGCTTGCGCTCATCGACTTCCAGCCGGCGATGTTCCAGGGCGTCCAGAGCCATGACCGCAAGGTCATCATGGACAACGTGCAGATCCTCGCCCGCGCCGCGAAGCTCTTCAAGGTGCCGACCGTGCTGACGACCGTCGCCAAGGACAGTTTCTCCGGCCCCTTCATGCCGGAAGTCACCGAGGACGTTTTCCCCGGCCAGACCGTCATCGACCGCACCTCCATCAATTCATGGCTGAACGAGGACTTCCGCAAGGCCGTGGCGGCCACGGGGAGGAAGCGCTTCGTGCTCGCGGGTCTGTGGACGGGCGCCTGCGTGAACTTCCCCACGCTCGACATGCTGCGCGAAGGCTTCGACGTGACCGTCGTCACCGACGCCTGCGGCGACACGAGCGTGGAAGCGCACGAACGCGCCGTGCAGCGCATGGTCCAGGCCGGCGCCGTGCCGATGACCACGCTGCAGTTCGTGTTCGAGCTCCAGCAGGACTGGGCCCGTTCGGGCACGTACGAGGGCGTGATGGACATCCTGCGCGCGTTGACGCCGTACGGCATCCAGGTGCGCTTCTCCAAGTGGGCGCTCGGCGAACACGCTTCCGAGGCGGGCTAAGACCATGTCGCCCTATCTGATTTCGCTCGGCTTCGGACTGGCCGTCGGCATCGCCTACGGATGCTTCGGCGTGCGTTCGCCGGCGCCGCCGATGATCGCCCTCCTTGGCCTGCTCGGCATGCTCGCCGGCGAGGCGGCCGTGTCGTGGGCGAAGGGGCATCCGGACGTCTGGGCCAGCCTCTGGCACAGCAAGAGCTTCGCCATCTCGAAGAACGATACGCCCCGTTCCGACGACGACCCCACCTGAGCCATCCCCGGAGCTTTGCCATGTCACACGTTCCCGTCCCGGACCTCATCCTGCACCGAGGCCTGTTCACCACGCTCGACCGCCGTCGGCCCACGGCCAGCGCCGTGGCCATCCACGACGGCCGGTTTCTCAAGGTGGGCGACGACCATGAGGTGCTGGCGCTGGCCGGGCCGGGGACGCGCGTGGTGGACGTCGGCGGGCGCCGGGTGCTTCCCGGGCTCATCGACAATCACCTCCACCTCATTCGCGGTGGCCTGAACTTCAACATGGAGCTGCGCTGGGACGGCGTGCCGAGCCTCGCCGACGCCATGCGCATGCTCCGCCGGCAGGTGGAAATCACGCCTCCACCGCAGTGGGTGCGCGTGGTCGGTGGCTTTACCGAACACCAGTTCGTCGAAAAACGCCTGCCGACCATCGATGAACTCAACGCGGTCGCACCGGACACGCCGGTGTTCATCCTGCACCTGTACGATCGCGCGCTGCTCAATGCCGCGGCGTTGCGCGTGTGCGGTTACACGAAAGACACGCCCAATCCGCAGGGTGGCGAGATCCTGCGGGACGCCAGCGGCAACCCGACCGGACTATTGCTCGCCAAGCCCAACGCCTCCATCCTCTACGCCACCCTGGCGAAGGGACCCAAGCTGCCGTTCGAGTACCAGGTCAATTCCACCCGGCACTTCATGCGCGAACTCAACCGCCTCGGCATCACGGGCGCCATCGACGCGGGCGGTGGATCGCAGAACTGGCCCGACGACTACGCGGTCGTGCAACAGCTGTCGGACGCCGGCCAGCTGACCATCCGCATCGCCTATAACCTCTTCACGCAAAAGCCCAAGCAGGAAAAGGACGATTTCCTCGCTTGGACGACATCGGTCACCTACCAACAGGGCGACGACTACTTCCGCCACAACGGCGCGGGAGAGATGCTCGTCTTCTCCGCGGCCGACTTCGAGGACTTCCGCCAGCCCCGGCCCGATATGGCCCCGGAGATGGAAGGCGAACTCGAGGAGGTGGTGCGGATCCTCGCGCAGAACCGTTGGCCGTGGCGGTTGCATGCGACCTATGACGAAACGATCAGCCGGGCGCTGGACGTCTTCGAGAAGGTCGCCCAGGACATTCCGCTGGACGGCATCCACTGGTTCTTCGACCACGCCGAAACCATCTCCGACGCGTCGATCGACCGCATCGCGGCACTCGGCGGCGGCGTGGCCGTCCAGCATCGCATGGCCTACCAGGGCGAGTACTTCGTCGAACGCTACGGCATCGGTGCCGCGCAGGCGACCCCGCCGGTCCGCAAGATGCTCGACGCGGGCGTGAAGGTATCCGCCGGCACGGACGCGACGCGCGTGGCGTCATACAACCCCTGGGTCTCCCTCGCGTGGCTGACCACGGGCCGCACCGTGGGCGGCTTGCGCCTTTATCCGCAGCGCAATTGCCTCGATCGCGAGGAAGCATTGCGCATGTGGACCGAGAACGTCACCTGGTTTTCCAACGAGGAGGGCAAGAAGGGACGCATCGCCGAAGGCCAGCTTGCCGATCTCATCGTTCCCGATCGCGACTTCTTCGCATGTGCCGAAGACGAGATCGTCGGTACGACCTCCTTGCTGACCATGGTGGGCGGCAAAGTCGTCTATGCCGCCGGTCCGTTCGGCCCGCTCGACGAGAGTTCCGTCCCGGCCGCGATGCCGGACTGGTCGCCGGTCAACGACTACGGCGGCTATGCGGCGTGGGCGGATCAGCAGCGGCGCATCGGCGGGGCCGAGCGGCGCCCTCAAGCCGCCTGCGGATGCGCGAGCGGCTGTTCGGTGCACGGGCACGACCACGGGCGTTCGCATGCGGCGCCGCTTCCGGTCGACGACTTCAAGAGCTTCTGGGGCGCGCTCGGTTGCGCGTGCTGGGCCGTATGAACCGCCCGGCCTCGCTCCGCATGGATATCGTGCCGTGGCTCGCGCTTCTTGCGCTGTGTTCGGCATACCTCCAGGGCGCCGTCTGCAAGCTCATCGACTTCGATACCGCCATCGGCGAGATGCGGCATTTCGGCTTGGCACCCCCCGTGTTGTTCGCGGCGGGCGTCATCGTGTTCGAGCTCGTCTGCTCATTGGCCATCCTGACCGGCCAGCTGCGGTGGCTCGGCGCGTTCGCCCTCGCGCTGTTCACCTTCGCCGCCAATTTCCTCGCCAACGCCTGGTGGCACGAAGCGGCGGGACCCGCATGCGATATGATGATGAACGGCTTCTTCGAACACCTCGGCCTGGCAGGGGCGTTCGTCTACGTGGGCTGGCTCGATCGTCGGGGACGTTTCCATGGCCACTGAACAGGGCGGGCTGGCCGACAGTCTCAGGCCCCTCAAGCACGCGACCTTCGCCGTCCTCTGGGTCGCGACGGTGCTGGGCAACACCGGCACCTTCATGCGCGACATCGCCAGTTCCTGGATGGTCACCGAACTCGGCGGTGGCCCCGCGGCCGTCTCGCTCATCCAGGCGGCGGGATCGCTGCCCATCTTCCTTCTCGCGATTCCGGCCGGCGTGTTGTCCGACATCCTCGACCGCCGCCGTTTCCTCATCGCCGTGCAAGTGCTCCTGGCCTGCGTCAGCGCGACACTCATGATGCTCGCGGCCACCCACAACCTCAGCATCGCGGCGCTCATCGCCCTGACGTTCGTCGGCGGGATCGGCGCGGCACTGATCGGTCCGACCTGGCAGTCCATCGTGCCCGAACTGGTCGACCGAGCGGAACTCAAGGACGCCGTCTCCCTCAACTCGCTGGGCGTCAACATCTCCCGTGCCATCGGCCCCGCCGCGGGCGGCCTGATTCTCGCGGGCATGGGCGCGGCCGTGACCTACGGTACCGACGTGTGCAGCTACTTCCTCGTCATCGCGGCGCTGGTCTGGTGGCGGCGAAAGAGCGCGGCGGACACGGCCCTGCCGGAAAACTTCCTCGGGGCGTTCCGGGCGGGACTTCGCTATACCAAGGCGAGCCGTGAGCTGCACGTCGTGCTCATCCGGGCGGCGGTCTTCTTCGCCTTCGCCTCCGCCGTGTGGGCACTCCTTCCCCTGGTCGCGCGCGGCACGCTGAAAGGCGGGGCGGGGTTCTACGGCGTGCTGATGGGCGCGGTCGGTGCCGGTGCCATCGTCGGCGCGCTGCTACTGCCGAAGATGCGCGCGCGGTGCTCCGCGGACGCCCTGCTGCTCGGTGCGGCGCTCCTCTCCGCACTGGTCATGGTCGTTCTGGCCCTCGTTCCCGACAAGCTCGTCGCGTTCGTCGCGCTGCTGGTGCTCGGCGGCGCATGGATCATGTCGCTGACCACCTTCAACGGCGTCGCCCAGGGCATCCTGCCGAACTGGGTGCGGGGCAGGGCGCTGGCGGTCTACCTCACCGTGTTCAATGGCGCGATGGCCGCCGGAAGCATCGGCTGGGGCGCGCTGGCCGAGGCGGTGGGCGTGGGTTACACGCTACTCGCGAGCGCGGCCGGTCTCGCCGTCGCGGCGTTCGTCATGCGCGCCATGCCGCTGCCGTCCGCCGAACTCGACCTGACCTCGGCACACCAGTGGGCGGAGCCGCTCACCGCCGAACCGGTGGCCAACGATCGCGGACCCGTGCTCATCCTCGTCGAGTACGACGTCGCCCGCGAGCGGCTTGCCGACTTCCTCGCCGTCCTCGAGCGATTCTCCATGGAGCGGTTGCGCGACGGTGCCTACGCCTGGGGTGTGACCCAGGACTCGGGGAATCCCGAGCGGGTCGTCGAATGGTTCATGGTCGAATCGTGGGCCGAGCACCTCCGCCAGCACGAGCGCTTCAGCCACGCCGGCGCGGACATCCAGGCCGAAGCCTCGCCTTCCACCGTGGCGCCCAGCCGCCCTCGGTCACGCACCTCATCGGTGTCAACGCCCGCGCGATAGCGCAGGGCCTGTCTTCTCCCTGATCAAAGGACGTTCCGCATGCGCCTGCATACCCTCGTCGCATCCCTTGCGCTGCTCATCTCCTCGGCCGCCCTGGCCGAAGCACCCAACTACGCGGTCGGCGCGCAGTACGACACGACCCATGTCTACGTCGCCCCCGGCGACGTAGACGCGTTCGTCAAGAGCTTCACGGCGACCTTCGGCGGGCAGTCGACGAAGCAGGTCGTGGTGACCGTGACACCGACGCCGTCGAGCACGTCGTCCCAACTCGTGCAGACACCGGTCGGCACGGTATCGGTCTTCGGCTTTCGCACACCGGTTCCGTATCCCTTCGGCCTGGAACGCACCGGCTATCTCGTGACCGACCTCGATGCGGCCGTCAAGGCGGCGAACGCGGCCGGTGCGGCCACCCTGGTCGCTCCCTTCGACGATCCCATCGGGCGCGACGCGGTCGTCACCTGGCCGGGTGGCGTCAACATGCAGCTGTACTGGCACACGAAGAAGCCCGCGTACGTCGCGTTCGAACATGTCCCGGAAAATCGCATCTACCTCCCCGCCGAGTCGGCCGACGCCTTCACCAAGGCCTTCGTCCGGTTCGCCCACGGCAAGGTCGTGTCCGACGATCGCCATGCACCGGGCATCGAGATCGGCCGTAAGGACGGGACCTACCGTCGCATCCGCATCGAGTCCACGTACGGCAAGGCGACCGTGCTCGTGACCGACGGCCATCTCGACTGGCCCTACGGCACGGAACTGACGGGGTACGAGGTCGGCGACCTCGATGCCACGCTCAAGCGCGCCAAGGACAGTGGCGCGAAGGTCGTGGTCGACGCGCACGCCGAAGGCAACCGTCGTGCCGCGATGCTGCAATTCCCCGGCGGCTACGTCGCCGAAGTCCACAGCGGTCAATGAAACGCACCGGCCTGCCGCTCGTCGCGGCCTTTTTCCTCGCGGCCACGGCCTCCGCCCAGGACGTGCCCGACGAGAAGGCCACGACGAACGACGGCCTCGTCAGGACGCCGGACCGGCCAGCCATCCTGCCCAACCGCTGGCAGGAGGACTGGTCGGTCCTCGCCGACCCGGCCGTGCCCCGCCAACCCGGCGATGCCCTGAAATACGTTCCGTTCGGCCCGGGAGGCGATCACTACCTCACCTTCGGCGCGCTGCTGCGCGAGCGCGTGGAGACCAACAACGCGCCGGCCTTCGGCATCGGGCGGGACGACGATACGTATCTGCTGCAGCGCTTCCAGGTGCATGCGGGCCTGCGTTGGGGCACGCCGTGGCTTGCCTTCGTGCAACTGGAAGACGCTCGTCCCTTCGCGAAAGCGAGCTGGGGGCCGACCGATCGCAACCATGCGGACGTGCGCCTCGCCTTTCTCGCCTGGCAGGGCGACTTCCTCGGCGGCACGGTACGCGCCCGCGTCGGGCGCCAGGATTTCGCACTCGACCTGCAGCGCTTCGTCTCGCTGCGCGACGGGCCCAACGTGCGGCAATCGTTCGACGCACTGTGGGCCAACTTCGAACGCGGCCCCTGGCGGATCATCGCCTTCCTCAGCCACCCGGTGCAGTACCGCGACGACCACGCCTTCGACGATACGTCAGGCTCCGGCAACCGGTTCCACATGGTTCGCGTCGAGCGTCATGTCCTGGGCACGAACGAACTGTCGTACTACCACGCCTGGTACGACAGCGGCGACGCGCGTTTCCTCGATGCCCACGGCAACGAACGCCGCCACGTCGACGACGTGCGCTTCGCCGGCAAGAGCGGTCCGCTCGACTGGGATCTCGAAGCCATGCGCCAGCGCGGACGGGTGGGCGACAGCGCGATTCACGCGTGGGCCGTCGGCACCCGCGCGGGCTGGACGCTGACGGACACCGCATGGACGCCGCGGCTCGGTCTGCAGGTCGACACGGCGTCCGGCGATAGCCGACCCGGCGACGGCCGGCTCGGCACCTTCAATCCGCTCTTTCCTAACGGCTATTACTTCTCGCTCGCCGGTTATACCGGTTACGCCAACCTGGTTCACGTCAAGCCGAGCATCACGCTCAAGCCGGCATCCGCCCTGACGCTGCTCGGCGCGGTCGGATTGCAGTGGCGGCGGACCACGGGCGATGCGATCTACGTGCAGCCCAACAACGCCCTCGCCGGCACGGCGGGCCGCGGTGGTAAGTGGACGGGAATGTACGGCCAGCTTCGCCTCGACTGGAAGTGGCGCCCGGGCATCACCTTCTCCATCGAGGGGGACCATTTCCGTGCCGGCCGCACCCTTCGCGACGCGGGCGGCACCGACGGCAACTACGGAAGCGTGCAGGTACTCATCGGCTGGTAACGGGTGCATGCACGTGCCGTCGATGCCTGCCGATGATGCAATCGCGAAGGGCGCAAGGCTTTCTATGCTGCTGGCGAAGTCGACGGTGTCGTTCGACTCGTATCCAGGAGCACTCCCGTGAAGAAGCATCTCCTCTCTCGCGCGTTGGCATTCGCCGCGCTGACCATCGGTTCGGTTACCGGCGCGCACGCCGAGGGCACGACGCCGACCATCGTTCTCGTGCACGGTGCATGGGCGGACGGCTCGAGCTGGAACAAGGTCATCCCTCTCCTCCAGGCGAAGGGGTACAAGGTCCTTGCCGTCCAGAATCCCCTGACGTCGCTCGCCGCCGACGTCGCGGCCACCAGGCAGGTCCTCGAATCGGCCACCGCTCCGGTGGTTCTGGTCGGCCACAGCTGGGCGGGTACGGTCATTACCGAGGCGGGCAACGATCCGAAAGTCGCGGCGCTCGTCTATGTCGCGGCTTTCGCCAACAAGGACGGCCAGGCCGCCGGTGAGCTGGTCAACGCCTATCCGAAGACGCCGGCGCTTGGCACCATCCGCGACGACGGTCACGGTTTCCTCTACCAGACCGAGCAGGGCGTGATCGAGAACTTCGCGCCGGATCTCCCGCGCGCCGAGGCCAGGACCATGGCGGTGACGCAAGGCGCACTCGCCGCCAGCACGTTCGGTGACAAGGTCACCCACGCGGCGTGGAAGAACCACCCGACGTGGTACATCGTCTCGGCCAATGATCGTGTGATCAATCCACAGCTCGAGCGCGATGCGGCAAAGCAGATGAACGCCAAGACCACGGTGCTCGAATCAAGCCACGTCTCGCTCCTGTCGCATCCGAGGGACGTGGCCAAGGTCATCGAGGAGGCCGCCGAGTCGGTCGCCGCAGGCAAGTGATCCGGTCGATCGCGGGGTGCTCGAGGGTAGGGTGAGCATCTAGCCCCCTCTTAACCGAGGGGGCTGTCGCGCGTATCCGCTCAAGTGGGCTTTATCGTGTCCCGGGCGTAGTCGAGGCCAATGCCGTACCCGCCGCCATGGTCGACGACGATGCCGCGCGCAGCCTCATAGGTCTCATGTCGCGTCCAGTCGCGCTGCATCTCCAGCAGGAACTGGAGCCACGACGTGAGCACCGCGCCCGCCTGCTCGAGCCGACGGAGCGCCGCCTCGTGGCTCGCCACCGTGAGCCCGCCGCAGGCGTCCGCGACCACGTGGACGCGATAACCGTCGTCGAGCGCGGAAAGCACGGGAAAGCTCACGCACGCCTCGGTAAGGAGGCCGGCCACCACGAGGGTCTTGCGACCCGTGGCGAGGACCGCCGCTCGCGCCGCGTCGTCTTCCCACAGGTTCATGTTTCGCCGCTCGATGGGGACGACGTCCGGGAGCACCGCGCGGAGCGGCGGCATCAACGGACCGCTGTAAACCTTGGATGCCGACGTGCTGACGACGACCGGGATGCCGAACGCGACCGCCGTGCGCGCGAGCGCCACGGCATTGCCGCGGAGTACCTGGTGGTCCTGGGATCCTGCGGCGAACGCGAGGCCCGCCTGTTCATCGACCAACACCACGGCGCAGTCATCGGGAGTGAGGAGTGGAGGCGTGCTCATGGAAGGCTCCGGTCGGGGAAAGCGTCATCATGGCGCGCGACACCCAAGCGGGCTTGCGCAATCGTTCCCTCCCCGGAGCGGTACGCGCCCTCAGGGGTTCGACCTTGGCCACATCCGGTCGACCCATGCCGACCACGTGGCAAGGCGCTTGGGTTCGGCGCCCATGCGGGTGGCCTCCCACACGCCGAACTGGTCGGTCTGTTCCGTGCTCGAACGGTAGTAGGCGTCCTGGACCATGTACATGCGTCCGTTGCCGTCGATGCCCATCGGCGTGCGGTGGGCATCGAGGCAGTATCGGAAGCCGGAATACGTCTCCGTATCGCCGAGCATCGTGTTAGCCGGATCGCACCGTCGCCACGCGGCCGCATCGGTGGCGGCATAGAGCGCATTGAACTGGCTGATGGCGCCATTGACGACGTCGAGGAACAGCCCTGGCTGCAAATCGTCGAGGAAGCGGAATTTCGACGGCCAGATGCCGAGCGCGACGCCGTTGTCCATGAAATTGGTCGGCGTCAGGTGTTTTTCCGTTTGCGCACGGCCGTAACGCCCGGCGTTGGCGACGAGGTCGGGCTCGTTCGGATCGTAGAGCGTGATGCCGTTGTCGACGTATTGCGCGGACTTGATGCGCGCCTGCAGCAGGCGGACGAAATGCGTGCTTTGCTGCGCCTTGGTCACCGGGTCCGCGTCGCCGACGAGGTTGCCGAGGATTTCATCGAACCCGGTGAGATACGGCCAGTCCATCGGATAGTTCACCCAGCCGCTCTGTCCGCCGGGGTTGAGCGTCATCTGCAACTGGTACCACTGGTTCGTCCGGTAATACGACGCGACGACGTTTCCCGTCTCCCAGCCGAGGATCCACTCGCGATGCGATCCGTCGGCACCGTAGGCGTCCTGATAGAGCATGTGGGGCGCGAGATAGAACGCACTGGGCGTATTGAAGACCCAACCGTGCGCTTCGCCCCGGCCGCGCCAGGCACCCGAGACCGGATCCTTGTCGCCGATGAACCATGTCTGGTTGCCTTCGAGCGCGAAGTCCTGGGTGACCTCCCACTGCTTGACGGCATTCCAGTGCAGCACGCTGCTCACGGCGCGTTCGACGAAGGCCTCGCGGGTGAACGCGGCGGGGTCGCCCTGTGCGGTGGTCGCCGTCGATGCCATCGCCCGCAGCGCGTCGGCGCCGACCTGCGCACCGTACACGCCGTTGGTCGCGATGTGGTTGCCGCGACCGCCCCCGATGAAGGTATAGGCCTCCCAGCCGAAGGCCGTGAACATGGCTTGCGCCTGCTCGCGTTCGGCGGGAGACAGGTGGCTCCAGTCGCCGCGGACGCCGTTCGGGTTGAGATGGTCCGTCAGCCACGACACCATGGCGTGGTACTGCCCGTTGGGGTCGAGCACCCGGTCGCCGGATGCACTGAAGCGCGCGCCCTGCTCGAACGATCCGCCGGCGGTGCCGTCCGGCCAGACGTCGTCGGGATGGATGGTCGGCAGCCACGCGTTCCAGTCGGGGAACTGCATGGCCACCGGAATGGCGCGCACGTTCATCGTCGCGTTCGGGTCCATCACGCGGTCGATGTCGTCCTGCGTGAGCGCCAGGGGATGCCCCACCGGTTTGCCGAACAGCGCCGCCATCGCATCGGACGGGTTGTCGAGCACGGCATCGAGACCGGCGCCGGCCGCCCAGTCGATTTCGCACGCGGGTCCCGTGCATTCCATGCCGGGGCCGGGCTGGTAGGGCGGATTCCAGGGCCGGGCACGCGCGGCGAAAGGCACGTCGCGTAGCGAGTAGCGCAGATAGGCGACGATCTGGGCGGCCTGTACGGCGCTCAGGCCATGGAATCGCGCGCGTGCCTTGATGGCCGCGTCGGAGTAGTTGAAGTATTCGAGGTCCCGCCCGTTGTCGGCATGGCACTGCGCGCACGCCGCGTCGATGGTGCGGTCGACGATGGATGACTTCCGGTTGTTGTCCCGCGCATACCAGAGGGTGCGTCCCGCTTCGACATCCGCCGTGTAGGCCGCGCCCGCCGTGCGCTCCAGCTTCGGGTCGACCGCCACGGTGCCCTGCCGGTCGCGCTGCCGGCCTTGCGCATCGCGAAACTGCACGTCGACCACGCGAAAGCCGTTGGACTCCCCGTCGGTACCGTTGAAGCGGAACTGCACGCGGTTGATGCCGGGGGCGGCGACGAGCCGCGCGCGTGTCGATGCGTCGAGCGCGAGGGTGATGTGCGTGGTGTAGAACCCGCCGTCGATACCGCCGTGGATGCGCTCGGCATCAGGCAGGGACACCGTCGCATCCGTGATGTCGGTCCAGGGGAGGGTGGTGTTCGAGGGCGATGCATCACCCAGCACCCGCACGCTCGCCTTGACCTTCGTCGGTGCATGCGTCGTCGCTTCGTATTCGGGAGCGCCGTAAAAACCGCACCGGTGGCAGACGAACCAGAGCGCCGTCGTCGCGGCGGCATCCTCGGCCGTCAGCGAGAAGTCCGCCTCGACCACCAGGGGCGTGTCGGGATTGCCGTCGCCGAGGACCTCGATGGGCAGCGTCACGGGGCCCACCGTCGTCCGCGTCGTGGCCGACGTGGCAAGAGGCATGGCGAGGAGCAGGGACGCGACGATGAGCGCCCGGGAGAAGGTGGACATGCGCGGATCCATGGCAGGGCCCACGCGGGACGCGCAGGGCGGCGCGCGTCAACCTAGGGTGGGACCTGCCGCACCGCTTGCAGAATCATGATCCACACCGGCGTTTCGGGCGCCACGTCCCGCTTCATGTCGCAAACTGTGACCTGCGGCGCATTGCGCCGCAGGCCGCATTCCCGTTCGGCATCACTTCGGCGTCAGGTGGAACAGGCCGCCCGGCGATGCGTCCTGGAGGATCCAGAGCGAACCGTCCGGCGCCTCTTCGACGTCGCGGATGCGTTTGCCGAGGTCCCAGCGTTGCACCGCGGTGGCGCCGCCCTTGCCGTCGAAGGTGACGCGAACGATGCCCATGCTGACCAGGCCGCTGAGCAGGGCGCTGCCCTTCCAGTGCGGGAACAGGTTGCCCTTGTAGAACATGAGATTGCCCGGCGCGATCACCGGTACCCAGTAGATCACCGGCTTGACGAGATCCGGCCGCGTGTCGGGGCTGGGAATGGCGACCCCGTCGTAGTTGACGCCGTAGGACACCAGCGGCCAGCCGTAATTCTTGCCGCGCTGGATGAGGTTCAGTTCGTCGCCGCCGCGCGGACCGTGCTCGAGTTCCCATAGCTGGCCGTTCGGCGCGAACGCCAGGCCATACGGCGTGCGATGGCCGATGCTCCAGGTTTCGGCCGGCGTCAGGTTGGGACCGGGGAAGGTATAGGTACTCACCACCTTCGCCGTCTTGGCCTCCTCGGTGTTGCCCGCCGGATCGATCAGGGGAATGGTGCGCGCACCTTCCTTGCCCGCCCACGGATTGCCCGGTGCCGGTTTGCCGTCGAGGGTGAGTCGCAGGATCTTGCCGACGGGTTGGTCGGGATCCTGCGCGGGCGTGAAGCGCTGGCGATCGCCGACGGTGAGGAAGAGATACTTCCCGTCGGGTGAAAAGGCGATCTGGGCGCCGGCCTGGCCACCCTTGCCGGTGGGCATCTGTCGCCACAGCACCTCGAAGCCCTCGAGCCGGGCCTGGTCGCCGTCCAGTACGAGCTTTCCGCGCCCCATGGCCAGGCCACCGCCGTAATCACCCGGTGCGACGTAGGTGAGGTAGACGTTGTGATCCTTGGCGTAATGGGGCGAAAGAAACACGCCCAGCATGCCGTTCTGGCCTTCGAAATAGACGGGCGGCACGCCCTGGACCTCGGTCTTGGCCCCCTGCGGGGTCACGAGCTGGAGGTGACCGACCTTTTCGGTCACCAGCATGCGGCCGTCGGGCAGGAACGCGATGCGCCAGGGCAATTGGAAGTCGGCCACCTTGGTGATGTTGAAGGGCAGGTCGGCATCGGGTTTCTGGTCGCCTGCATTGGTCTGTGCGTGGACCGAGCCCGTTGCCAAGGCCGCAAAGATTATCGCGCTTTTCCGCTTCATGATTGGCACATTCCCCGTCGCTTCGGATTATCTGACCATATTAGCGCCCCGAAGCGCTCTTGTTGTCACGGCATCGTTCCCGAACAGACAACGCCATGCCTGCCGTCGCCAAAGCAGGCATTTAAAGATCTGCTAAGCCGTGCCGATAGACTCGTCGTCGACACATCGATGTCGAGATCCGGTGATGGGATGCTCCCGGCCGGCAAGGCCACGCTTGGAGGTATCGCCAGCGCGCGATCCAGGCGGTTCCTCAGATAGCAACGGACAAGCTCTTAGGGGAAAGATATGAACGACATCTCATTAGATCGATTCCTGGATGCGCAGGAAAATACTTACGAGCGGGCGCTTCGTGAGTTAAGGTCCGGCCAGAAAAAAACACATTGGATGTGGTTCGTCTTCCCCCAGGTCCGTGGCCTGGGGACGAGCGAAAGGTCGTCTTACTTTGGTATCGACGGCAAAGCCGAAGCGTGCGAGTACCTGGAACATCCGATATTGGGAGAGCGCCTGATCTTGGCGACTTCGATAGTGCTTCACCATACGGACTTGGCTCTGGTCGATATCTTTCCATATCCGGATGACCTCAAGTTCATATCCTGTATGACTCTTTTTGCGAGCGCCGCGCCGGAACGTTCCGAATTCGACCAGGCGATCCAGCGCTTCGCCGACGGAAGACGCGATGAGAGAACCCTTCATATTCTCCAGGGAGGTCAGTCATGACGACATTCGAAACCTACACCATCATACTGCAGGCATTCGCGTTGATAGCGGGCCTGGTTACATTGGGCTTCCTCTTTGCCCAGATGCGTGCCATGACAAAACAGATCACCACGGCGCAGGAGGCGAGCCGCACTCAGGCATCACTGAGCTTGGTCGATTTTCTCCAATCACGTGATGTGCGCGAGGCACGTGAGTGTGTCCGGTCAGTGCTCTCCAAGAAGACGCATGATCAGTGGAACGATACGGAACGGCGGCATGCATCCCTGGTATGTTCCAACTATGACGTGCTTGCTTGCCTGATTCGGTCGAACTTGTCGCACATGGAGCTCTTCACAGTGAACTGGGGTTCGAGCATCCTGCATTGCCATAAGGTGCTTTCGCCTTATATGGACGAAATACGCCGACAGGCAGAAGGCGACCCTAGCTATTGGTCCAACTTCGACTGGCTGAAAGAAAGGGTCGTCTCACGCGCGGCACGCTCATGACATCGGCGAAGTCGCGCGTGAAAGAAACAATCGTATTCCTTACCGGTGCTGGCATCAGCGCCGAGAGTGGACTGCAGACGTTTCGCGACGCGGGTGGACTGTGGCACGGCCATCGCGTGGAAGACGTCGCCTCACCCGAGGCGTGGGAGAAGGACCCGTCGATGGTCCTCGCCTTTTACGACGCGCGTCGGCGTGCGGTACGTGATGCACGCCCGAATGTCGCGCATGAAGCGATCGCTGCACTGGAGGAGCGATGCGAGGTGATCGTCGTTACGCAGAATATCGACGATCTTCATGAGCGGGCGGGTTCTCGAAACGTCCTGCACGTCCACGGCGAGATACTGAAGGCACGAAGCACGGTGGATCCGAGTCTCGTATACCGCCTTGCGAAGGCGACGATCGACATGGGAGATCTTTGCGAGAAAGGAAGTCAGTTACGCCCCGACGTGGTCTTCTTTGGGGAAGGCGTCTACGCGTTGGCGGAAGCCCGCAAAGCCATGCGGAACGCACGGCGAGTCGTTGTCGTAGGCACCTCGCTGACCGTTTTTCCTGTAGCAGGACTCGTGAAGGAAGCACCGTTCGATGCCGAAAGATACGTCATTTCGCCTGACAGCCACCAGCAAGTGCCGGACGGTTACATGTTCTTGCAAGGTAAAGCCAGCGACGAAGTCCCGCGACTGCTGCGGGACTGGCCTTGATGACTCATGCTCGGCGGAACGCGTCCGGCATCAGGCGGTTTAACCTGCCCACAGCTTCGCGTCCTCGCCGGCGGGCAAGCGCATCGGAACGGCGGGATCCGTGGCCGCTCGCCATACCGCTTCGGCCACATCGATGGATCGCGTGATGGGACCCGGATTCTGGAAGCCCGCCATGACCTGCTGCATGAGGCCGACATAAGCCTCGGGGGCCTCGCCCTGCATGCTGCGCGGCGTCGCGTTCGCGCCGAAGCGGGTTTCCGGCGCCATGCCGGGCAACACCAGGCGAACGCGCACGCCGAGCGGTTCGAGTTCAAGCGCAAGGGACTCGGTGAACGCATTCACGGCGGCCTTGCTGGCCGTATAGACCGGCAGGAGGGGAAGCGGGCGAAGGGTGACGGTGGACGTCACGTTCACCACCACGCCTTCGCCGCGCTCGCGGAACTGAGGAATCACCGCCTGCGTCATGGCGACGGTGCCGAGCGTGTTGGTCTCGAAGATGTCGCGAACGACGTCCATCGACTGGCTCTCGAGCGCACCGAGCAGTCCGATGCCGGCGTTGTTCACCAGCACGTCGATCGGCCCCGCCGCCGCCAGTGCATCGCGAATGCTGGTGGCGTCGCTCACGTCGAGCGGAAGCACGCGCAGCCGTTCGGACGAGGGCAGCAGGTCTTCGCGCGGCGTCCGCATGGTGGCGATGACGTTCCAGCCCTTGTCGAGAAAATAGCGGGCGGTTTCCAGGCCGAAGCCCGACGAGCAGCCGGTGATGAGGACGGTTTTCATGGCGGATCCTTGGTGAGGGAAGGGGGACCCCACAAAAGATAGGTTCCGTCCGCCGGACTTGCTACCATTCAAAGTCCTTAATTCATTGGCGAGAGTCCGGCCATGACCGACCCGCTTGCCGAAGTGGTTTCGCTTCTCCAGCCTGGCGCCGGCTATTTCAAGATGGTCGCGGCGGCCGGGCGCTGGCGTCTGCGCCGCACGGAATACGGCCAGCCTTTCTATGGCGTGGTGCTCGAAGGCCGGCTCCATCTCGCCGTCGACGGCCATCCGGCCGTGGTGCTCCAGGAGGGAGACTTCGTGCTCATTCCCGCCGCCCTCGATTTCACGATGACGAGCTTCCCGCCGCCGTCCGACGATGTCCATTCCGTGCCCGAGGCGTTGGGTAACAGCGAATTCCGGCTCGGCTCGCCGGACGGCGCAGTGGACATGCGCTCGCTGGTGGGGCACTGCGTATTCGCTTCGCCCGATGCGTCGCTCCTGGTGTCGCTGCTTCCGCAATTCCTGCACGTGCGCAACCAGCGGCGGCTTACCACCCTGGTGCAACTGGTCGGCGAGGAATCACGGGCACGACTGCCGGCGCGCGACATCGTCATCGCAAGACTGCTGGAGGTGCTCTTCATCGAGGCGCTGCGTTCCCTGCCGGCCACCGACGCGCTGCCGGGACTGGTGCGAGGGCTCGCGGACGAGCGCCTGGCGGCCGCCTTGCGACGCATGCATGAGGATCCGGCGCGCGCCTGGACGGTACCGCAACTGGCGAGCGAAGCGGCGCTGTCGCGCTCGGCGTTCTTCGAGCGTTTTCAACGCGCGGTGGGCGTGGCACCCATGGAATACCTGCTAACCTGGCGCATGGCGTTGGCGAAAGACCTGCTCAAGCGCACCAACGCCAGCGTAAGCGATATCGCCTCGCGCGTCGGCTACAGTTCGGCGAGCACCTTCAGCGTGGCCTTCACCCGACATACCGGTGTTCCGCCGTCGCGCTACGTGGCTCCGGCCACGGGCGAGGCAAGGATGGACGAACGCGCGGCAGAGCCGGTCTAGCCGTCGTTTTCCGTCGAGGCGGATAACGAAAAGCTGTCGTCGCCCTCGTCGACCGTCAACCGCATCACGATGGGACGGCAGCACACCTGGCAATCCTCGGTATACGTCTGGTTACCGGCCGAGACGTCCACGGCCACGTCGATGGTTTCGCCGCAGTAGGGACAGGCGATGTCGGTGAATTCGGTCATGCCGCTAGTCTACCGCCCATTTTGATCGTGACAAATCACCGGATTTATCGGGATACTCGGCGGATTGCCGGAGTATCCCATGAAACGTCGCGACCTCCTCAAGGGCTTTACCCTCGCTACCGGCGCCTTGACGCTCGCCGGCCCCGGCATGGCTTATGCGGCCGAGCCGACGAAAAACGACGGCACCGACATCGCGCGATCGATCCGTGGCCTTCGCCGCGTCGATGGACGGCTCAGGCAGCCGATACGCATCACGCCGCCTTCTCCCGCATCGGGCCAGGAGATCGCCGTGGCCATCGACGGACACGACGTCGATCGCCGGACGCTATCGCCTGGCGGCACGTCGTTCGACGTCTTCCTGGACCCTGTTTCCGCGCCCCGGCAGGTCGACCTCGTCGTGACCATCGGCACGAGGAAACTCACGCAACGGCTCGAGTTGAAGCCCGTTCGCCGCATGGATGTCTTCGTACTGCCGCACTCGCATCATGACCTCGGTTACACCGAACGCCAGGCCGACGTCGAGGATCGCCAGGTGCGCAACATCACCCGGGCGATCGAGCTTGCCCGGCAAACGGAGCACCATCCGGAAGGCTCGCGCTTCGTCTGGAACCTCGAGGTCCTATGGGGTGCCGACCTTTACCTGCGACGGGCATCGGCCGCCGGACAAGCCGAGTTCGTCGAGGCGGTGAAGAAGGGCTGGATCGCGCTCAACGGCGCCTACGCCAACGAACTGACCGGGCTGTGTCGCCCGGAGGAATTGATCCAGTTGTTCCGCTTCGGCACTGAACTGGCCGAACGCACCGGTACTCCCGTCGATTCGGCCATGATGAGTGACGTACCGGGGTATACGTGGGGCACCGTCGAGGCCATGGCGCAGGCCGGCATCCGCTATTTCTCCGCGGCGCCCAATTACTTCGACCGCATCGGGCGTTTCATGGATACGCTCCAGGACAAGCCGTTCTGGTGGGTATCGCCGTCGGGCACCTCGAAAGTGCTTTTCTGGATTCCCTGGACGGGCTACGCCATGTCCCATGTCATGAAGGCCGACGACGACTGGGTCGGCAAATACCAGGCGCGCATGGACGAGGTGAAGTTTCCCTACGACATCTCCTACGTGCGGTGGGCAGGGCATGGCGACAATGCCGAGCCCGATCCGGGCATCGTCGATTTCGTCAAGGCATGGAACGCGACCTACGAATGGCCGAAGTTCACCATCGCCTCGACCAGCACGGCGTTCCGGGCCTTCGAGCAGAAGTACGGCCATCAGTTGCCGCAGATGCAGGGCGACCTCACGCCTTACTGGGAAGACGGCGCCGCATCGTCGGCCGCCGAGACCGCCCTGAACCGCAACGCCGCCGATCGCCTTTCCCAGGCCTCCGCGGCGCTCTCGCTCGTGCGCCCCGAAGCGTTCGACCGCAAGGCATTCGATGAGGCATGGCGTAACGTGCTGCTGTATTCCGAGCACACCTGGGGCGCCGCGGCGAGCGTGACCGAGCCCGAGGCCGCGATGACGACGGCACAGTGGGAGGTCAAGCGATCGTTCGCGGTAGAAGCGGACCGGCGTGCGAGCGAGCTGCTGGCGTTGGCCGGGCAGGGCGGCGACACGAGCCGCCTGGAGATCGTCAACACGTCGTCGTGGCCACGCGGCGGCATCGCGATGCTGCCGAAATCGCTTTCCGGCACGGGGGATCGGGTCACCGATGCCCGTGGCGCGCCATGGCCGTCGCAGCGCCTGGCGAACGGCGACCTCGCCGTACTCGTGCCATCCATCGCCGGCTACGCGTCGACCGTCGTCACGCTGTCGGACCAGGCGGCGCATGCGCCCGCGACGTCGGTGACGTTCCGGAACAACGTGCTATCGAACGGCCTGGTGCGTGTCGATATCCATCCATCGTCGGGCGACGTCGTGGGTCTGCATGCCCACGGCGGCGACGTCAATCTCGTCGACGGCCGAGAAGGCTGGGCACTCAACCAGTTCCTCCTGCTCCGTGGCGACGACGTCGACCACCTGGAACGAAGCCACGATGCCACCCTCGTCGTCGAAGACCACGGGCCACTCGTGGTTACGCTGCGCATCGATGCCGCCGCACCGCTGTGCCGTAGCCTGACACGACGCGTGAGGCTCGCCGCGGGACAGGATTTCGTCGAGCTGCACAACACCGTCGACAAGGAGCGCGCCGCATACAGCCAGGCGCTCGACCGCGACAAGCGGCATCCGGCGCTGAAGGAGAGCATCCAGTTCGCGTTTCCCTTCGCGGTGCCCGGCGGTCAACTCACGCTCGACGAACCGTTCGCCCAGGTCCGTCCCGAATACGACCAGTTGCCGGGCTCCTGCAAGAACTGGATGCCGGTCGGCCGCTGGGCCGACGTATCCAACGCCGACCACGGCGTGACGTGGGCGACGCTGGATGCGCCCCTGGTCGAAGTGGGCGCCGTCACGGCGACCAAGCTCAACTCCCAGACCGACCCCGACGTGTGGATTCGCAACCTCGAGCCCACGCAGACCTTCTTCTCCTGGGTAATGAACAACCACTGGGGCACCAACTACCGGGCGTGGCAGGAAGGGCCGGTGACCTTCCGGTACGCGCTGCGGCCCCATGGCCGGGCCGATGCCGCCGAGGCCAGCCGCTTCGCCACGGGCCTGAGCCAACCGCTCCTCGTGCTGCCGGTCACCGAGGACACGGCACGCCGCGCTAAGGCTTTTGTAAGGGTGGAGCCCGAAAGTGTCCTCGTCGAAGCGCTCACGCCCAGTGCCGATGGCCGGGCGTGGATCATGCGCCTGCGCAATGCCTCGGGTGCGGCGGTGCAGGCTCGAATCCGATGGTCGGAGCGCGCCGGCGCGACCGCAACGTACATGAGCGACACCGCGGAGTCCGAACGGGATCGTTTGCCCGACGGCTTTTCGCTGGCCCCTGGCGAACTGTTCACCACGAGGACCGTTCGGCGTACAACGTAGTGGGCGTGCCGGTTGCGCAATCCGTCTTTCGGCCGATGGAAGGGGTGTCATGCGACGATTATCAGCGAGTCTCGCCATCGTTCTGCTCTTGGCCGTATCGCCCGTGGTCTACGCGTCCGGCGGCCCGTTCGGCATCGATCATCGGGTGGCGAGGGACGACAGTGGCATCTGGAAACGTTCCAACCAGCATGTCCTGCTTTACGGCACCCTCCTCACCGTGGGCATCGGCGCCCTGGCGAAAGGCGACAACGATCCCCTGGGTGACACCTTCTGGCGGTCCGTCGACTCGATCGTCGTGACGACCGGAACCGTGACCGTCATGAAGCACGTATTCCGACGCGAGCGCCCTGAACAGACGAACGACCCCAACCGCTGGTTCAAATCCGGCGGAAGGAGTTTCCCCAGCGGTGAGGTATCGACGATCACCGCGGCGGTGACGCCTTTCATCGTCAACTACGGCGAAGACCATCCCATGGTGTACGCGTTGGCGTTGTTGCCTGCCTACGACGCGATCGCCCGGGTGAAGGTGCAGGGGCACTGGCAGAGCGACGTTCTCGCAGGCGCTGCCTTGGGATTCGGCATCGGCTGGTGGAGCAGCCGTCGCACCGAATCGCCCTTCGTGCTCAGCCTGCTCCCTGGCGGCTTCAGGGTAGGGTTCGTGCACCATTTCCGCTGATACCCCGGTAACGCCAGGAGTCACCGAGGTTCGGCCTATCGACGATGGAAACCTGCCGGGCGCCAGGCTGCCTCGCGCCCGGCAGGCAGGCGCTCGTTTATCGAGAACGGTTGACCAGGATGACCGGGTGAGGCGAGGGTAGGGTGCGCCTTGGCGAGCTTTTTTGTCCGGTGACGCTCCGGGATGGAAATTCGTCCCGTCATGCTGTCGATTTCCGGCCGTCCGGTTCGTCGTCAGTGCATCCACCCAAGAAAGGACCTCCCATGAAGTACCTAGGCCTGGCTTATTTCACCCCTGAAAAATTCGATGCCATGGCGCCGGAGGCCGTCAAGGCGCTGGTCAGCCAATGCCCCCCGTTGGACGAGAAGATGCGCGCCACCGGCAAGATGCTGGTCTCGGCCTCCCTCGGCGACCTGGAGCAGTGGCGGACGCTTCGCCCGCAAGGCGGCAAGACGCGCGTGAGCGACGGACCCTACACCGAGTCGAAGGAGATCGTCGGCGGCCTCTTCATCATCGAGGCGGATAGCCAGGAAGAGGCGCTTCGCATCGCGTCCATGCACCCGGCGGCGACGCTGGGCGAAGAGGGTGGGTGGGCTGTCGAACTGATTCCCATGGATTTCTATCTCGTCCCCTAGGACGGGATGCGGGGTCGGGCGGGCATGCATCGTCGCCTCCTGGCGACCGCTGGATAGCCTGGGACTGCGAGCAAACCACCAGAAAGGAGGTGGAAAGTTCACGGCGGTACCGTCGTTCCAGGTCCTGTTCCGCGCGACCTGGCCTGCGACGTGGACGACGTATTCAACGGACGCACGGAAGACGGCGGCGTACGGCACTCATTAATTCGTTTGCCTTCGGTATCGAAGCCGTGTTCGCGCTCTAGCGGGTTTGGCAGGTGCCGCCGTTTGGAGAGTGACGTGTTAGTCGACTATCCCGTGGGCTTGTCGGAGCGAGCTGCGAGTGCTCATCGCTCGACGCAGCTCATTGCCATGCGGGTGGGCGGTCTCGTCGCCCTGCTCGGCATCCGCTTTTCATGGCTGTCCGCCTCTCCGCTGAACTCCGACGAGCCGCAGCATGCCCACGTGGCGTGGAGCATCGCGCAGGGCGCCATGCCGTACCGCGATGTCTTCGACAATCACGGACCGCTCTTCAGCACGATGTATTCGGTCCTGCTATCCGCGCTCGGCGAGCGCCCGGACATCCTGTGGTGTCTTCGGCTGGCCGTCGTGCCCTGGTATGCGCTCGTGCTGGTGGCGACCTGGCTCATCGCGCGACGGCTCTATTCGCGCGGGGTCGCCGACGCGACGGCGCTTCTCGTTGGCCTGTTTCCCATCGTGTTCATCAAGTCGGGCGAGTTCCGGACGGACGATCTGTGGGCGGCCTTGTGGCTCTCCGGTACGGCGATCGCCGTCCTCGCGCGGGAGCGACCGTGGCGCTGGCTGTCGAGTGGCCTGATGTTCGGTGCGGCGTTATCCGTGTCGCAAAAGACGCTGCCGTTGGCGGCCATGGCCATCGCGGTCGCGACGGCCGTTTGGGCCGTGCCGTGGCGGGCAAGCCGCCGCGTCGCGTCGACGAATGCCTTGGCCCTGCTCGCGGGTGTATTCGTCGTTCCGGGGGCGTTCGTCCTATGGCTGGTATCGCACCACGACACAGCACCGGCCTGGTACGACATCGTGGCGTACAACCTCGCTCCCACCGGCGTTTCGGGGCGTCCCTGGCACCTTTTCGGCTACCTGCTGGTTGCCCTCGGAGTGCTTGCCTGGACGGCATGGCGCGCCCGACTGATCGACGCGACGGCGAGATGGCAGGCGTTTCTCGGCGTGCACGCGCTGCTTTTCATGCTGATGATCTGGATCGCCTGGCCGCTGCCGACCGAGCAGGATTTCCTGCCCGTGATCCCGATGGCGGTGCTTTCGCTGGTGGGCCTCGTCGATCGTACGGCCGTCGTGCCAGCCAAGGGCAAGGTCGCACTCGTGTCCGTCGTCGCGCTCGCGGAAGCGGCGTTGGTGATCAGGCACGCGCCGCCTTGGCACGATGCCCTGGCCGGATTTCAGTCCCAGTTGCGCGTCGTGCTCGCGTGCACCATCCCCACCGATATGCTGATGGACGCGAAGAGCGGAAGCATTTTCCGCCGGAGACCGTACTACCCGGTCATCGAGAGCCTGGCCCGGCAGCGCTTCGAGAACGGACGCCTACCCGACGACATCGCCGCTGCGCTGATCGCGAACCATACGATGACGGCGCTCGACGACCGCTACCCGCCAGCGGCGCAGGCGTTCATCGAACGTAACTACCGGCCGGGCACGGCGGGCGTACGCATGGCGGGTTTGTCGCTGGTTCCGTCCGCCAGCCGACAGCGATTCGACCTGGACCTAGCCGGCGACTACATCGTGACGGACGGTCGGCGAGAGGTTCCCGTCTCCATCGATGGGCAGCGCCCCGGCACGTCATGGTCGCTCGGCGCCGGGCCTCACACACTGGACGCCACGACCGACCAGCCACGGATGCTCCTATGGCGCCAGGCGTGGGAATGCGGTTGGAGGCCGGATATCGTGCAGTGATGGGGCGCCCGGGTGGCCCACCGTCGAGACGTTCACCAGCGCCCGGCCGTCGCTCCAAGCGGCGGGTCTTGCATGTATCTTCTTCCGTCCTGAGCCATGAAGCGTGCGAGGAACGACGGCGACCATGAAGACCCTAGGCATCCTCGGAGGCATGTCCGCCGCGTCCACGCAGATCTATTACCGCGAACTCTGCCGCCTGACCGCCGAGCGTCTCGGTGGCCTCCACTCGCCGGAGTTGCTGATCCGCTCGGTCGACTTCGCCGACATCGAGGCGTTGCAGATGGCGGGCGAGTGGGGAAGGGCAGGCGAACGGCTGAACGCGGAGGCGAAAGCCCTCGAACGGGGCGGGGCCGAACTGCTCATCCTTGCGACCAACACCATGCACACGGTGGCGGCTCAGATGATGGACGGCGTGGGCATCCCGCTGCTGCACATCGCCGACGCCACCGCATCCCGCATCGCCGCGGCCGGGCTGCGATCACCGGGCCTGATGGCGACGGCGTTCACGATGGAGCAGAGCTTCTACACCGATCGCCTCGCCGAGGCCGGGCTGGACGTGATCCTGCCCGACGAAGCCGACCGCGCGGAAACACACAGGATCATCTACGACGAGCTATGCCGACAGATCGTCAGCGAGGCGAGCCGGCAGGCCTATGTCGGCATCGCGGAGCGGCTCGTGGCGCGAGGGGCGGATTGCCTTATCCTCGGCTGCACGGAGGTGGGGATGTTGCTCGATCAGGGGAACGTCTCCGTGCCGGTGTTCGATACGACGTTGGTTCACTGCGAAGCCGCGATGGAGTGGGCATGGTGACGAAATCCCTTCTCGGCGCCCTGCTCATTGGCGCAGGCTTCTTTCTTTCCGATGTCGCTTTCGGCGACGAGCTTCCCGGGAAGTGGACTCTCTCCATCGAGAATCCCGAGCACGTCGTCGTCGCGACGCTCACCGTGAAGTTCACCGACAAACCCGCCAGATCCTGCATGCGCGGCGAATGGAAGGTCCTGAAGGTCGTTTCGGCAAAGACCCGCGACCCCCATTTTTTTCCGGCCTCGGACCCGCTCTCGTATCGGATCGAAGGCAGTCAGCTGACGATGGGGCGCAACGAGTTGTGTGATGCGTATCTCTGGCTGAGAGGTTCGCTTGGCGGTCCTTCGGTGAAGGGCGACTACTTCAGCCTGGGGCTGGAAGGAAGCGCTCCGCGCGGCTATTTCGAAATGAGTCCCGCACGGTGACGATCATGGACGCCACCTCGTTTCGAACGCGCTGCTGGCGGCGATCTTCGAATGGCTAATGCCGACACCATCCCCATGCACATGAGCGGACCCGGCCTTGCCGTCAACGCATTGCGAAGCCATCGCATCGGCCCGGTGTCGTTCGATCTGCGCCCCGGCGAGTGCGTGGCCGTCATGGGCGCATCGGGCGCAGGGAAGACGCTCCTGCTTCGCCTCCTCGCCGATCTGGATCCCGGTGAAGGAAGCGTTTCGCTGGATGGCGTGGAACGGGACAGCATGTCACCGCCGGACTGGCGGCGGCAGGTCATGCTCGTGTCCGCGGTAGCCGGTTGGTGGGCCGCCACCGCAGGTGAACATTTCACGGATGCCACGCGGGCGGACGTTGCGGCTCTCTGCCGGGAACTCCGCTTACCCGATGACATCATGGGTCGCGCGGTGGCCCATCTGTCGACCGGTGAGAAACAGCGGCTGGCACTTGTTCGCGCCATCGTCGAGCGCCCGGACATCCTCCTCCTCGATGAGCCGACAAGTGGTCTCGATCGGGAGGCGGCATCGGCGGTCGAGACGTGCTTAAAGGGGCTGCTTGGCAAAGGCACGGGCATCTTGCTCGTCACTCACGATGCCGGCCAGGCATCGCGCATGGCCACGCGTATTTACCTGTTGAAGGACGGGAGCCTCCAGCCTGGATGAACGCCGTCACTTTCAGTGCGGTCGATGTGGCCGTCGCCAGCGTCATCCTGGTCTTCGACGGCGCGCTCTCGGTCGTGCTGCGTCTGGGCATACACCGCTCGCTGGCCGTCGCGGCGGCGCGCATGATCCTCCAACTGGTTGCGCTCGGCTTCATCCTGCGCACCGTTTTCTCCATCGATGCGCTATGGCTCACCGCCGCCCTCGTGCTGCTCATGACCCTGGCAGCGGCCCGCGAGGCCGGCGCGCGGCCGCAACAGCGCTTGCGGCGCACCCATTACCTCACCAGCCTCATCAGTGTCGCCGCGCCGGCGCTGCTGACTTGTGTCTTTGCGCTCATCTCCCTGCTACCCGGTGACGATGGCTGGTCGCCGCGCTTCGTGGTGCCCGTGGCAGGCATCCTGCTGGGCAACGTGTTGAACGCGGTGAGCCTGGGCATGGCCGAGATACTCGAGGGCGTGACGGTCGAGGCCCCGGCGATCGAGGCGCGCCTGATGCTGGGGCACACGTTCAGCGTGGCGATCGGCCATCTCCAACGGCGCGCGATACGACGTGCGATGGTCCCGCTGGTGAACCAGATGAGCGCGGCGGGCATCATCACCATGCCGGGCATCATGACCGGCCAGGTGCTGGCCGGCATGGATCCCCTGCAGGCGGCGACCTACCAGATCGTGCTGATGCTGTTGCTGGCCGGCGGGAGCGGCCTCGGTGCCGTGGTGTCCGCGCGGCTCGTAATAAGGCAGCTCGCCGACGAGCGCCAGAGGCTACGCCTCGACCGGTTGCGAGGTGCGTAGGTTCGCCGGGAAACAACCTGTAACAACTTCATTGGCACACGACATAGTTCGCTAACAATTTGGACCTAGTCTCTGCATCGCCTGTTCGCACGGAGACGGTCATGCTTTCTCATAGGAAAGTATTCTTTCGGCCATCCATGCCGTGCGGCAAGGGCTCCTGAGTGTTTACCTTTCCGCGAAGGATTCCCATGAAGCCACGGAGAATGCGGCCGCCCACCCTGTGGATCGGGAGGCTTTGCGCTATCGCCGCCCTACGAGGCGTGGTCATGGCATCAAATCGCCCTCATTGAAGGAGAACGATAGATGTCCGAAACAACGGATACGTATCGCCGTGCGTTGATGCAGGTCGCCGTTAGTGCACCTCTTCTTCTCGCGACCGCCGCAGTCGCACCCAAAGCTGCGGCAGGATCGGCGGCCGCAGGACCGCCGGCTCGCAACATCTTCGTCAAGCATGCGTATGAAGAGCACATGGTGAATCTCGGCGAAGTCACCATGAACTATGTGACGGCTGGATCCGCCAGCAAACCCGCGCTGCTGCTGATTCCCGGTCAAACCGAGTCATGGTGGGCTTACGAGAAGGCCATCGGCCTGTTGGCGCCCGATTTTCAGGTATTCTGCGTGGACCTGCGCGGGCAAGGCCGGACGACCTGGACGCCGGGACGTTATACCTACGACAACATGGGCGCCGACCTGGTCCGTTTCATCAGCCTGGTTATCCAACGGCTACGATCACGAGCGGCTGTTCCTCGGGCGGGGTTTTGTCTTGCTGCCTTTCCGCATTCGCCATGCCGGGCCAGATACGCGCTTCGCACTACGAGGATCCGCCCCTTTTCGCGTCCGAGTACAACCCACCTTACGGCCAATCCATCCGCCAAGCCGCGGGACCGCTCTTCGAAGGCTTGTCGCGATACCTGGGAGACCAGTGGAGCGTCGGCGACTGGGGTGGTCTGCTGGCTGCACGCGCCCGACAACGCGGAGGGCTTGCGCTTGGCGGAGGCAAATCAGCTGAGCCGCCGCAAAACCTCAAGGAGTACGATCCCGAGTGGGCGCGCGCGTTTCACGAGGGCACGGTCGGTCAAAGCTGCCCGCACCAGCGCATGCTCTCACAGGTCAAGGTTCCGGTACTCGTGACCCATCACTTCCGCAACATCGACCACGCTACCGGTCACCTGATTGGCGCCATCTCCGACTTTCAGATGACCAAGGTGCGAGAGTTGATTGCTGCCACGGGTCAACCGCTGGAGTATGTCGATCTTCCCGCCGCGGCGCACACCATGCACGAGTCCGATCCCGTGTTGTTTGCCAAGGTGCTTGGCAGGTGGGCGAAGGGTTTAGGCGCCTAGTGAACTGCGGCTTCCTGCAGAGGATATTCCAATGTCTACCTTGAGATTTAAGGCAAAGCCAACGTCACGGTCGCTGCTTTGCACCTTGCTGGCGTTGAGTTGCGGAGCGGCGCGGGCAGAGCCGGCGAAATCCGTTTGGATCGAGCTTGGCACCCAGGCTGGCCCGATCCCAAGCCCGACGCGCTCAGAACCTGCGCACGTTCTTCTCTGGCAGGGCCAGCCGATTCTCGTGGACGTGGGTGATGGCACCGCTGAGCAACTCGCGAAGGCGCACATACCGATCGATAGTATCCACACGGTCTTCATCAGCCATCTCCATTTCGATCATACGGGTGGCCTGTTCGCATTCCTCGGCATGCGTGACCAGGGCGGCGGCCCCGGCAGGAAGTTGATGACGATCTACGGGCCGCCCGGAACGAAGGCGATGGTCGACGGTCTCCGGTCCGCCATGCAGCCTGGCAGCGCGCTGCTTCCACAGAAACCGTCCGATTATAAAGTCGTCGAACTCGACAACGGTTCGTCCGTTACGTTGGGAGACGTAAAAGTCACCACTGCAAGCAACAGCCACTACCTTCTTTGGCGCGGATCAGGCGCGAAACCGGTCTCGCTGTCCTATCGCTTTGACCTGCCGGATCGATCCATCGTCTACACCGGCGATACGGGCCCAAGCGTCGACGTAGAAAAGCTGGCCCATGGAGCTGATCTCCTGGTGAGCGAGATCATGGATGCGGATACGGCGCTCGACGAGCTAAAGCGCGACCGGCCCCGCATATCAAAAGGCACCTACAAATTCGTACGCGACCACTTCACCGAAGAGCATCTGCCCCCCGAGCAGGTCGGTTCCCTGGCCGAGCACGCCGGCGTCCGCGCGTTGGTCCTGACACATTTCGGCGGTTCGACGGGACAAGCCGATCAAATAACTCGATTGACCAAGGAAATCAGCGCGAACTTCCATGGCTCGATTCGTTTCGCGTCCGACCTTGACCGATTTTGACTGCGATAAACCGTTAGATGCGTGACGCGTAAGATGTCGTGCGGCACTCAGTCGGCGAGTTGCGCGATGACCCGATCCAGCAGGGCCCGCAGCCGGGCAAGGCCGCGCATGTCCCGGTGATAACCCATCCAGGTCTCTCGCGTCGGTGGATCCTCCCCCAGGTCGATGCGCCGCAAGTCGGCGATCGCATCGCCCAAAGGGCGTGGCAGTACCGCGACACCGACGCCATGGCGACACATGTTCGCCTGCACCGTACGCGCATTGCTGCGGAAGACCACGCGCGCGTTGGGGAGCATGCGCTGTAGCCACCCGACATCGGGCATCCCGCCGAACGCCGTGTCCATGATGATCAAACCGGTACCCTCGCCATCGAACGCCTGGGGCAGGGGGTAGGTCGTATGGGCATACACCCCATAACGCATGTCGAGCAGGTGGCGCGAGACCACGTCGGGCTCGTCGAATGGCCTGATCCGGAAGGCAAGGTCGGCTTCGCGGCGCGACAGGCTGAGAAAGCGGGAATCGGTCAGGAGTTCGATCGTGACGCGGGGATGCTCCAGGGCGAAATCCGCCAGCACCGGAGTCAGCACGTGTTCGGCGAACCAGTCGGAGGCGGTGATGCACAGCAGCCCGTCGAGCTCACGTTCCTGGCCGGCAAGCTGGCGCTGTAGCGCGAGCGTCTCTTCCTCGACACGTTCCGCGTGGCCGAGTACCACGGTGCCTTCCGCGGTAAGCACGAAGCCGTCCTTGGTGCGCTGGAACAGCTTGTGCCCAAGCGCCTCCTCCAACGCCTGCAGCCTGCGGCCCATGGTTGGCTGTGTCTGGCCCAGCTTGCGTGCGGCCGCACCCAGCGTGCCTTCGCGTGCTATGGCGAGAAAGACCCGTAGATCGCTCCAATCCATTACGCACCTGTGGAGGTTGGTCAAGCGGCCCAGCGAAAGGTTGGGCCGAGTTGCCATTCAATTATGCATGACTTGAATGCATACATTTTTATTACCCATGCGAGCGGATGGGCGTAGCTTGATCGTCACGTCTTCCCCCCGTCGGATATGCCATGACCCCGTCTTTCGATATGCAAGCTTCCGTTCTGGACCACTACGGCGCCCCGTTTCGCCTGGCTTCGATCGCACGCCCCGTGCCGCAGCCGGGGCAGGTGCTGGTTCGCATCATGGCCAGCGGCGTCAATCCGCTCGACCTGAAGATTCGTGGCGGTACGGCGGAACACGCTCGCCATCCGCTGCCTGCCGTTCTGGGCCTCGATATGGCGGGCGTCGTCGTCGAGGTGGGGCCGGGCGTCTCCACGTTCCACGTCGGTGATGAGGTGTACGGCATGACCGGCGGAGTGGGTGGCGTCCAAGGCTCGCTGGCCGAGTATGCCGCGGTGGACGCGAGCTTGCTGGCCTCGAAGCCCTCGCATTTCAGCATGCGGGAGGCGGCCTCGTTGCCACTGATTTTCATCACGGCATGGGAAGGTTTGATCGACCGCGCGCACGTAAGCGCAGGCCAAAGCGTCCTGGTGCAGGGCGGCTCGGGGGGCGTCGGCAGCATGGTTATCCAGATCGCGCGCGCCTTCGGCGCGGTCGTCTTTTCGACCGATGCCGCCGAACGCTCACATATCAGCCGGGAACTCGGGGCGACTTCGATCGACCATGAGCGGGAAACGGTCGAGGATTATGTCGCTATCCATACCGCCGGGCGTGGGTTCGACGTGGTTTTCGACACGGTGGGTGGTTCACGACTGGATGCGTCGTTCAAGGCCGTGGCGCGGTTCGGCCACGTGGTTAGTTCGCTGGGCTGGGGCACGCACGCGCTGGCACCGCTTTCGTTCCGTGCCGCGAGCTATTCGGGAGTCTTCACCTTGCTGCCGTTGCTGACCGGCGAAGGCAAGGCCCACCACGGCGACATCCTTCGTGAAGCCTCCCGGCTGGCGGACGCGGGCATGATCACGCCGCGGCTAGACCCCACCGAGTTCACGCTGGGCGAGGTCGACGAAGCCCACGCCTTGATCGACCAACGCAGGGCGCAGGGCAAAGTGGTGATAAGCATCGACAGCGGGCGATCCTGAGCGAGTTGGCCACGCTTTCCCGGACGTGCGCGAACCTGCCGGTGGCTTTCTCTCACAGGGAACGCGCTTGGCCGGAACGCCCACCTCGCGAAGGGCGAGGCAGCTCAACTCCCGGATAACCATTGGCTCCACCAGAATCCCATCAGTAACGCCAGCAGGGCGACGGCGACAGGCCACATGGACCGCCCGATCGACTGGCTCGGATCGCCCGGTTTCCGTCCGGTAAACATGGCGCCGATCAGGTTCTCGTGGTGGAACCAGCTTCCCGTGAGGACGCCAAGGACATGCACGCCTAAGATGGCAAGCATGAGATTGGCGGCTAGTTCATGAGCTTCCTCTATCCAACCCTGGTCGTCCTGGCGATACGTAGCCCAGCCCGATGCAGCGACGAGGATGGCCATGCCAAGCAAGGCGACGATGGCGAGCGCACCCGCGGGGTTGTGTCCAACATGATGCTCGGGATGCCCGACGACTATCGAATGAAAGTAGCGACGAACGGCACGAGGACCGCGCACGAAATTCGTGAACCGTGCGTAGCGGCTGCCGATGATTCCCCAAAGGAGCCGAAACCCCACGAGTATCGCCAGCGTATAGCCCGCCGAGACATGAAGCCATCGGAGCTCGTCATCTTCGGCGGTCAGGTACGCGGTGAAGAAGCTGATAGCCATCAGCCAATGGGTAAGCCGAACTGGCAGGTCCCATACAAGAATTCGGGACGTCCGCACGGTATCTGCTCGATCCGTGGAGGGTGATACGACCATGGGATACTCCGCGCGATGGACACCGTCAGGAACGTGCTGAAGTTCCGGCGTAACGGGTGCCCGGCTGGACACGTGTCGCTGCTGAGCTATTAGGGGCTCGTGCCTGCGCGCGCGCATTGATCTTGGTCAATCGGCGACAATGGGCACGGTGAGCAATGACTACGTGCTCCGGGTGCCGCCCTTGCGCGACATCGCGCTTACCGCAGGCCGAGCGATTCGAGGTTCATCGCGATGGCGTGGGGTCAAGCCACTCATAGCACAGCATCCCCCCGGCCATAGCCACGACGAAGATGGCGGTCGGGACGAGTCCGACCGCCAGGGTTGCGACGGCCGGGCCGGGGCAAAGGCCGGCCAGTCCCCAGCCGACCCCGAACAATGCCGAGCCACCCAAGAGGCGTCGGTCGATGACTCGGTGGCTCGGAAGATGGAATTCCGTGTCCAGAACGGGATGCGCGCGATGGCGTTGCAGCCAAATGCCCAGTATCGCCACGGTGTCGGCAGCACCGAGGACGTACAGCAGGCTAGGATTCCAATGGGCGCTGGCGACATCGAGGAAGCCCAGCACACGGGAGGGATCGACCATACCGGAGAGCGACAAGCCGAAGCCGAAGACGAGACCTGCCGATAGCGCGGTGACGATGCGGAGAACGTGACGGCGATTCATCGGACCGGACCCGTGAGCGTTGCCACGAGGATTCCGCTGCCCAGGAAGACGGCGGTCGCGACGATGGATCGACGGGAGAAACGCGCGACACCGACGATGCCATGTCCGGACGTGCAGCCGGCACCCATCCGGGTGCCTACGCCGACGAGCAGGCCCGCGACGATAAGGACCGGCCATGAGGCCGTGATGGTGATGACGGGAAACGCGCCGAAGATCGCCGCATAGGCGATCGGCCCGGCCGATAGGCCCATCACGAAGGCGGCGTTTTCGAGAAAGCGCTGACCTTGCAGGAGACGGCCGACGATGCCGCTGATGCCGGCGATGCGTCCGTTCAGGAGAAGCAAGAGCATCGAGGCGACGCCGAGCAACATGCCCCCGAGCAGCGGATGCCCATAGCCACTCATGGCGCGTTCTCAGGTGCGCAGAAGATCTGATAGAGAGCGCCGATAAGTTGGGTGGCCTTCGCGTCCGTCAGCCGATAGAAGATCTGCGTGGCCTCGCGGCGCGTCTCGACGATGCCGGCCCCGCGCAGAACGCCCAATTGTTGGGAGAGCGTCGGCTGGCCGACGCCGATTTGTTCCTCGAGAGCGCTGACGGAGAACTCGCCTTCCACCAACGTGCAGACCAGCATCAGCCGCACGGGATGCGACAGGGTTTTCAGGAGGCCCGCCACGTCGCCGGCGCGCTGTTCCATGTCCTGCCGCGCCATGCGAGCCCGTGGTAATCCCATGGGTTTGGTCACCATACCGCGCCCTCCAGCCGATCGATCGGAAGCTTGAGGTAGCGCGTTCCGTTTGCCGCGGGTGGGGGCAGGCGGCCTCCGCGGATGTTCACCTGGATGGCGGGAAGAATGAGTTTCGGCATGGGCAGCGTACGATCGCGGGCTTCACGCAAACGTACAAAGCCAGCCTCGTCGATGCCGGCCAGGTGCGGATTGGATCTTGCCTGATCTGCGACCGTGCTTTCCCAGCGGGGATGGCGACCGCCAGGCTGGTAGTCATGGCCTGTGAACAGCCGGGTCTCGCCCGGCAGGGACAGGATCGCCTGGATCGATGCCCAGAGGGCTTTTGCATCGCCGCCAGGGAAATCCGCGCGCGCGGTTCCCGAATCGGGCATGAAGACCGTGTCGTGCACGAAAGCCGCGTCGCCGATCAGATAGGTGACGGACGCCTGGGTATGACCCGGTGAGAAAAGCGCGCGGCCCTCGATCGAGCCGATCGTGAACGTGTCTCCGTCAGCGAACAGGCGATCCCATTGCGAACCATCGGCAGGCAATGTGGCCAGGTCGTAGATGTCTTTCCAAATCAACTGCACGTCCGTGACATGCGCCCCAATGGCCATGGGCGCCCCGGTTTTTTTCTTGATGTAAGGGGCGGCGGAGAAATGGTCGGCGTGGGGGTGGGTGTCGAGAATCCATTGGACGGTCAGTCCCTCCGTCTCGACGTAAGCGAGGAGGGCGTCGGCACTGCTCGTCGCGGTCGAGCCGGACTTCTCGTCGAAATCGAGCACGGGGTCGATGATGGCGCAGCATTTCGTCGCGGGATCGCTGACGACGTACTGGACGCTGCCGGTACGTGGGTCGAAAAAGCCCCGGACTCTGGGAACGCGTGTCGCCTCGCGTGCCAGCCAGCGCGCGGCTCCGGACAGATCCATGCCATGGGCGACACCGAAGGCTTCGACATCCCCGGCGCTCATACGGCAGTCCAGAACCTCGCCGAGCACGTGGAGCGTCAAGGCACGCAAGCCGGTTTGGCAGTGCGCGACGACTGGCCGCTTCGTCGCTGCCAGCGCTTGCTGGAAGGCCCGGATATCGGCCTCCGTAATTGTCGAACCGGTGACGGGCAGGAAGCTGTAGTCCAGGTCGGCGTCTCGCGCTGCATTTGCCTCGGCGGAGTTACCGAGCTGTCCCGGTTCTTCGCCGTCTGGCCTCGCATTGATCACGCGACCAAAGCCCGCCTCGGCCAGCCGTGCAAAGTCGGCGAGCGACGGTTGGGCCATGATCGAAAGGTGGTCATCTATCTTCACCAGACGCATGGCACGCTCTCCAAAGCCAATTAATATGCAATATCGTATAATATATATCTATAAGCCTGCAACCTCTGCTTTTCCCTCGATATGGACCAATATCGGCCTCCCGCCTGGCCGACGTTGCGGTGAAGCCATCAGTGGCATAACGTCTGCCAGCAACCACTTCGGCTCAGGTATCGATCGCGCGTGGTAGCGGCGGCTCGGCAGGTAGGCGAAAGATTATTCAAAAATTTTAGTGGGGAGTCCTGCCTGCGCAGTGGAAGGGGCAGGTTTTTTTTGAGTGCTACGCTGCTTAGGAAAGCCATGTTGTCATTTCTCAAGAAGAGCCATGCGCCACTTCTATCCGTGCGAGTGAAGGGTAGGGAAATCACCAGGGTCGAGGAGGCAGAACTACCTTGTGAAAAGAACCCGGCGGTAGAAGTGGAGGCCGGCGGAATGGTTCAATTCATCGACCGCCAAGGTGTGGTGCACGAGCACCCATTGGGCCCGGTCGCTGGGTGGTATCACTTTTCGGTTCGTGTCCATGGTGGACTGGGATGCCAAGTGGACTGCGTGGTGACCAGCTCCTCCAAGTTCGATCCGCAAGCCTTTGCTCGCGGGGAAGCGACGGGGATCCGATTTCAGCCCTTTTTTCTGTCGGGCGCGAAGGTGAATAACGCCGAGTTTCGCGGCAAGGGACTCTTTGCAAGAGGGCTGCATTTCACCGGCCACGTGACTAGCGGCGACATTGTGCTCTCATGCGAGTGCGATGACTGCCACACGTCGTTCCACGTACGCTCTTTCCATGCCGGGTTCAGCCAGGTGGGCTACTTCTACTCGGACTCGGGAAAGCACACGCTGACGGTGAGTGACCGCGTGCCCGGTTGTCCGGCGGCCTTGTCCACACCGAACCCTACCGAGCTAGCCGCGCTGGAGGCTGCGCTGCCGCTGGCACCCGATGGGACACGCTTCCGATATACCAATCCGTTCCGGTGCCCTTATTGCTCGGCACCGTATATCGACTTCGAAGCGCACCCGGAGTGCCGGGCAGGGGAGTACTACGGGAATTATTTCCCCGGCGCCCAGTTGCTCAGGTATGAGCCCGAGCCCTGAGAGTGGGTGCGCTAGTAACCGTCCTTTGGTCAGTCCAACCCTTGGAGCTCTAGATCAACATGCAAGGAACCATCGCCCAAGTTATCGCGCTCGTTCTCGAAGGAAATGCGGCCCTGCGAGGTATCAGATCGCCTGGTCTGGACAGCGTGCATAGCGCCATGACGTTCTGCGAGTTCGTCCGCTTCGTGGACTTGGACAAGACGCCGACCGGCTGGTCCGAAAGACAGGTGGCCGATGATCCCGCGGGATGGTTCTGTTACCTGAAAGAACGAAATGTCAGTGAACTGCGTATGTCGTACGGCGCCTCCAGAATCCCCAACGCGGATGGAGCGAAAGTCACCGACAGGATGCTCGTTGGCTTCGTCGGAGGGGGAGGGCGATGGCGGGTACATGCCAACGGACCTAACGGCTCCGACCATTGGGAGGCTCGTTGGACGGTGGGCGACCGGCAGCGAGCGGACCAACGGATATGGCAAGTAACGTACGGGAGAGTCGCAAAGGATCAAGCGCCCGGCGCAGACGTGCCGAGCGACTTGCACACGCTTCGGAGCGACTTAGGTGATGTCCTCGAGCGAATCGAGGCATTTGCGACTGCACACGGGCTGCCCAATTTCGCGACCTGCTTTGCCAGGGGGCTAGAGGACCTTGCAGCAGCCTCTCCGGTCCATGCCTTCCACAAGGAATTCGCCAATGCTTCCCTCATCCCCTTGGAGGCTATCCAACTGCTCTCGGCTGCCCAGTCCTCCTGGGTCTTCGGAGGCATGGGGTCATGGAATGACCTTGGATTCGAGGGCGATGACCAGGCGGCATACGAATCGCTCTCGGAAGAGCTCTATCGCACCGCTAATTTGGCCATTGTGGCAGCTACAAACGCCTCGGCCGCCGGTCGGAACAGCGACAGGCCCGGAAAGTGAGTCGCTACCAGCACGAAGCGTTCCTGAAGCTGGTCTCGTTGCGGCACGATGGGGCCGACAAGGCATAGCGCTTCGGGATGGAACAGCCGTACGACTTCAGCACGAAGAGCAGGGATGTTGGCGGCCATCTCTTCCTGGCCGTCCGTGGCGTGAGCCTCCCTGGCTCGTCGATGAAGCCGGGGACCACGGAAGCATGCTGGACGCGCCCTGGACCGTGCACATCCCATCGTCATTTACGGATGCCGAATCAAGTAGCCGGCTTTGGGCGTTAGTTCGCGACGTGTTTCGTTTCGCGACGGAGCGGATCGGGAGGATTAAGTTCGTTAGGGTAAGCTACTGATTTACCAAGTGGAACTGTAGCTTCGCGACAGTAAGGGCGGTCGCGACATGTTTAACCGGATACTGGCCATCTTCAACGGCGAGGTGACAACGAATAGCCTTGCGTAGGAGGAGAGCCAACGCAGCGCAAAGGCACTTACGTGATTTGACATAATATACATTATGCGATGCGCGTTTCGCGGTCGTTGGCGCTTTGGATTTCTTCTTCCCTCTGCCGGCCGTTTCAAGCTTCCGCGCTGCAAGCAGCGTATTAGCTTCCGCACGAGCCACGGCGGCGTCGCGTTGAGCATCAGCCAGCTGTCGCCGCAGGGTCTCTTCGCGCTCCCGGTAGCCTTCGTCTGCGGCCTGTTTCGCGCGCAGACCGGCGTCGACAAGCTTCTTAAGTTTTCGGGACTCCTGGCGTGCTCGGTCAATTTCCGTATGCGCGCGATTCTCGACCCCACGCAAATGCTCCGCTTGAAGGCGTCGCTCCTCGGAAAAGTCGATTTCCCGTATCTGCAGCTGCTGAACGTGGGCCGTGAGCTCGCCTTGCAGCCTGTTAGCGCGCGCCTCGGCAGCGTCAAGTAAGGTCGTGGCTCGAGTCAGCTGCAAGCGCAGTTCAGCGGCGATACCCGTCAGATCCTCCAAACGCTGCTCGGCGAGAAGACGCGCTTGGTCCGCCTGGGACGCAGCGGCGAGCCCATCTTCAAGGCGTGACTGGAGAGCCTCGGCATCGTCCGCCAGTGCGGCCTGGGCGCTCGCAATAGCGGCTCGTTCCGATGCCATTTCACTCTCTATATGGCTCCGCGAGGCCGACAGAGCGGCTTCCCACCAGCGAGATGCCCCAGGTCCACTACTTCCGCTGGGGCTGCTGGGATCGCGGCACTCGCCCGCACTGCCGCCAGCCGAACGCCTAGTCCTCCCCACCAGCTGTCAAGGTACCGAGTCACCGTGTTGGGTGAACCCGTACCTAGATGGGCTCGAATACGCTCGACCGTTGGCCGATCGCCCGCCTCGACAAGCGCATCGGCTGCGGCATGAACCTGCGCTTCGGTGATCCCGTGTCCCATAAAAGGTTCTCCTTGATCGACCGCCCTGCCCTTTGAATTCGTACTCGCGATAAGTGATGATTATCGTCTGCGCGACCTGCGCCGGATCGGGCCGCAGGCGTACATCTACCGCCTGGAACACAGCAAGACCCAGCAAGGCGGCGTCACCGCCGGCTCGACACCGGACAAGCCGGTGCTGGATCGAGCGGCTCAGGCGCTGGAGGCCTGGCTGACTGCGGCCGGAATTAGAGAAGGAGCGATTTTTCGGCGATTGTGGAAGCAGCGTGTGGACTCTGCCCTCTCAGCGGCTGCGGTGGGCGAGATCGTGCAGCGACGCGCCAAGCTCGCGGGTCTGGAAGGAGATTTTGGTGGGCATAGCCTCCGGTCAGGCTTTGTGACCGAGGCCAGTCGGCAGGGTGTCCCGCTGCCGGCGATCATGGCGATGACCGAGCATCGCGCCGTGTCTAGTGTGATGGGTTACTTCCAGTCAGGGGGAGTCGCTGACAATCCGGCAGCACGACTCCTTGATTCGTGAGGCCTCTGTTTGTCACTTGCGATGGCTGCTCGAGCGTTTGATGACCGGCGGATAATTCCGAACGGCTATCCCGCAGCGGCGTTTGGAACTGCGGTGCGTGGCGGGCGAAGCGTCCATTCGACCCCTTCCCGACCGGTACCTAGAAGGTTTAGCAGGGAACATGGAATCCGGCGCGAGTCGAACTTGCGCCTGAGGAACTCTGCCTGCGCGACATCATGGGTCGAGAGCAACAGCTGATAGCGGCGATCCTTGACGATATTGCCCATCAGATCAGCGAAGGCCGACGCGTGAATGGCATCATTGTGCTGCAGGGGGTCGTCAAGAATCAGCGCACGCCAGCGTGACCAAGGATAAGTGAGGCTCGCCGCTGCAAGCATGCTGACCCCAAGCGCAGCCATTTGCCCCTCGCTGTGAACAAGGGCGGGGTCGATATCACCCGCCCCCGCGGAGACTTCGCCAGTCTTGTATGCAACCTGCTCGATTTTCTTGTTCTTTACCTGTAGGTCGATGCCAATCCGCGGGTCGCACAAGATTGCAAGATTGATCTGCTTCATCAGGTCGTCTAGCGGCTCAATATAGGCAGCGTTGAAGTCGGCCACCTGGTCTAGGATATCGGAACTGGCCGCGCGCGCGATCGCCTTGGTTTGCGTCGTCGCTTCCTTCAGCCGGCGTTGCGTGCCGACGACAGTCTCAGCCGCCGTGCGGATTTGGTCGCGACTGCTATTTGGGGCACCATCGATTGCTTCGCGTAAGCGCTCAAGGGCCGAGCGATGGCTTTCCTGCCGCGCCCAGGCCGCCGCGCTATCGGCGAGCTGTCGCAACATATCTTTCGCGCGGTCCATGCGCTCGATCGCACGGATGAGAGCCGCCTTGCCGCCATTCGCCTCCATCTGATTGGGTTGCGCGCCCGTGAAGCCGAGCTCGGTCCATGCGTGTCGGTCTTCGTCAAACGCTTTGCGGTAGTCGGCTATGCGAAGAGTCAGGTCCGCGATGCGCGCCGTGAGACTTGCATCCTGCGCCCTTGCTTCCGATAGTGCGGCGTCGGTCTCAGTCAATGCCTTGATAGCCTGATCCGCCCCCGTCTTGGCCCGCGCGAGCGCTGTCTCTCCGGCAATGTAAGCGTCCTGATGATCGTGATTAACCGCCGTGGAGTCCAATCCAAGCATCTCCTCGTGCGCGACGACGTTGACCAGTGTCGCCTCGGCGGCCTGGTGTGCGAGGGCTGCACGGAGGCCGGAAGACTCCTTGACACGGGCGAGGTCATCCCGACGTTTGACCGCCCCGGCTAATGCCTGAGCAAGCGGAGTGCCGGAAACATCAGTCAGGCGTTGCCGCCAATACTCCAGGCGTCGAAGGCGCCATGACAGGCGATCGGCACCTTGCAATGCGTCGTTGTGCAGTCGCGTCACCATGGCAACGTCAAGCGTGCCCACCACTCCAAAGAGGGCTCCTAGGTCGGCATTCGCAGCAGCCTCGGCGACGATCCTCTCCTTGGTGTCGCGAATACTGGCCAGTACCGCGCGCTGCTCGCCCAGTTTCCGTGTTAGTGCTTCGCGCTCTTCTATAGCGCGGGCCACTTGCTGCTCCTGCGCCAGGAGGAGCGGTGCCAGGCGTTCCGCCGCGCCCGACGCTCGTTCGCGCAGGAGGGATGGCTCATTGAAACGAGTGGCGCAGACCGGGCAGTTGCACGCATCCTCCGGGAGCTGGGTCGCAATTGTTGTTACTGCCTGTGAGATCGCCCCCGTAATCTCTTGCAGCTTATGAAGCGCCTCTCTCTGGCTGACTTCCCGCGACCGTGCGCTCCGCTCGGAGATTTCCAGCTCGCGGACATCCCGTTCGATGTCGGGAAAGCTGGCGCGATCGTGATCGAGGGCGCGATGCAGTTGGTCTAGTTCTTTGGCGCGATCAAGCCACTGTTTGCACATGTCCCGTTGTCGGTGCATGCCGGCGAGCTCTTCGGTGACGCGATCGGCATCCACTCGAAGCCTCGCAACGACCGCTCCGCGCCGATCGAGCATTGACGCCTCCCTTTCGGCGGCCTTATGGGCCGCCTCGGCCGCGTGAACGCTAACGGCAGCCTCCACCGCCGCATTACGTTGTTCGCGATAATGTTCGACAGCGGCGTGCAGCGTGCTGAGCAAATTGAGGCGAACAACAGCAGACGCCTGGATCTCAAGTGCCTGTGTCGCGACCTCCTGCCGCTGAATACGGGTTGCCGCCAACTCCTGCGATCGTGCTGCCAATCGCATCTGCTCAGCCTGAGTTTCCCCGAGCGCCGCACCAGTCTCGGCCAGTAACGTTGTACGACGTCCGGCCTCCTCGACAAGCTGCTCTGCGCGACGCAATTGCGCTTCCCTATTGCGAACCTGGGCCCGAGCTTCATTCCATATCGCAGTAAGCTCGCCAAGATCGATCGGAGCAGTTGCCTGCCGAGTGAGCGGTAGCGCAATTTCTGTGCGCGCAGCCTCGATCTCAAGCAAGAGTGACCGACCGAGGGTCGCCGTGCCCGTAGAATCGAGCGCTCCTTGTGCCTGGGCTCCCTCCCAAAGCTCAGCCTCCTGCGCGAGGAGCTCATCGAGCCGGACAACTTCCTTTTCGAGCTGGTCAATGCGTCGGCTGAATGCCTTTGAAGCTGTCGTATTGCCCTTGCCGTGCAGAACGATGGCAAGCTCCTCGATCTCCCGGCTTTGCGCGGCTTCCTTTAGCATCTCGAAGCGCTCGGCCGCTGTCCTGTGTGTGAGTCGCGACAGAGTGGATTGGCCCAGGAAGTGCGTGAGCAGCAGGTAATGCTCCAGCGACTGGATTGTATGCCCCCAGGTCGGCGCTTTGAGGAAGGCGCCGATATCTTCGATATTTCCGCCGCGTGTGGACTGCGTGGCCTCGGCAGAAGACAGCATGCGTTCGATCGAGCCGCCATCGCTGAACGTCATGGTCGCGCTCGTCGGACCACCATCCCCATTGCGCCAGCGGCAGAGATATTTTCCGACTCTCTTCACGCCATTGACGTTGCGAAAGTGATCGATCCTGTCAGTCAATGTCCATTCGAGCGCGTCGAATAGCGACGATTTTCCGAGGCCATTGCTGCCATGAACAATGAGAACAGACGGCTCTGCCGGCAAGTCAATGTTGAGCTCCGCAAAACTTCGAAATTGCGAGAGCCGGATATTGGTGAGGTAGAGGCTGTCGTCCATTATGAGGGCTCCCGCACCGCCGTCAGGGCTGCGACCAAATTATCGGGGTCATCATGAATCTGGTTTGCGAGACCGACCCAGTGCACCGCTGCTTCCTTAGACAGGCCGTGCTTCTCGAGCGTGCGTATGACTAGCCCTTGATTACGATCGAGAGGGGCACTCTGGACGTTCGGCGCGCTCTTCCACGGTGTAGCGAGGAAAGTCCTAGCTGCGAATAACGCATAGCTTTGGTCGAGGTCGTTCGGGTTTGGGGTCCAGATCAACTTTCGGCAAACAGTCTCATCGCGTTCAGTCAGGTCGAGCGCACCGCGCCAATCCTGCAGCGGATCGGGAGCCAGTGCAATGAGCATGATATGCGCGTTGATTACCTCCTCGGCCGCCATGTAGGAGCGGGCGATCACCATTTGAGTGTGGAGGCTGCGGAGCGATGCGTGCATCCTGTCGAGATCGCCAAGCTCGATGGAGGCGACTAGGATCGGATAATCACCCAGGCGCAATCCAATGGCATCCTTAGGCAAACTTTTCTCGGTTACCTCGGCATGCCCTCGAAACTGTCGCGCAGTGAATGTGTCCACCACTGACGTCTGCCAGCCCAGGGCGACTGCGGACGCACGGAGCCTCTCGCTGAACATAGCCGGGTTCATCTCGACACCTCGTCTTCCAGATCCTGGATGCGCTGGCGCCATCCCTCGAATTCCTGCTTCACGGCTTGTCTCCAGCTTGCAAGCGGTCCATTGAGCTTCTGGCGCCAAGCGCGGTCGTTGCGGATGATCGCGGGCCGAACGCGCCGCGCGCTGCGCATACCCAATCCAACGGACCCTGCATTGAGCAGGGTGTCATCAGGCGAATAAACGTCAACCTCGGCACTCGCGGAAAGAATGAGGGCATCGACGTCCCATTGGTCCGGCCGGTCCCATATTGTGAGCGGCCCACCTTCGACCGTAGCGCAGCCAGAGCCCAGCGCCTGGGCATTTCCTGAGAAGGTCAGATTGCCGCGCTCGATCGATGCCGGCGTGAGCGGCTCTTCCAAGTGGGCAGCAAGCACCAATAGCAGGGCGGCCGCCATGTGCGGCAGTTGTGCGTGATCGCCGCTCCAGGGCGCTCTAGTTCCCTGCTCGATATTGGCCAGCCACCGCAGGAAATCGAAGCGAAGCGCGGCCGATCCCTGAAGCGTGGCTGCCCAGTTTTCCCACGTGCTTGCCACCCCGCTGCGGATAGATTCGTCGATCTTGTGTAACGTGGGGCAAGTCCCACTTGCGATGATCGCCATGAGTGAGCCGTCGAGAAGGCGCATAAAGCAGGCGTCAAGCTTGTCCTGCAGGAAGTTCGGATCGAGCACCCTGCCCCGATACCGCGGATCGCCAGTCGATGCTACGACGATCCCCGGTATGATCGCCGTCCATGTCGCGGCATGGTCCGCCACCGTCGTCAGATGGATGAGGCCATTGCTTGCTCGACTCAAGCGCAAAAATGCAAGCTGATCGGGGATGGCGCTTGGCGGCAGGGCCAAATGGATCGTCACGGGCGCCGTCAATCTCTCGCACTGATCGGCAACATCAAGCAGGGAGACCTGCCCGCGCTCCACCAGAAGATGTGCGGCTGCATCGATCTCAAGTACAACACGCAATTGCTCTTGTTTCTGCTGCTGGAGTAAGCCCGCCTGCGAGGCCGTATCAACGAGTTGCTCAATTTTGAGATCCTCGAACCGATCATACAGCTGCGGATCGAGCGTCGGAGGGCTGGCTAGCGATGGTGTGGTCTCGAGCAGGGGCTTGATGTGAGCCTCGTATAGATCGAAGGAAGCCTTCGCAGGAGTGTAACGCGTCGCGCGATCAGGACCGTGCCGCAAAATGACGTGATCGAAATTCGCCTGAAGAGGATGTCCACCCATCAATGGCCCTGTGACCAAGAAGCCGGCCGCTGTCTTTTCGACGTTGGTGACGCGGCCACTGGTACGGGTTATGCCGACTGCTTCTAACTTCGCCGCTTCGAGCGTCGCGAAGACCATGCACTGGTTAAGAAGCGATGCCTTTCCCTGAGCGAGGAGAGGTCCATCGCTGTTGATGGTGACGGTGCGGTCTTTGCGAAGCTGTCGCCTCAGGGCGTCGATCACACCGTATTCGTCGACGATGGGCCGAAGGATGGTGTGGAACTGGGGCTCGAGGTCGCCACTGAACGATGCGGCGCTGAGAGCATTGATCGCCGCGTCGCAGAGCGCATTTGAGGAGATGTGCGACAGAAAATCGTGGGTGAACGACACATGCTCGAAATTCTGGATCAGGAGCGAGAGTGTGTCAGTCAGGCCGCCATCGCCGTTGCCGCTGACAAGATAGTTCGCACCACTACACGGCTCAATCGCGGGCGTTCCTATCCCGCTCGGCTTCCAGTAAGCGGCAGGCTCAGCGTCAGCACATGGGAACTCCTCACCGAAACCCATCGCAAGGACCACCTTCCGGAACCGTCGCTTTTCCTCCGTGCCCTTGTGATCGATCGTAAGGCGCCAGTCTGCGCCAGCTTTCTCCATGGCGACGAGCTTCCGTTCGGTCTGGAAGTGAAGGTGCGAAAGCCTTGTCAGGGCCGCCGCGAAGTCGTTCTGAAGCTTGCTGCTTACGGATCCGCCCGTATCGGATTTCCAATCCAGGAGCGGGAGGCCAGCCCTGTCGTCCAGCGACCCGACGTTCGGCCACTCATAAATATGCGGATGCAGCAGGCGTGGAGATGCACTCTGAAGCTGCAGCGCCTCATTCGCCGGATCATACAATGTGACGTCGTACCCCAACAGAGCCGCGCAGAGCGCGAAGGTCAATCCAGCCGCTCCGGCGCCAACGACGGCGATCTTGTCCGTTTTAGCGATGAGAGCCTGCGCATCCAGCGCATGCGCTAGACGAAGCCCGCGTACTTGTTGGGAATAAAACGTGATCCGTCGATCGAAGGCGCCCAGGAAAAATACGCCATCGCCATCGGGAGCAGTGGCTGCGTTGATCCAGTCCAAGAGGGGCAATGAAGTCATCGTCTTATTCAAGCGAAGTCGTTAGCTGGATGGTTCATTAGTGCTTGCGGCTCCGCGTGGCGCAGAAGGCTGTCCTCGATAGTTTCTATATAGAGGTCGCACGAGACACACCTTAACGTTGAGCCAAGTCCGCGCCCGGGTGTCACGGTCAAGCACCAGCCCCTTGATTTCATGCGCCCGCTTCTCTCACTAGCTGTGGTTTTGGATCCGGCGAGCACTATATGGCGCGCATTGCAGTTAATCCGCAGTGTGCTTGCTCGCGCAAGCGCTGCGCACGAAGTTACCGAACCATTGAAAGCGGGTAAGGCCAGCGCAACCATCGAGCTCCCTATCATAATTATCTCGGTCAGGCTTCTCGATGCCGACGTCGGAGCACTCCAACTTGGGCACGATCTGCACGCATGCTACGTCAGAGCCGATTTCGCCGCTACACCACCAACGTATCAGCATTTCCTGGGGATTGGCGACACAACCCAGGTTGATTGCGTGCGTCGCTCTTGCTATTCACCGATTCCTCGTACGCTATTAGGTGCCTATGAAATCGGGTGGTGCCACCTAAGGTTGCCAAAGAATGTTAGACGGCAAGGATTCGACGCCTTCAACCATCAGCAAGAAAGATGGCGGCTTTTCTCTATCGGGGTCAACCGCGGCACGAAAAGATTGAGCGAGATAGCGGACCATAGGCATTCGAACTTCAAAGACTTGAGCGGTAGTGCCGCTCATGTATTCGTCTCTAACTAACTGCTTTTGTGGAACGCTCAAATCTCTATGAGGTACGAGCCTCAACTTGATTAAGGCTAACCAATCTTTGTCCTCCTCAATTCCAGGCAGCATTTCATCAGCTTCTGTCGATGTTGAAGAGATTCGGCCTAGATTAAACTCTCTAAATTCTTTTGCCTCCTTGCAGAAACCTCTTAGATGCCAACGCGGGCCTGCTTGAATAAAGCTGTGGGGCCTAATGACTCTTTCGTGTCTTTCAGGGTTTCGCATGGAGCGATATTCGATACGCACGCATGCCGATGTTCGTACCGCATTATGTAGGCGAGCGAAGTTTCTAAAGTCGATCTGAGTAGCGTCTAGGTGTGAAGACTCGATCGGTATCGGTCCGTTAGCTACGCCAAGCCCCGCCAGACCAATGAGCTGCTGGTATTCGGCAAAAGTACCCGCCGTCAGTGCGGGCTGCAGGAACGGGGTAGCTTCGTACGCCTTGCTGCTCAGGTCCGACGTGAGCGCTCGTGGAAACTGCTGCCGATAGGCCAGAAGGTCTCGACTAGCCATCGTTTCATGGACGGGGAAGAGGTCGAGTAGCCGGCCGCGGGTCACCCTCCCCTCCCATAGAAGCAGGGTCTCGATCGCCCTCAGGCGCTCTTCGGGGGCGGCGTTGCCTCGTGGCATGGGATCCGACGGGTCAGTTATGTGCATATAGCATAGCGCTATGGATAGCCCTATGCTACGGTCGGTTTCCGGCCAGCTTCGAGAGCACGATCCGCTTTGGACACCGCCGCAGCCTCCATCTTCGACCGCCTCACCCCGGAACTCTTCAGCCTTCTGGGGAGCCAGAACGCTCGCCATTACTGGGCTGTGCTGGTCCGTCTGATGGACGAGATGTGGAGTGACAGCGCCATGTCCCCCGGGGAGGAAGCCTCCAAGGCCGCAGTGGTGCGCGCCATCGAATCGTTCCTGTCGGCCGACGATCCGTGGGACGTGGAACAGGACACCCCCGTGTCGGTCCGTGCCCACAACATCCTCAATCGCCTCCTTGCTACGGGCTGGCTGACCGCCACCCGCTCCGGTGCGGTCGACAAGATTACCGTCCGCCCGTTGATCGCGCAGTTCTATACGGTGTTGTGTGACTTCGCGGTCCAGGAGCCGGAGTTCCTGGGCAGCAAGGTCCGGTCGATCTTCCTGAACCTGCGGGCCGTCGAGGCGGGCGACTACGACCAGTACGCCGAGGCCGCCAAGCAGGCGAAGCACTGCATGGCGCACATCGTGAATACCGGCGTCCGCGTGCAGGAGCTGATGGCAGCACTGGTCAAGCACACCTCCGCGAGAGAGTTCGTCCGCGGCTTCTTTGTAGACTACGTCGAGAAGGTCTTTATCGCGGACTACAGCGAGCTTCGCACCAAGGACCACCCGCTGCAGCACCGCACCGCGATCGTCACCCTCACCATGCAGCTCCACCACAATGAGGCCGCCCGCGAGGCGATCGTCGCGTGGTACCAGGCCAAGGTGACCAGCGGTAGCCGCGAGAACGCTGAGCTGCGCTACGAGCGCGATACTCAGCTGCTCCTGCGCCTGCGCGACGTTGATCAGCAGCTCCAGCGCGTGGACGAGGTGATCCGCGACGCAAACCACCGCGCCATGGTGTTCTTCGACTACCAGTTGCGTGCACCAAAGCAGCTGGACCGCCTGATCGAGAAGGCTCTTCGGGCTTCGGAGCACCTCACCCCAGACCACATTGCCCTGCCGGCCGTCCCCATGGGGCGCCTCGCATCGGAGTGGGGCTTGGCTAAGCCCAGGCAGAAGCCACGCCCCGCTATGGAAACGGCCGTGGACGTCCGCAAGGCGACGCCGAGGGAAATGGCCATGGAAGCGCTACGGCGCCGCATGGCCGAGAACCGAATGGTTCGCCCGATCCAGCTTGCTAGGTACGTCGGCCGTCACCTGGTCCAGACGTACGTGGTGACGTCGGACGACCTGACCATAAGTTCGATTAACGACCTGTGCTGCTACCAGCGCCTACTGCTGATCGCGTCGAGGTCCGAGTGTCCGCCGTCGAAGCGCGCCTCCGATCCCCAGCTGTTGATGCTGCCGAGACTGCGCGTCGAATTCGAGCCGGAGGCGCTGACCCGGAACGCGTACATGGAACACCGCCGCTTCGTCATTACTCGGGAGGGTCGCTGATGGCCAACTGGGAGCGCCTGGCCGAACAGAGCCAGCTTTACACCGCAAGCGACTTCGAGGGCGCGGCATACCGTCTTCTACGGGAGCAGGTCCTTTACGCCACCGACCACGGCAGCCGTAAGCCATACGACCTCGTCGTGAAGTACCTCCCTCAATTCCGGGAGCTCCTCGGGCAGGTCGGGGTATCGGTAGTCCACAACTCGGCCCTGGCCTACGTCGTAGCGATTCCCAACCAGAACGTAGGGGACAAGATGCGGCTCTCAGAGACGCGCCTGGCCCTGATCCTGCGGCGGCTGTACGACGACAAGATGCATGCCACAGAGGTACTTGCGGGCGAGGCGTTCATCGACCTCATCGAGCTAGAGCGCGCGTACAAGGAGCTACTCGGGCGCGACCTCCCCGACACCACCGATCTACGCGAGCAAATGGATGCTCTCAAACGCTATGGCATCGCCCGCCGAGAAGACGTCGACGGCGAGCAGCCCTTCATGATCGTGATCCGCCCGGGCATCGTTGATGTCCTTGGGGAGACCGCGCTACTGCAACTCACCGCGTACGCCGACGCCGCCGCTGAGGAGGACCGCGATGAAGCACCTTGAAGCAATCGGCATGGTCCAGTACTTCCTGTATGAGCGAAAGGACCTGCAGATCGGCCGCAATACGGCCTTCCTCGGGCCAAACGGCACCGGCAAGACCGCCCTTCTCGACGCAATCCAGATCGTGCTGCTCGCGGCGGACGAAAACCTGATGAACTTCAACGCGGCCGGCGAGGGAAAGAAGCGCGCTCGCCGGCTGCGCGACTACTGCCTTGGTGTGTACGGACAGACCGAGTCGGAGCACAAGCGAACCGTCGCGAACACGTACATCAACTTGGTCTTCAGGGACCCGTTCACCGGCGCTGTCGTTACCGCGGGCGCTTCTATCAGTGCCTCCGCGGATTCCACCGAGGTCGTGCGCAACCTGTACATCCTGCCCGGCGTCGCCCTGACGACGGCGGCGCACGTCGAGCAGGGACCAAACGGCGAACAGACGCTTCAGTGGCGACGGTTCCACGTGCAGGCCTCGGATCTTTGCCGTCAGGCCGGCACCGTCCCCTTCTACACCACCAATGGCAGCGAGTTTGCCCGCCGCCTGTACATCGGCGAGCTGCCATCCCCTGGCGAAAAGCCGAACGTCCGGTCCATTCGTGCTGCCTTTGCGCGCTCGCTGAAACTCAACAAGGACGTGGACGACCTCGACGAGACCCTGCGTCACCATCTGATCGAGTCCCGGCCCACCAACGTCAAACAGTTCCGCGCGCGCCTGGATCAGTTTCGCGCGGTGCGGGAGATGATTCGCCGCGTCACCGCGCGCATCGAGCAGGCCAAGGGCGTCGAGGAGCGCTACGCGGTGGTGCAGCGGGAGCGAGCCGTGCAGACCAACCTCAATGCCCTGCGGGCCGTCTACGATTCCGAGCGAGTTGCTGAAACCCTGGGCGAGGTCGAGGAGCAGCTCGAAAAATACCGTGCAGAGCTGGAAGCCGCTGACCTGGCCTACCAACGGTCCAGCGAGGACCATCGCATTGCACGTGATGCCCACACGCGTGCCGTCGAGGCTCGTAGCCGCGACCCGGACTACGCCAAGCAGGCGGGCGACGCCGGCAGACTGACCGACCAGCAGACACGCCTTACCGCAACCGAGCGGACCCTGAGCAGCATGCTGGACGGCCTGCTCACGACGGTGGCGCAGGCAGGCCTCATCCCGGCATTGGCCGACGCCCAGGGCGACTTTGAAGACGCCATTGCCCAACTCGACGACCTCAAGCGTGGAATGCAGTCGGTAGAGCGCCCGGACCCCGTGACGATCCAGGCAACGGCAAAGGCCGTGGGGCGCATTCATGATGTCGTCCGAAAGGCCCTCTTTGCGGCGGAAGCTGACGCGCGCGCGGCCACGGACCGCAAGCGTGACGCCCGGACGGCTCTCGATCGCGCCCAGCGAAATCAGGCTGACCTCAGTCCGAACGTCTTGGCGCTGCAGCGGTTCCTCAGCGACGCCGGCATCGAGACAACGCCGGTGTGCGACCTTGTCTCGCTGAAGGACGCGGCCTGGCAGCCGGCGATTGAGGCCTACCTGGCGTTAAATGTGGAAGCGCTCCTGGTGCCGGCGGACAAGGAGCTGGAAGCCATCGACGTGTACAGGGGCCTGCGGGGTGCTAACTCCATCTACGGTGTGAAGCTCGCCCTGCCGTCGCGTGGCCGCGATTGGAGGGCGCCCGATGGCGAGCGATATGCGGCACAGATGATCACCGGCGAGAGCAAGGCGGCCGTCCGGTACCTGCAGGGGGAACTGGGCAGGCTTGCGCTAGCGGAGAGCAGCCGCGAGCTGCAAGTCGGCGTGCGGGCTCTGTCTGCGGAAGGCATGCTGAGCACGGGTGGCGGCATCGAGCGGCTGCGGTCGCGCGCGCCTAGTGAGTTGAAGATCGGCCGATCGAAAGATGAGGCCCGGCGAGCGGTGGCGGAACGGGCTCTGCGCGAAGCGGAAGACGCCGCGCGCATGGCTGAGCAGGCCGCCGCTGCTCTGAAGGCCTCCTACGACCGGCTGGCCCAGTATGGCGACACCGAAGACACGAGGACCTTCATCGAGGGGGCGTTCGGGACGATCGTTGGAACTCGCCAGCTGGTCCAGGATCTGGAAAACGGGTTGGCGGCCAGCCAGACGGACCGGCTGGCCGGTTTGAACGACGCCATGATCGCAGCCGGCAAGCGGCTCGATGCGGCGCTGGCCGCCATGCAGCAGCACGGTGAAGCCAAGACTCGATGCGGAACTCTCATCGAGACGACGGAAAAAGACCGTAGCCGGCTTGCAACCGAGCTGTCGCTGGCGAGCCAGACTGAGGCGGAGTTTCGTCAGCACCCCCTGTATGACGCTAAGGCTGTCAACGATTACCGGGAACGGTACGACGAGCGTCACGGCGATGACTGGAAAGCCAGGATCGACGCCTGCACCGCTGCCGCGGGGCGTGCCGGCTCGGCAGCACAGGCCGCCCAGATGGAGGGCTGGCACCGCTTCTGCGAGTACGCCGTGACAAACGACATCCGAAACCACGACATCGGCAGTAGCGAATGGCAACGGGCCTACGCGTACATCTCTGAAGACCGCCAGCGACTCGAGGAGCTGGAGCTTGCGCAGCAAATGGCCAAGGCCGAGGAGGCCTACGAGGCAGCGGTGAAGGTCTTCCGGACGGACGTCGCACAAGCCTTGCTCGAAGGCTTCGAGGCTGTCGATGAACAAATCGCCAGCCTCAATCAGGTCCTGAAACACGCGCCAGAGTTTTCCAATGGTGAGCGATACCAGTTCCGGTACCGCCCGGTGCCGCAGCACGAGCCGCTCTACGCCTTCCTCCGGCGGGTGCGCGACGCGGGCGACGCCGAGGGAGACCTGTTCGGCGGCGCCGGCAAGGTGCCCGAGGAATTCCGCACGCTTGTCGACGGCTCGGCGGACTCCGAGCTGCTCAACGACACCAGTCCCCTCAACGACCATCGCCGGTTCTTTGCCTACGACGTCGAGATCTACCGCGACGACAAATCGATGGGTTGGTTGAGCAAGCGTCTCGGCCCGGGCTCGGGCGGCGAGCACCGCACGCCGCTCTACGTGATCTTCGGCGCGGCCCTGGCTGCCGCCTATGGCAAGGCCCGCGGAACCGAGGGCAGCGGTGGCGTGATGCTGCTCGATGAAGCCTTCGAAAAAATGGACCCGCAGAACGTACGCGCCACCGCGGACTATCTTAACTCGCTCGGGCTCCAGCTCATCATGGCCGGCCCGGAAGCCGACCAGGCGAAGATGTCGTCCTTCTTGGACATCTACTACGACATGGCACGCTTCGGATCCAACGTCGTCCAAATGACCAAGAACATCGTGGAGGCCGAAGCTAGGGAGCTGCTCCAGAGCGACAACTTCCTCCTGCACCCAGAGCTGCTCGACCAGGAGGAGCGCAACTTTGAGGAGGATCCGCGTGTTCCTGGCTGACGATGTACTGCGAGCCCTCCTCGGCCGCGCCGAAGGCGCAGCCGTCCGGCAGTCCGCCAGGGCGGTGCAGGAGTCCTTCACCGATCGGCACCATGAGTACTGGTCCAATACGCTGGATCAGCGCGACGTTTTCCACGAGCGAATGCGGGCCGCCGCCGCTCGCGGCGCTGTGGAACTCACCTGGGCCAAGCAGGGAGGTGAGGACCGCCCACTCGAGCGCGTACGCGTTGCTGACAGGTTGGCGCTCGCTGGCTTCCTGGGGCTTGATAGCCTGGAACGTAAAGTAGCGGATGCCCGTGCCGTGCTGGCCGCCTGGGCGAGCCAGCGGCGGGTGGAAGAAATCCTACAAGCCTGGGCGAGCCGCAAGCTGACGCGAGGGTTTGGCCCAGAGGCGGCGCCAGACCTGGCTGACGCGCTTCGCGTGATTGATGCCACCGCCGGTGACCCCGGCGCCGACCACGTCGCGCGCAAACTCAGCGTGCGGTTGTTCGGCGACTCGAAGCGACTGGAGTCACTCGTTACCGCGCTAGACCTGCTGACCGTAGAGAGCGTCTCGATGCTGGCCAGGCACCGAGAGGAAGTCTTCAGGCTGCTCGGTATCGTCAAGGAGCCACAGCCTTTCCTCATATCCGGTGCCGGACATCTCCGGCTGGAGCGCGGCCAACTTTGCCCCGTCGTCCAACCCTTCGTTGGCGTGGCAAACCAGGCCGTGACGGGTTATGCGGGGTCACCAGCGTGGATCCTCACTATCGAAAATCTCGCGACGTTCCACCTAGCGAGCCGCGAGCTGGCAGGCAGGGCTGCCCTGATCATCTTCACTGGCGGCATGCCCGCGCCGAGCTGGGTGGCGGCCTACAGGAGGATTCTGGCGGAGGTGCCGGGCGATGTCCCTCTCTACCACTGGGGCGATATAGATCAGGGCGGATTCCGAATTGCGGCGCGCATTCGCGCCACCTGCGCGGGTGATCGAGCCTTTGAGCCGTGGCTCATGGATGCCCGGGTCGTCGAGGCCGACTCCCGTCACGTGGTGAACGTGGCCACCCGAAACGCGATGGCGCGTGCAGCGGCGGCGGCGGGTTGGACTGACATCGCCGAGGATCTGGCGCCGGAGACAATCGAGCAGGAAGGGATCGAGGTGACGTTGCCACCGATTTAGGAGGGGCGCCGGTCATTTCGGGCGGCCGGCGACCGTGCCAACTGATTCTATGGCTGCCGAAACAACTGAGAGATTTGAACCAATGAAGGCACAGCCGAGGAGATTGGCTCCCTCTGTGTGTCGACCTACTCAGATTCATGGGCTGCGCTCAAGGCTAAGACTGGGCTTGGCGTGTCTGCCGCAATGCGAACATGTGCTGGCCCAGGCTCTTGCTGAGAGTTAAGGGTGGCCGGTCGCCCTACCCTCGATAACATTCCGAAATCGGCATGGATTGCTTAGGTTGCCGATGGTGACGTCTCTCCCAAACCAACTCGCATCGATTCGCTCGATCTGCCTGCCAACACGCGAGTTTTCGCTGATTGACTTCGCTCTAAAACTGCTCTAGGGTACTCCCGCCGACCCATCTGTCGGTACTTGGGAAAAGTAGGTGCCTTGCCCGTAACACTCATTTCGTGACTCCCAGCAAATGGGCATCTCGAATAAAGCACCGCAGCGAGACGCCCGTGGAGCACGACATGAACTTAGGTTCGATCGACCGCGCAGCATATCTGCGTCTGGCTAACGCCACTAACGCCGCAGCAAGCGGCATCCTCAACATCCACATCGACAACATCCTTGAAGCGCTCGCAAGCGCCTTGGGGTATAGGACGTGGGCCTCGCTCAACTCGAAATTTCAGAGCGACCCCGATTGGCGCCCTGAGGCCTATGACCACTTCGGCTTTATCCAGCGTCTGTACGAGCTGATGTATGCCAAGCTCGCTTCCCGTATTGAGGAGCGTGACCTACCTGACGAGCAAAAGCGCGCCATGCTGGTCAATGCCGCGGCCAATGCATTGGCAACGACTGAAGCGACCGCTGTTCTTGTGGAGGGCGCCCGCTTAGATGTAAGCGTCATCCGGCGCCCGCCTGAGCAGCAACGCGCCGACAAGTACTTAGACGTCGCTTACGACGTCGAAGCGACGGTCCGCGGAATTCCGTCCGATGCCCTTGCAGGCGAACGCTGGTTCCTACTCCCCGAATTCTCAGGCCAGCGCGCGAACGACGTCATCATCGACTCAAATTTTGATTTTCGAGTCGAGTTGGCACACGACCTGACCGTGACGCGCGATCGAGCGGGGAAAAAGCTCCGCACCGCGGCGTTGGAGGGTGGCGTCTGGCGCGGGGGCCTTTTTGTTGTCGCTGCCGACCAGGCCGAGGAAGATTCTCGCGTCATCAAGAACGTCAAGGTCGCACTGGCGCGTGCCATCCTCCCGCCCCTTACTCGCCAAGTGCATTTGCGAGTGTTCCAGCCTGACAGCTATATGGCCGAGGCCTATCGTGCGGAACTGACTTACGGACCTGCCGCGCTCGGAACGTTGGGGGGCAAACCGTTTACCTTCGACATCGATCTTGGCGGTAGTCGCTGGATCCACGCTCCAAAGGATGGCCTTACCTTCGGCCGCGATGGCAATCCGCGTGGTCTGGTACGCAATGGCACCTGGGCCGGTGAAATCTATCCGCGCTCCGGCCCTCAGACACCGGGATTGATTTCGATCACGGCTGCGCGCTTGAAAATTCTGGAAGCCGCGTATCGTGCTCTGCAGGTCAAGCCGCAGGCAACGGCTGCCTAGTTCCTACCTAGCAAAGACGCCTTGCCGAATGGCAGGACGTCTTTACCTATCTATTATTTATGAGGTGCTAGCCAAGACCTCTTCTCTACCATTGATAACCAGGCCTTATCACGACGAAGTCCAGCTCATCGCTGGCCGTCAACGGTAAAGTACTCGCTATGGGCATCCAGTCGTTCAATACAGCCTTCCTCGACGGGACGAGACGGACACTTCTCACCATGCCCTGCTGTCGTCCGGCACACTGGCGTCGCAAGCCCGCCGACTGCACTGAGGTGATGTGGAGGGCACTCCAGAATGCGGGAACAGCCGGCGCCAACCTAAGCTGTTCCATGCAGGGCCCCGTATTGATCTACAGGGCCTTGTGCGTTTTGGACGCTCTAAAGACGAACAACTTGGCGACGTTTAGGCGCTAGGCGGTCCCTTTTGTAAGTGAGGTGTCGGCATCCCCTTCCCCACCCCCTGCGGCGTCATGCCCTTGAACAGCCGCAACGCCTGCCGGATCGCCGCATCGTGCGCCGCCGCCTGGTGGTTGGCCTGCGCGCACTGGGGCACCACCTCTCGCGCTGGGGGTTGGCACGTGGCCAGGAAGTCGTAATGCGTCACGAGGGGCAGCACCTCTTCGCGGGCGCCCGGAATGGCCCGGGCGGCGACACTGGCATTGGTCGCGGCGGGGGCGACCGTGTCCGCGTCGCCCACCACGATAGACACGGGCACTTTCATACGCGGCAGTGACGCGGGATCCATCGCCTGGACCAGCGCCGGTGCCATGGCAAAGGCGGCGCGCACACCGGGGATGGCATGGTCCGCGGATGCGTCGGCAAGGCGGGCTCGAACCTTCGGATCGGCCATGGCCGTGTCGGCATCGCGGGCCGACAGTGCCGGCGCTTCGAGCTGTGGCGCACACACCCCATCGTCGGGATGCGCCTTGCAGAACGCCAGGAAGTGGTCGACGTCGACGCGTGCGCCCGCCGCGACGAGCGCGGCGAAACCTCCGGCGGAGAAGCCGGCGACCCCCAGGCGCGAGGCATCCAGATGCGGCCCGATGACGCTGTCCTGACGTATAGCCGTCCACGCAGCCTTCAGGTCTTCCGCGCGCTCCCACCACCATGCCGCGCCGGTACGGGTGATTGGTGTCAGGCCATTGCTGCCGGGGTGATCCACGGCGATGACGATGAACCCGGCATCGGCCAACCGCGTGCCGAACCAGGCCATGACTCTCGCGGTGCCACCAAAGCCGTGCGAGAGGAGCACCACCGGGTGGCGACCGTTCGCGACGGGCGCGTCCGGCGCTGCCCGACCGCTATCGAAAAGAGGCCGGTCCGGTGGACCGATCAGCAACGGCTTTTCGATGGCGCCGTCGGTGGCGGGGTACCAGACGGTGATGGCGACACGGGGCGAACCCGACGCGTCACGAAGCGCGGCGGTCGGCGTGGTCGTAGACCGGTGCATCTCGCCAACGGCGGCGGTAGCCACACCCGTGACCAAGCAGGCGGCAGCGAGGACGAAAACGCGGGTGAGTCGATTCATCGGGGGTCCTTGGGCACGTCATTCAATGGGTACGCAGATATCCACGCCACCTTCGCCGGTCGCGGTGTCGAACGATGCGTCGTAACGCTCGAAATCGGGGGCATCGACGGCGCGCAGGCCCGACGCGGGCAGCCAGTCGTCCATCATGGCTCGCCACGTCAGCGGAATGGATCCGATATGCGCGTTGTGCCTCACGACCGCATAGCGTCGCTGCGCCAGTCGTAGCGTTTGGTGGCCAGGCAGCGCCTCCGCGAGGCGCGATAGGGCGTGGCCGGCGAGGTACTCCACGCAGCCGTCGTCGTCGCCAGCCACAAACACGCCGTACGCCGGCGCGGCCGGAACGCGATCGGCGTACTGATCGAACAGACGTTGCCATTGCGCGGGAATGCCTGCCGTGTCGCTTGCCCGATACGCATGAGTGATACCCGATAGCAACAGCGGGCCCATGGTCTCGACACGCAGCGCCGTCAGCGCGGGCGCGGGTTCCTCGATCACGCGAAGGGGCGAAACCGTGTCCACGCCATCGAGCGACGCCTGTTTCCGGACCTCTTCCGGCGTTTTTCCGAAGGCGTCACCGAACGCACGCGTGAATGCCTCGTGCGATCCGTAACCCGCCGACAAGGCCACATCGAGGATGTCCGTCGCGCCGGCCGCCAGGGTGGCCGCGGCCTGGCTGAGCCGACGCATGCGCAGGTACCTGACCACCGACCACCCCGTGGCTGCCTGAAACAGGCGTGATAGGTGGAATGTGGACACGCCCGCGGCACGCGCCACGTCCGTCAGCGCAAGCGCCTGTCCCGAATGACTTTCGATGTACCAGAGTGCGCGCTGCACCGCCGCCATACCTGATCCCCCGAGCGAAGCGCCATGCTAGCCCACCCGCGGTTGCGTCATTTGATCGCGCTTGCTGTCCCCTGCGACGTCTACCCTACCCCTGATCTCCCTTCCTGGTCACAACCGCGGCTACGGGGCACCGGCATGGCGGGCCTACGCTGCAGGGGGTTACCCGTCGACGCAGTAGGTTGCAACCTTTTTCCGCCGTCGTGCATCCCTCCTACCGACGAGCCCGCACTCGGCCATCCGGCCGCGGGCGGCGTTGCGCGCCCCATTGCCCACAGGAAAGACACGATGCCGTTTCGCAAGCTCTTCCTCTTGCTGATTTGCTTCGCCCCGATAACTGTCTCCGTCGCCGTGGCGCAAGATGCCCCCGAGTCCGAGCAAGCGCGGATGGACCGCGTCTTCCAACGGCTGGGAACCCAATTCGTTGCGGACGGCCGCGCCGACGGCATGTCGATCGCGGTGGTCAGGAATGGCCAGCCGCATTTTTACGACTTCGGTACGACCACGCGCGGCAAGAACAAGCCGCCCACCGCAGACTCGGTCTACGAGATCGGCTCGGTCAGCAAGGTGTTCAATGCGTTGATCCTTGCGCACGCCGTGCTGGAGGGGAAGATCAACCTCCAGGACGACATCCGCCGCTACCTGCCCGGCGACTACCCGAACCTGGCATGGGAAGGCACGCCGGTGCGCATCGTCGACCTCGTCACGACCACCTCGGCGCTGCCCGACAACCTGCCCAATCCGTTTCCCGTCGGCGTCGATCCGGACAAGGCGCCCTTCATCGCGACAGACGCGATGAAACGCATCACACCGAACCAGGTCTACGACGAACTCAAGCAAGCCAAGCTCAGCCGCAAGCCCGGCACCCAGACGCAGCACTCCAACCTCGCGCCGGTGCTCATGGGCCGTATTCTCGAGAAGGTCTACGGCGAACCGTACCAAAGCCTGGTGGCGCGCTATATCGAGAAACCGATGGGCATGCAGACGGGGTTCGGAAAAAGCAGGGAATCCCTGGAGGTCGACGGTTACAACAAGCGCCACGTCGCCATGCCGCGCATGTACGAAGACGCGTTCCTGATGGCGGGCGGCCTGCGATACAGCACGCGCGACATGGCGAAGTTCCTGACCGCCGAATTGGCGGCCACCGACCCGGCCATTCGCTTGACCCAGAAGCCGGCCTGGGGCGATCCGGGCAATGCCGCGATGGGCCTCAATTGGGTTCTCAGCAGAACGGTCGAGAACAAGCCGCGTCTGCGCATGTCGGGCAGCACCTTCGGCTGTGCCAGTTACATCGAGATGTATCCGGCGCTCGGTTACGGAATCATCCTCCTGGCCAATCGGCCGGGGGAAGCGCAGAACGAGCTCCAGGACCTGGCCAACCAGGCACTGGAAGAGATCTGGGGACGGCCGCCGGCGCTGGTGGCGCTCGAACGCGCGCTGCAGGAGGACCGATTCGCCAATGCATCACGTGTGATTGCCGACGTAAAGCGCAAGCATCCGGAACTGCATCTCTCGGAGGATTTCGTCAACACCTGGGCCTACGGCCTGTTGCGCGAAGGCAAGGGGGCCCAGGCGATCGGACTGTTCCGCTACAACACGGAGCAGTGGCCGACCAGCTGGAACGCCTTCGACAGCCTGGCCGAAGGCTATGAGACGCTGGGCGATAAACCGAACGCCGTCGCGAACTACCGCAAGTCGCTGGCACTCAATCCGTCCAATATCCACGGCGCCGAGCACCTGAAGAAGCTTCAAGACGGCCAATAGCCCCGAACATCCGTGGCGTTCCGCGGAGGCGATTCCGTTTATCGGTGCGCCGCGCTGGCCCTGCCCCGGCTACTTGCTGCGTATTCGCTACACAGCTGCTCGACGAGCATCCGATGATCCGGCAGATCTCCCAGCGCCCTGCCCGCCGCCCGCTGGATCATCGCGAACTCGTCCCGCGCCGCATCCATATGCGGGTACGCACTGCGCATCGGTGCGAGATCGGTTCGGAACTCCATCCCGTACAGGATGTACTGCCAGCTGCAGGGCATGAACATCTCCAGGTCGGTAATGAAGTCCAGCCGGTGCGGTGGGCGGTGCTTCCACTTTGCCAGCTTGTCCTGAAGGGTTTGCGGAATGCCGGCGATGTCGACGTTGTCGACCCAGAACGTGGCGTCGCGCCGCTGGCTCAGGCAGTAATGCATCTTGATGAAGTCGATGATGCGGTCATAACGTGCCGCCATCATCTCGTTGAAGTGGCGCGCGGCGCCTGCCATGTCGTCGGTGTCGCCCGGCAGCAGGTGCGTCAGCAGGTAGCTCGCCAGTTCGATCAAGGCGATGCCGGTGGATTCCAGCGGTTCGACGAAGCCACCGGCCAGCCCGACCGCCACGCAGTTCTGGCGCCAGTGTTCCGGCCGGTAGCCCGTCTCGAACTGGATGTGCATGGCGTTGCCGCCCTCCCCGGCCTTGCCGAGGTACCGCCGGAAGACCGCTTCCGCCCTGTCGTCGGTGGTGTGCCGCGAAGAATAAACGTAGCCGACGCCACGCCGCCGCTGAAGGCCGATATCCCAGATCCAGCCCGCTTCCTGGGCGGTCGAGATCGTGTACGAGGGGATCGGCGCATCGGGCGTGTCGTAGGGTACCTGCATGGCGACCGCGCGATCGGCGAAGAGTACGTCCGCGCGGCTGCGGAAGGGTGACTGCATCACGTTGCCCAGCAGTAAACCGCGAAGCCCGGTGCAATCCACGTAGAGATCGGCGGTCAGCTCGCCCCCTTCCTTCGTCAGCACCCGTGCGATGCCGCCGCGCTCGTCCCGCTCCGCCCGCTCCACCGTCGCGACATGTCGCACCACCCCAAGCGCGTCCTGGCCGTGCTCGGCCAGGACGCGGGCGAAGCAGGCGGCATCGAAGTGGAAGGCGTGGTTCATCGGTCCCTGGTAGTCCCCATCCTTCAGGCGCTTCGGTCCACGAAAGTGATCGACCACCGTGCCCTGCATCGATACGGCATGGGCGAACGGCATGCCGGGCGGCGCGGCGCCGAGCAGCCAATAGGGAAGCAGCTCGGGTCCGCCCGGCCGCTGGCTGGGGGCGTTGAAGGGGTGGAAGAAGTGATCGGCCCCCGGCGTGCCCGGTGGCCGTACCCAGTGGCGGTAGAGAATTCCCTGCTTGTACGTCGCCGTGGCGCCGGCGAGGAAGCGGCGCTCGTCGAGTCCGATCGCCGCCAGCGTGCCGCGAATGGACGGAAACGTGGCCTCACCTACGCCGAGCAGGCCGATGTCCGGAGACTCCACCAGGTGCACCTGCACGCTGCGTGGATCGACCGCGTTGACGGCCTTGGCCAGATAGCACGCCACCAGCCAGCCCGCGGTGCCGCCGCCTACCACCAGTACCTTCTTCAGACGCGCCATGGTGTCGTTCCACTAAAAAGAAATGCCGGGCGACGCGATGCGCACCCGGCAAAAGTGCCGTTCACGGGGAGGGATGGTGGCGCCCGGAGGAGCGCCGCCGGCGGAACGGCAAACCTCGCGCGGCCGATACGCCATGAGGACCAGCCAGCGCTACTTCAGAGCCAGACGCCGAGCTGGATGCCGTAGGTGCGTGGCGCGAGGTACTGCGACACGTACTGCAGCGACCCGTCGGACATCAGGAAGCGCCCGGCACTGGTGCGGATCTTCCCGTTCGATACGTTCTGCACATAGGCATTGACCCACCATTTGTCGCCCGGCTCGCTATAACGCAACGCCACGTCGCCACGCGTGTAAGCCTTCTGCCGATCGCCCTCGCCCAGGTTGAAATAGCTTAGCCACTGCGCGCTCTGGTACTGCGCACTGAGCCGTGGCGTCAGGCGGCCGCCGTTGCCGAGCTGGAAATCGTGCTCGAAGATGGCCGTGAGCGAGAAGTTCGGCGCATGCGGCAGGTCATTGCCGGTGACGTTTGCGCAATTGGCGAGGTTGGATTCCGGCGGGCATGCCGGCAGGCCCTGGTAGTCGTTCGAACCGGCGTAGACCAGCTTGCCGAGTTCCTTCTTCGGAATGGCCGAGAAGATCAGGTTGAAACGATCGCCCTGCCGCTGATACGCCAGTTCCGATTCGATACCGAATACCTTGGTGCTGCCGCCCACGTTGGAGAAGCCCAGCCCATGGTTGCCATCGGGATAGACGATCGGCGCGGAAAGCTGGAAGTTCTTGAAGTTCTCGTAGTAGACGGCCGAGTTCCACGTCAGGTGGCCGTCGAGGAAGGCGAACTTGCTGCCGACTTCGTAGTTGGTCAACGTCTCGGGCTTGTACAGCGTGCCGGCGTCCTGCGTGCCGCCCGACTTGTAGCCGGTGGAGACGCTGGCATACACCAGGCCGTTCTCGCTGACGTCGGTATCCAGGCGGAGCAGCCAGGTGGGCTTGCCCTTGCTGTATTTGGCGGTGTTCCGCTGCGAGATGCTGAAGCCGTTCGACGGATCCGGGTACACGTCCGGGGAGATCGGCACCTGTGGCACGGTGGGGTCGTACGCCCAGCCCCAGTTGATGCCGCCCTTGTTTTCCTTGTCGTCGTGCGACCAGCGCGCGCCGCCGGTGAGTCGCCAATGGTCGCTGAGGTGCCAGGTGGCCTGGCCGAACAAGGCGTACGATTCCACGGTTTCCTTCGGCTGGATGAACGATCCCTGCCAGTTCACCGTGCCGTAGCGCGTACCGTTCATGATGGGGATGTCGAACCGGATGCTGTTGTCTTCGTAGCCGTAGTATGCGCCGAGGATCCAGTCCACGGTCTGCGGCCCGGTGGACTTCAGGTTGATCTCCTGGCTCCAGTTTGTGTACGTGGAGCTGTTGGTACGGTCGTCCTGGTATACGCCGTTGGTGGTGAAACTGGTCGGTACGCTGACACCCACGTCCTGGTCGAAGTCGCTCTGGCCGGAATAATGGTTGTAGCCGGCGATATAGCTGAGCTGCACACCGTCGGTGATGTTCCAGTCCATCCGGCTGCGCACCGTGCTCGAGGTACGGTGCAGGTACGGCGCGGTGTCGATCAGCGCCGACCAGAACTTCTGTCCCTCGCGCGGCGTCTGCATGAGGCTCATGCTGGGCGTGCCGCGATCGATGAAATACTCGTACGACAGGTTCCATTTGAACGCGTCGCTGGGCTGCCACAGTGCGCTGACACGCGCGGCGGATTGATCCTGCGAGTTGTACTTGTCGCCGCCCTGCACGTACTGGCCCGGATCGATCGGCTTGAACCCGGCCAGCGTGCCACCCGACGCCGGTGAAGCGAGATAGGCCGCCTGCTGATCGGCGAGGCTGGGCAGTTGTCCCGACGGCTTCTGGTAGTCGACGTAGCCGTCGTGCTGCTCATGGACCACGGCGACACGCATGGCGAAGGTATCGCTGATGGGCAGGTTGAAGGCGGCGCGCGAGCCGAACTGATGGTAGTTGCCCGCCCCCACTTGCGCGTTGCCATAGAAGCCACCGCCAATCTCCGGCTTGGCGGTCTGGAAGCTGATCGCACCCGCCGTGGAATTGCGTCCCCAAAGCGTACCCTGCGGACCACGCAGCACTTCGACGCCGTCCATGTCGAGCAGCAGGCCCGATGCCGCCTCGGCACGGGGTGCGTAGATGCCGTCGACGAACGTGGCGACCTCGGGATCGGCGTATTCGGTCTTGGCGCTGTCGTTACCGATGCCGCGCAGCGTAAGCGTCACGACGCCGTGGTCACCCTGCGACGTGCCTTGCAGGCCCGGGACCAGTTTGGTCAGGTCCTGCACCGTCATGACCCGCTCCCGGTCGAGCGTATCGACGGCGATCGCCGTGACCGCCACCGGCGTCTTCTGCAGCGGCGTATCGCGCTTGGTGGCGGATACCGAGATGGCGTCCAGGTTCTGGACTTTCTTCTCCGACTTGTCGGCGGCGTCCTGACGGTCGGGTGACGGTTTGGGCACCGTCGTGTCCTGGTCCGCCGCGAGCAGCGTGCCGGGAGCGAAGGCGAGTGACATGGCGACGTACATCAACTTGTGACGCAGATTCATCTGGCTCTCCCTTGATGGCTTGGATCTGTGCGGTCCGTCGCGTGCGACGGCCATGACACCATTTCCCCATTCCCCAAGCGCCGCCCCCCAAGAATGACAGCGCTGTCATTGCTGAATCATAGAACGCTGCTATCGGGAAAGCTTGCCGCAGGGCAACAAGCCTTCCGCGCTTGCCAAACACGATAAAAGAAGCCTTAAGGCGCCTTCCGATCTCTTCCCGGCCTGGATAATGGTGCAAAAGCAAATGGACGTCCGAGTGCGCAGGCCATGGCGCGTGACCGCACGACCATGGCTCAGCGGAACGACGTTACGGCTTGCTCCCGTGAGCGGGACACGTCAACGTGCGATCCGTGACGGTACCCAGCGACACATCGGTGATCGCGATCTGTCCGGCGGAACGGCTCGACCATTCGAAAGGCTTCTCGACCTTGCTCATGCTCGCGCCGGCGTCGCGAAAGCACTTCAACGGGATACCCACACGCAACCATTCCCCGCGTGGCAAGGCGGCGAGCTGCCGCCCGACGGACACTTCTCCGCCACACCCGGGCCCGCAGCCGACGCCTATCGTCGACGTGTCATCCGGCGCCACGGCATCCACCTTCAACGTCGTGACCAGGAGCACGTCGCCGTTGGTCTCGCGATCCATGTCGAGCGGTGTGGGGGCCACCAGGGCAACGTTCGACGCGCCGCCCGCCTTGGCGGACCAGTGGAAACTGCGCGCGTCCTCCTGGGCTTTGTAGTCGAGCGCGCCGATGCGAAGGCTGCCATCTTCCGTGGCGGCAGGCGTGGCCGTTACATGTGTCGCTTTGCCATTGGCACCGGTCAGGTTCAGCACGAAATCGCGCGCCGGCTTGCCGCGGGTGAAGTAGACGCCGGCCTGCGCGGTACTCAGTTCGACACCGGGATCCTCGGGCAGCGGTCCCATCGGCTTGTTGTCGGCATAGGTCAGGCCGAAACCGAACGGAAACTGTGGACGATCGCCCTTCGCGATCGCGCCGGTGACCTGGAGCGCGTTACGTGGCCAGGTGTAGGCGAGCTTGCCGCGGAAGTCGTGGTCGACGCCGCCATCGCGGTTGCGCAGCAACACGTCCGCGACGCCCTCCCCTTCGCTGCCCGGAAGCCACGCCACGACGAATGCGTCGGCGGCATTGATCTCCCGATTCATCCACAGTGGCCGTCCGGTCAGGAACACTGCCACGACGGGCACGCCCTGCCCGCGCAGCTTGCGGAGCAGCGCCAGGTCGCGATCGTTGCCGGGGCGGTACGCGAGGTTCGGCAAGTCACCCTGGAACTCGGCATAGGGATCCTCGCCGAACACCACGATGGCGACATCGGGCTTCTGCGCGTAGACGCCATCCACGGAAAGCTCGGCACGGCCACCGGCGGCTTCGATCTGCGTCCGCAGCCCGGCCCAGATGGAGGTGGCACCGGGAAAATTGGCATTGGTCAGGCCCGTCCCCTGCCAGCCCAGCGTCCAGCCACCGTTCTGTTTGGAGATGTCGTCGGCGCCATCGCCAGTCACGAGGATGCGCTTGCGCGGGTCGATCGGGAGGACGCCGCCGTTGTTCTTCAACAACACCAGCGATTCACGCACGGCGCGACGGGCAACCGCGCGGTGCGCGGGACTGCCGACGATCTCCGCCGATGTCATCGCCAGGGGGTTGGACGACGGCAGCCCGGCGTCGAACAGGCCCAGGCGCAACTTGACGCGCAGGATACGCGTCACCGCATCGTCGATGCGGCTCATCGGGATCACGCCGGCCTTTGCCTGGGCCAGGGTGTTCGTGTACAGGCCCTTCCACGAATCCGGCGCCTCGAGCATGTCCAGCCCCGCGTTGTACGCCGGGGCGCAGCTCTCGTTGGTGCAGCCCGGGACCTGGCCATGCGCGTTCCAGTCGCCCAGCACGATGCCGTCAAAGCCCATGCGCTCCTTCAGCACGCCGGTGATCAACGACCGGTTGCCCGCCATCTTGACCCCGTTCCAGCTCGAGAACGACACCATGACGACCTGTACGCCCGCGCCGATCGCGGGCGGATAGCCTGCGCCGTGTACGTCGCGCAGTACCGCTTCGCTGATCTTCGCGTCACCCTGGTCCTTGCCATCGTGGGTGCCTCCGTCGCCGAGAAAGTGCTTGGCGGTCGCGATGACATGTCCGGCGTCGAGAAACCGCGGCGTCCCGGGCTGGCCTTCCAGGCCGCCAATCACCGCGGCGGCGTATTGCGCGACCAATGCCGGGTCTTGCGAATAGCCTTCGTAGGCGCGCCCCCAGCGCACGTCCTGCGGCACGGTGAGCGTAGGCGCGAACGTCCAGCCGATGCCGCTCGCACGCAGCTCCCGCGCGGTGACCTCGCCGATCTCATGGATCAACGCGGGATCGCGCGTGGCGCCAAGCGCGGAGTTCTGCGGAAACAGCGTGCTCCCGACGAGGTTGTTGTGGCCATGCACGGCGTCGATGCCGAACAGCACCGGAATGGCCACCCCACCGTGGGAGGTATCCATGGAGGCGCGGTAAAACGCATCCGACAGTGCCTTCCAGTCCGAGGCGTCCGGAAAAGGATGCCCGGGGGGCTTGGAGTTGCCGCCGGCCAGCACCGAGCCTAACCGGTACTGGCGCACGTCGTCGGGCGTCACGTCCTTGATGTCGGCCTGGATCATCTGCCCGACCTTGTCCTCGATGGACATCTTCGCCAGCACGTCCCGGATCCGCGATTCGATGGCGGGATCGCGCGGCAACGGTGATGCCGCTTTCGGCCAGGATTCCGGGTGTGCGGTGGCCATATCGTCTGCCGTGGCGGGAAGGGTCGTCAGCAAGGCACCGGCCATAGCCAGCGCCACGGGAATGCTTCGCGAGAACTGCGGCAATGGCACGGCGGGGCTCCATGCGCGCCTACCGAAGGCACGCTTTGCGGAGCGGATGATGGCAGGCATGACAGCGCTGTCAATTTGCTATGCAGCATGGCCGTCGCCGCGTCCCGGCCAGCCATGCGTCTTAGGGAGCGGCCGCGGTCGAGCCGCGAACCTGGAGGGAGAACGGTATCTGCACCAGCCGTCCGGCGCCCTGCCCGCGCAGGTCGGCTAGAAGCTGCTCGGCAGCGATCTTGCCCATCTCGCGACTGGGCTGCTGGATGGTGGTCAGTGCCGGCCAAAGCTGGCGCGACAGCGGCGTGTCGTCGAAACCGCAGACCGACACGTCCTGCGGCACCTTCAGGCCATACTCGCCCGCCGCCCACATGACGCCGGTGGCCATGTCGTCGTTGGCGGCGAACACCGCAGTTGGCCGCTTCCGCAAGGAGAACAGCTTTCGCGCCGCTTCCACGCCGGAGGCGAAGGTAAACGCGCCCTGCACCACCAACGCCGGATCCTCGGGCAGGCCCGCGGCGGCCATCGCCTCGCGATAACCCGCGAGGCGCCAACGGCTCGCACCGTGGTCAGCGATGCCGATGACGTGGGCGATTCGCCGGTGGCCCAGGCCGATGAGGTGCTCGACCATCGCACGCGCGGCGAGTTGCTCGTCCATCGTGACGCCCAGGGCCTTGCCGCGTCGCAAGGGCGACACGCTGGCATACGGCACGCCGAGCTCGCGCAGGCGCTTCAACAGGGGCGCATAGTCGGTGATGGGAGGCGTCAGCACGACGCCATCGGGGTGGTGGTCGGAAATCAGCGCATCGACGCGACGGATGAAGTCGCTGTCGCGCATGCGCAGGGGGCGCAGCATCATGCTGTAGCGATGGGCATCGCAGGCCTCGAGCACGCCGTCCTGGATCTCCGCCAGGTAGGTCGATGCCGGGTTATCGTTGTTGTCGTACAGCATCGCGATGACGAACGAGCGATGGCCGGCCAGGCTGCGCGCCGACGGGTTCGGGCGATAGTCCATCGCTTCCATGGCGGCACGCACGCGCTCACGCGTGGCATCGGTGACGTTGGCCTCGTCGTTGAGTACGCGTGACACCGTCTTGGGCGATACGCCCGCCTTACGCGCCACATCTTCGAGGCGTACCCGCATGGATTCTCCGCTGTCGTCACACTGTCGATCGACTATGCCGTCAGGATCGGCCGCTTTTCAAGGGCGGCCCGAGCCGTCGATGCTGCAATTGCAGCATGCGGGATCCTCCCGACCGTGCCATAACTGTGCAGGGAGGGAGTATCCATGAGCTGCAACAACCCTTGCGCGAGCCAGCCACGTGCGCGCTGAGCGTGCCCCCGACGCGGGTGGCTGCGCCGTGGCGAATGGCGTGGAACGAGCGAAGGGGCCGGTAACCAGGCGGTCCACGCTGTCGTTCTGGCAGATATGGAACATGTGCTTCGGCTTCCTCGGCCTCCAGTTCGGCCTCGCACTGCAGAACGCGAACGTCAGCCGGATCTTCCAGACCCTGGGCGCGGACTTGAACGACATTCCCGCCCTGTGGATCGCCGCGCCGCTGACCGGACTGATCGTGCAGCCGATCGTCGGGCACTACTCCGATCGCACCTGGAACCGGCTCGGTCGGCGCCGGCCGTATTTTCTCGCGGGCGCCCTGTTCGCCTCGCTGGCCTTGTTATGCATGCCGAATACGCCGGCGCTGTGGATGGCCGCCGGGCTGCTGTGGATCCTGGACGCCTCCATCAACGTCTCGATGGAGCCCTTCCGCGCCCTCGTCGGCGACCAGTTGCCCGCCCGGCAGAGCCCGGCCGGCTTTGCGATGCAGAGCTTCTTCATCGGCGCGGGGGCGGTGGTCGCGTCCCTGTCGCCCTGGGGCCTCGCGAGGCTCGGCGTCGCCAACGTGGCGCCCGACGGCGGTATTCCGGACACGGTCAAGTACGCCTTCTACGTCGGCGGCGTCGTACTCCTCGGGGCAGTGCTCTGGACGATGCGGACCACCCGCGAGTACACGCCCGCGCAGTTGCGATCCTTCGCCGACGCGGTGCCCGAACGGCCACGGGCCGATGTGTCGAGCGCAGGCAAGCCGGGATGGCTGCTCGTGCTGGCCGGTGCCGCCGTGCTGGTTGCGATTCGGTACTTCTCGCTGGAGAAAGAGGTGTACTTGCTGGCCGGCGGCCTGATCGCGTTTGGCCTGTTGCTCGTCTGGCTCGGCCGCACGGCGAGCCGGGGGATGCTCCGCGAGGTGGTCGGCGATCTGTACGGCATGCCCGAATCCATGCGTCGGCTGGCGGGCGTGCAGCTGTTCTCGTGGTTCGCGCTGTTTGCGATGTGGATCTACGCCACGGCCGGCGTCACCCAGACGATTTACGGCACGTCGGATACGAGTTCGGCTATCTACAACGAGGGCGCCAACTGGGTTGGCGTGTTGTTCGCCGCGTACAACGGATTCGGCGCGCTGGCCGCCGTGGTGATTCCCCTCATGGTCCGCCGCTGGGGATTGCGCGCGAGCCATGCCATGAACCTGTGCCTCGGCGGCGCCGGCCTGCTCTCGTTCCTGTATATCCGCGATCCGCGGTGGTTGCTTGTTTCGATGGTGGGCGTCGGCTTCGCCTGGGCATCGATCCTGTCGTTGCCTTATGCACTGCTTTCCGACCATTTGCCGACGGCGAAGATGGGCGTGTACATGGGGATCTTCAACGTCTTCATCGTGATCCCGCAGGTGCTTGCCGCCAGCATTCTTGGGATGTTGCTGCGGTTGTGTTTTCACAACCAGCCGATCTGGGCGCTTGGGATCGGTGGAATCAGCCTGCTGATGGCGGGGGTATGCACGCTTTACGCGCCGACGCCGGAGAGGCGGCGTACGGCATGATCCACGCTTGACCGCCGATCCGCGCCCCGGGCGTCGAACCCGTCTCGCTCAGAACGCCTTGAACAGGCTACGGAGCACGACGGTCGCATCGGTGAAGTTCTTCACGTCGTCCATCACCTGCTGCGTTTTCGGACTCGCCAGCGCGTCGTGTACCCCCTGCTCCGATGCGAAGGTGTAGACGCCGATGGATATCCAGTGATCGGTGTCGGCGTATGGGAAGAACGCTTCCGCCGATTGGAGTCCATGCTCCTCCCAGCACGCCTTGGCCAGCCTGAAATGCTCGTTCGCGTAGTAGTCCCGATCGAATCGCACGCCCGCGTCACCCGTGCAAACCACCATCATCTTCGTCATGTTTTTCTCTCTCTTGCGATTCGCTGTGCCGAATGGGTCGCCAGTGCACGGCCGGGAACCGCCGCCTTACGCACTGAAGGGGAAACTCACGCGCTTATGCCGCCATCGACGAGAATGCCCGAGCCGGTGACGTAGGCGGCGCCCGGCCCGGCGAGGAAGGCGACGGCTTCGGCGACCTCTCGCGTCTTTCCGTAACGGGCAATGGACAGGCTCGGGAGAATGGATGGCGCGAGGGGACCGTCGGCGGGGTTCATATCGGTGTCGATCGGGCCCGGACGGACCAGATTGACGGTGATGGCACGAGGTCCCAGTTCACGGGCGAGGCCGCGAGTGAAGCTTTCCATCGCGGACTTCGTCGCCGCATACACCGCGATGCCGGCGAATGGAACGGCCAGCCCCGCATTGCTGCCGATCGTGACGATACGCCCACCGTCCGGGATGTGTTTCAGCGCCGCCTGCGTGGTCACGAACACCCCGCGCACGTTGACGTCCAGTTGCAGGTCCATCTCTTCCAGCGTCAGGTCGGGGAACGGTCCGGCAATGAGAACGCCCGCGTTATTGACCAGGATGTCGAGGCCACCCAACTCGGCGACGGTACGTTCGACCGCCGCGATCGAGGCTTTCGGACTGGCTGCGTCCGCCTGCACGGCGATGGCCTTGCGTCCCATGGCGCGAATCCCGGCGACGAGGGCCTCGGCCTTGTCGGCCGACTTTTCATAGGTGATGGCGACGTCGGCGCCGTCTTCGGCCAGTTTCAGCGCAATGGCCGCGCCGATGCCGCGCGCGGCACCCGTGACGAGGGCTCGCTTGTCGGCCAGGGGAAGGGACGAAGGGTTCATGGCAGTTCTCGTGCGGGTGAGTTATGTATCGCTCGGTATATAAATCCTACCGGCAACGTTTTCCGGGCACAAGGCCTCGGCGCACGAGACGCACCGGGACGGGCGAATTGAGTGGGTTCGGCCGCCTTGGCCATGGCGGCCTGACGTGCTTATGGGCCCTGCAAACCCACCGCACCGATGCGGTCGGGATAGCGCCCCCACCGTCCAGGGCCTTCTGGCTCAGCTAAGCCCATAACGCTTGATCTTGTACCAAAGCGCACGTTCGCTGATTTCGAGCAGCCGCGCGGCGGCGGCCTTGTTGTTGCTTGCCGCCTCGAGTGCCGATTCGATCAGCCGTCGTTCCAGCTCGTCCACGTGCGGCCGCAATGCCAATGACTGCCCGAGCGAAGCCTCGGCTGCGGATCCGGCCGTTGTCGGCGGTTCGGACACCGTCGTATGGGCCAGCTCGGCCGGAAGGTGCGCCACGGTGATGGTGTCGCCGCGGCACAGCACCATGGCCCGCTCGATGAGGTTTTCCAGCTCCCGCACGTTGCCCGGCCACGCATACGCCTGCAGGATGCCTAGGGCTTCCGGTGACATCCTCGGCGGCGCCCTGCTGAGCTCGACCGAGTACTTCTGTATGAAGTAGTCGACGAGCAGCGGGATGTCGTCGCGCCGGTCGCGAAGCAGCGGCACGTCGACGCGCACCACGTTGAGCCGGAAATAGAGGTCGCGCCGGAGCATGCCCGCTTCCACGGAATGCTGCGGTTCGCGGTTGGTCGCCGCGACGACACGCAGGTCGACGGGCGTGGCCACGTTGCTGCCCACCTTCTCGATGACCGACTCCTGCAGGACGCGCAACAGCTTCGCCTGGAGGCCGATAGGCATTTCCGTGATCTCGTCGAGAAACAGCGTGCCGCCGCTGGCGAGCTCGCATTTGCCGATGCGGTCGCGCGCCGCGCCCGTGAACGCGCCCTTGACGTGCCCGAACAGTTCACTTTCCAACAGGTCCGCCGGAATGGCGGCACAGTTGATCGGCACGAACAGGCCGCTACGACCGGAGGCGACATGGAGGGCACGGGCCACCAATTCCTTGCCGGTGCCGGTTTCGCCCACCACGAAGACGCTGCTACGTGCGGGCGCGACCTGCCTCAGCAGTTCGTAGAGCGCCTGCATGGCCTGGCTGGTGCCGACGAAGTCTCCCCAGCCGCGCGATACCTCGTCTTTCAGGAAGCGGTTTTCGCGCTGGACCACTTGCATCGTCAACGCGCGGGTGACAGCCATCTCGATGGTTTCCATCTCGAAGGGCCGTATGACGTAGTCGGCGGCGCCGACCTTCATCGCGGCGACGGCCGTCTCGATGGTTCCGTAGGCCGTCATAACGATCACCGGAATATCGCTGCCTGCGTCGCGCAAGGCAGTCAGCAGACCGATGCCGTCCAGGCGGGGCATGCGCAGGTCTGTCAACACGAGATCGAACGATCCGGACTCGATCTTCGCGAGGGCTTCCTCGCCGTCTCCGGCCTGCTCCACCGCGTGCCCCATGGACTTGAGGGCAAGCTCGAGGATGCGCCGCATCTTCGCCTCGTCGTCGACCACCAGGATCCGTTTCGTCGTCATGTGCCGGGTGTCTGCTGTTTGAAACAAAGGTTGAAGGACGCTCCACCCCATGCGCTTTCGCCGACGGACAAGGTGCCGCCGTGAGCCTGCACGATCTGTTGCACGATGGTGAGGCCCAGGCCGATACCGCCTTCCCTTCGGCTGAAAAACGGGTCGAAGACGTGCTGCCGGAATTCCGGCGGGACGCCGGGCCCGTCGTCGGCGACGCTGATCCACAGCGCGTCCTCGTCGCGATGGGTGCTGACCCGCACGCGCCCGCCCTCGCCCACGAAAGACAAGGCATTGAGAATCAGGTTGAGGAACACCTGCATGAACTGCTCGCGATCGCAGCTGAGCACGACGTCACCGCCATCGGATTGCCTCGACAGGGTCACGCCGGCGCGTTCGACACGGGATTCGAGCAAGGCGATCACGCTGTCCACGATCTCGATCACGTCGTGCGACATGAATTGCGGAGGTTGGGGACGCGCGCACTCGAGCAGGAGCGTCACCAGCCGATTCAGCCGCTCGGTTTCGCTGAAGATGAAGCCGATCAGCTCGCGCTGCCGTTCGTCGAGGTCGGGCTCCCTTTGAAGAAGCTGGGCCGAGCTGCGCAGGATCCCCATCGGGGTCCTGACCTCATGCGCCATGATCGCCGCCATCTCGCCGACCACGGCCAGCTTGCCCGCGCGGACGACCTGCTCGCGCGACTGCTCGAGCGCCTGGATCATCTCGGTATACGCTCGATGAAGCTCATCCACTTCGGACGTGGCGCGGGACGGCTTCGCCGGAAGCGAGGTCTGTCCCTGGCGAAAGCCACGGGTGAAATCCGTCAGGGACACGATCGGTGCGACGATGCGGTCGGCAAGCCGAGATGAAATCCACAGCCCCGCCAGCAAGGTGGCCAGGAGCACGCCGACCATCGCCCAGAGAAGTGCCCAGATCGGACCGTACGACACCGTGGTCGGTTCGAGCATGAGGGTATGCCACCCCAGGCCTTCGAACGGCGGTGAACCACCCGACGTGGCCGCGCCGACGAGAAGCTCTCCATACCCGAGCCCGCTTCCGTCATGGACGTACGATGTCGACCCGGCGGCGGGAAGATCCCAGCGTTTCAAATGAAGCTGCCTTAGTTCCGGCTTAGCACGAAGCGCCGACGATGCCCCGAGCACGTCGCCGTCGCGATCGACCAGGAGCAGCCCTCGCGAGCCGCGGTTCACGGCGCCATCGAGCAGATCCTGCACGGCTCGCCAGTCGAGGAAGGCGTAGAGATAGCCGATCGAGCCGTCGCCGAACGCATTGGGAATGGCGGTGCGCAACACGATGGCCTTCGTGCCCTGGCCATCGGACGACAGCGCCACCGAGATGGTATCCAGGCCCTGTCCGGGGACCGTCCGCCACCCGGATAGACCCGGTGCTTGGCCGCCGATGTAGGATGCGTCGCTGGCGGCCACCACCCGCCCCTGCATGTCGGTGCACAGCAGCGCGTCGTAGACCTTGTCCTGACCGGCGCGCAGGTTGGAGAGGAAACGCGATAGCCGCTTGTCGACGTCCTTCACCCGGATGTCCTGCATGACTTCGATGCCTCGCCAGACGCGCATGTTCTCGACATGCGAAAACAGGAAGGTGTCGATGCGCTGCATCATCGCGGTCGCGCCGAAACGGAGGTTTCCGGCGATCTCCCGTTGCAAGGCGCCGCGGAATTGGAAGAACGACAGCGCACCGACCACGGTCATCGTGCCGAGCATGGTCCAGAAAAGGAGTCGGAAGAGTGCCGATCGTGTCGTCAAGGCGGGGCCAGCTTAAGGAATGCCTGCGACAGTGTCGCAGAATCGGGCGTAGCTTATGCCATCCTCCCTCCGTCGACGTTTCGCCCCTGAAGGTATTTCCATGAGCCGGCATCCGCTTCGTCCCCTCGTCCTGGGCGTGATCGCCCTGGGGTCGGCCCTCTTCATCGCGAGCGGCGCTCGCGCGGCCGACACGACGGAAGGCGACGCATGGCGGGCGGCCCCCTACTCCCTCGGCCAGGGTTTGTATTTTCCCGGCCTGGGCCTGCGGCTCGGCGGATACGCCGACGTGCATGTCTTCGACCTGGACGGGTCGCGCGCCAATTCGAGCCTGCGCGACGTAAGCCTGTTCGTCACCAAGGACCTGGGCGACCGCTGGCAGTTCTTCACCGAACTGGCGACGTCCCGTACCGTGAACGTGACCGGCGCCGGCAATGACGGCGGCGAGGCGAAAATCGACGTGGAGCGCGTCTACGCCGACTTCCACGCGACTCCCGCCATCACGCTGCGCGTCGGCAAGTTCCTCACGCCCATCGGCGAGTGGAACCTCGTCCACGCCGATCCGCTGACCTGGACCGTCTCGCGCCCCCTTTCCACGTCCGCCGCGTTCGCCCGCCATGCGGCGGGCGCCATGGCGTTCGGAACGGTCGCCGTCAAGGGACGGGACCTCGACTATTGGTTGTTCGCGGACGACAGCAAGAACCTGGGCGTCGGCCAGGATGCGGACGATGCCTTTACCGACTACACCGGTGACCGGAGCCCGCGAAACAACTTCCGCCATGCGGTGGGCGGCCGCGTGTTGTATCACCTGGCGGGTGACAGCCTCGCGGTGGGTGCGTCCTACGTCGCCTACCAGCTGGAGGAGCCGCGGCACGACTACAAGCTTACGGGCATCGACTTCACGTGGACCACGCGGTACGTGGAGCTCACCGGGGAGGCGATCTACCGAAGCGGCGCGTCGCCGCTTTCCAGCGAGCGCGGCGGCTTCGTCGAGGCGGGCATTCCCATCGCGTCCCACCTGTATCTGATCGGCCGTGTCGAGCGGTATCACACGTCCGTACCGGAGACGACGACTCTCGTCCGAACCGAGGCGCTCAACTATCGCCCCATTCCCGGGTTGGTCCTGAAGCTGGAGCATCGCAACACCAAGGGCGGCGACATCGTCCCGGGCGGCTGGCTGGCGTCGATCTCGGTGTTGTTCTGAGCCATGCTCACGCCGCGTAACGCCGCACGCGTCCTGCTCTGCGGTCTGGCTCTCGCGGGCCAGACCGCGGGGGCGGCGCAGGTACAGGTTGCCGTCATCACGGCGCCGGCCGCCCCTCACCTGTCGTTCGATCGGGACACGCTCCGCAACGTCTATCTCAAGCGCATCTTCGTCGACGACGACGGCACCCGGTTGAGACCGGTCAACCTCCCGGCCGACTCTCCCCTGCGCGAGGCGTTCACGAGAGCCGTGCTGCATATGGCGGAACGGCCGATGCAGGATTACTGGGACCGGCAGTACTTCCAGGGCGTGAGCCCGCCTTACGTGCTCGCCTCGGATGAGGCGGTGGTTCGTTTCGTGGCGTCGACGCCCGGTGCCGTCGGCTACGTCGCGTCGTGCCATGCCGACGCGAGCATCCGTGTCGTGATGCTGCTTCCGTTGCCGCCGACGATCAACGACACGGGCCTGTGTCCCGAGCGCAACGGCGCTCCCTGAGTCCTACGTTTTTTGCAGACAATCCGTGCGTACTGCAAGAAACGAAGGGCCGATCGGCATGTAAAAATTCCGCTTTTCATCAAGTTATTCATGAACATAGGTACGATGGCATGAATATCGCTTCGTAGGGGCAACCCACCCCGGCGAACGAAGTCCCATGTCCCTGAGCCCGCTCCCGCGCCCGTCCGACCCTTGTGTGCTCGATACCGTGGAGCCCTTGCTCGCCGAGCTGCAAAGCCCGGTGTGCGTGGATGTCCTCGATGAAGGGCATCCCGATCGGAAACACGCCGAGGCATTCGTCCATCGCGTCTTCAAGCGACGCTACGGTGCCGACGTCACGACGTTCCATCCCACCCTGCTCGGCTTCCGCGACGCCACGCAGTACCGGGCCGTCGTCGGCTTTCGCGGCGGTCTCGAAGGCACGCTGTTCTCGGAACAGTACCTGGCCGACCCGGCACAGGAGATCATCGCCGATCGCCTGGGCGTGCAGATCGGCCGCCATGGACTCGTCGAGGTGGGACACCTGGCTCTCGACAGGCCGGGCGATACCCGCTGGTTGATCTCGGCCACGACCCATCACCTGCATGCGCGGGGCTACCGCTGGGTGCTCTTCACGGCGACACGCATGCTCTTCAACGCGTTCCATCGCCTCGGGCTGCATCCCATCGTGCTCACCGACGCGCAAGCTTCGCGCCTGGACGATGGCGGTCGGCACTGGGGCGATTACTACCATGCCCATCCCGTCGTCTGCGTAGGCAACATCGAATCCGGCCAGGGGAAGCTGCACCGGCATGTGGGCGATTCGCAGCCCAGGCTACGCACCCTGCTTCGCGACGCCCGGGAAAGTGCCCGTCCAGGCTGGTCGCTGCGTGCCTCGCCGTGCGGAGGCGCCTGATGCTGAACGTGCTGAAACAACTGGGGCGACACGCGTTCGAACGGCCGGAGAACGTCGCGCTGGAAGATGCCGATTGCGCGATGACCTACCGGCAGCTCTTCCGGGCGGTGGCGGAGGTCGGCGCGCATATCGCCGCCGAACGCGTTGCGGTGATGATGGGCAACGGCGTGCCATGGGCGGTCGTCGACCTGACCATCGCCCAGTGCGGTGCCGTGGCGATCCCGATACCACCTTTCTTCAGCGACGAGCAGGTCGCGCATCTGTTGACCGACGCGGCGCCGGACCTCCTCATCACCGATCGTCCCGACTACGGCGTTCCCCTGTCGCGCGTCCTGCGTCACCAGACGGTCGTCGTGGCGCATGGCGAACTCCACTTCTATACGCTTCAGCCGGCGAGCCGACGCACGCTGCCCTCCGATACCGGCAAGATCACCTACACGTCGGGCACGACCGGACAGCCGAAGGGCGTCTGCGTCACGCGAACGGCCATCGGCGAGGTGACCGAAGCGCTGGCGGACGCGGCGGCGGCATGTGCCGACGATCGAAGCCTGACGGTCCTTCCGCTGTCGACCCTGCTCGCGAACATCGGCGGGATCTACGTACCGATCGTTCGCGGTGCGACCGCCGTGCTGCCCGCCTTGGCGCAGTGCGGATTCACCGGATCGAGTGCGGTCGATCCCGGCACGTTCATCAGTGCGTTTCACCGATGGCTTCCCACCGCGACGATCCTGGTCCCGCAGTTGCTGAAGCTTGCCGTGGAATGCGCCCAGGCCGGCGCGCCGCTCCCTCCCTCCCTGCGGTTCGTCGCCGTGGGTGGCGCGCCCTGCTCCGCACCGCTGCTCGATCGCGCTCGGGCGCTCGGTATCCCCGCCTACGAGGGCTACGGCCTTTCCGAGGCGACCTCGGTCGTCAGCATGAATCGTCCCGGTAGCGAACGCGCGGGAAGCGTCGGCATGCCCTTGCCACACGCCGGGGTCCACGTGGCCGACGACGGTGAAATCGTGGTTTCCGGCGCGCTCTTCGCGGGCTACCTGGGACAGTACGAGGCGCCTCCGAAGACCTGGCACACCGGAGACATCGGGCGGCTCGACGCGGACGGCTTCCTTTACGTCAGCGGCAGGAAGAAGACCGCGTTCGCGACGGCCTTCGGGCGCAACGTATCGCCGGAGTGGGTGGAGAGTGAGCTCATCGCGACGCGAGCCATCCAGCAAGCCGCCGTCTTCGGCGAGGGGCGCGAGTTCAACGTCGCGGTCGTCGTTCCCATGCCCGGCGCCCGGCCCGATCACATCCAGGCCGCTATCGACGCGACCAACGCGCGCTTGCCCGACTACGCGCGCGTACGCGAATGGCTCCAGGCCGATGCGCCGTTCGGCGCAGCCAACGGTCTCGCGCGATCCGGTGGCGCGTTGAACCGCACCGCGATCGCCGCGCGTTATGCCCTACCCATCGAAACCCTCTACGAGAGAGGAGAGCAGCATGCCCAACCATGACCGCCTCGTGCGCGAGACGGAGGCCCATCGCCAGGCGTTCCTGTCGATTCCCATCATCCAGAGGGCGCTGCGCGGCGACGTGTCGCCACGCGAATACGTCGCCTTCCTGGGCCAGGCCTACCAGCACGTGAGGCAGACCGTTCCGCTCATGATGGGCATGGGATACCACCTGCCCGAACGGCTCCGCTGGATGCTGCCTGCCGTCGCGGAGTACATCGAGGAGGAAATCGGCCACGACCAGTGGATCCTGGACGACCTGCGCGCCTGCGGCGAGAACCCGGAGCGGATCCGCCAGGCACCGCCCATGCGCGCCACGGAACTGATGATCGCGTACGCCCACGACGGCATCGCGCGCGGCAACCCCGTGTCGTTCCTCGGCATGGTGTTCGTACTGGAAGGCGTCAGCGTCGCGCTCGCCACGCGCGCGGCCGGCGCGCTGCAGGCCGCCCTCGGTCTGCCCGAATCCGCATTCCGCTACCTCACCTCTCACGGCGCGCTCGACGTGGATCACGTCGGCTTTTACCAGCAGCTCGTCGACCGCCTGGAGGAAGACGAAGACCGGCACGTCCTCATACACGCGGCAAACCGCTTCTACGAGCTTTACGGAAACATCTTCCGCGAGATCGACGCCGCCACTTCCGAGGGAAACCTGCCATGACCATGCCCCGCTCCCTGACCGCCATCCTGGTGTCGGCATGCCTCGCCGCCCTCCCCGCCCTTTCGCATGCCGACGATGTCGACACGGCGATCAAGACCCTGGCCAGGGATTGGTCGCACGTCACGTACGAAGTGCCCAAGGCGCAGCAGGACGACGCGTACACCGCGCTCGAAACGCAAGGGTCGGCGTTGATCGCGCAATACCCGCGGCGTGCCGAGCCGCGCGTGTGGCAAGCCATCATTCTTTCCACGCATGCCGGTGAGCATGGCGGCCTGGGCGCCCTCGGCATGGCCAAGCGCGCTCGCGATCTCCTGCAGGAGGCGCAGAAGATCCAGCCCGACGTGTTGAACGGATCCATCTACACGACGCTGGGCAGTCTCTATTACCAGGTACCCGGATGGCCGCTCGGCTTCGGCGACAAGGACAAGGCCCGGTCCCTGCTCGAGAAGGCGTTGCAGGTCGATCCGGACGGTATCGATCCGAATTATTTCTACGCCGATTTCCTCTACAGGACGGGCGACAAGGCCGGCGCCATGGCCCATCTCCGGAAGGCCCTGGCGGCCTCGCCGCGAAGCGATCAGCCGCTCGCCGACAAGGGTCGGCGCGCCCAGGCGCAGAAACTCATCGACACCCTCTCCGCGGATAAATGACCATGACACTCGACCTACGTGGACAACGCATTCTTCTCACCGGGGCGGCGGGCGGCATCGGTCGCGAACTGGCGGCGGCGCTCGGTGCCAAGGGCGCGCGGCTGGGACTGCTGGGACGTACCGACGCCTCGGTAGCCAGCCTCGAACATCTCGTGGCCACACGCCGGATGGATGCGATCGTCCTCCAGGCGGACCTCACCGATGCCGCGGCTCGTCGCGCCGCGGTGGCACGCATGGCCAAGGGATTCGGCGGCGTCGACGTCCTGATCAACCTGGCGGGGGTCCTCGACTTCCGCTTCTTCGACCAGGCGGACGCCAGCGCCATTACGCAGACGATGCAGGTCAACGTCGAGGCTCCCATGCAGATGGCGCGTGAGGTACTGCCGGAAATGCTCGGGCGCGGGTCGGGGCGCATCGTCAACGTGGGCTCCGCCTTCGGCAGCATCGGCTATCCCGGATTCGCCGCCTATTCGGCGAGCAAGTTCGCGCTGCGCGGCTTCTCGCAAGCACTGCGGCGGGAGCTTTACCGCACCGGCGTGGGGGTGACCTATGTCGCGCCCAGGGCCGTCCGCACCGCGTTCAATCCCCCCGCCGTCCACCTCATGGCGGAACGGAAGCTCATGCGCATGGACGAACCCTCCTGGGTCGCGTCGCACGTCGTGCGTGCGATCGAGAAGGAGCGGAGCGAAGCCTATCTGGGCTTTCCCGAGAGCTTCTTCGCACGGCTCAACGGTATCTTTCCGTCGCTGGTCGACGGTGCGCTCGCGAAGGTTTTGCCGGATCTGTCGCACCACGCGCGAGGTGTGTCATGAGGGCCCGCAACGCCTATTTCGTGTCCTCGGACGAGCGCTTCGCCCGGGACCGGCGAAGCAGCTTGTCGATTCCCATCGGTCGCGAGGCAGGCGAAGACATCGTGGCGATGGTGACGGTCGAACGCGTCGTGGCGCACCTGGAGTGGCATGCGCTCATATGGCGCGGCCCCCTCGTGTGGATGGAAATCAGCGGAAGCTGCGCCGACATGCCCGAGGCCGTCGGAGCCCAGATACGCAATCGCATCGCCGAATGCCGGGTCAAGGGGAAAACGCGGCTCGGCATCGTTCGACACGCCGAAAGCTGCCGGTAAGCCCGCGCGGCTACGATCGTCGCGCTCCTGTCGTTCGGATCTCGCCGTCCGATGCCATCACGTGGACCCCATCACCGATGAACGATCCGATCGAAGACCGCGTGATCCGCATCATCGCCCGCCGCGCGGGCATCGATGCCGCGACCGTCGTGCCGACCGCCACCCTGCAAACGTTGGGGGTGGCTTCTTTCCACGGGATCGAGATGACTTTCGAGATCGAGGACGATTTCGACATCAACGTGCCGGTGGGAGCCTGCGATCTCACGGTGGGCACCGTGGAAGACATGGTCAGGGCCGTTCGCGAGGCGCTGGCGCCTTCGTCGAAGACGCGTTCATCGCCGTAGCCGAAGCGCTGCGGGTCGAAGCCCCCGCACTTGACCGGCGTCAACGCGCCCGTGCCGGTGCCATGCAACATGCCTTTGGAAGCCGGCAATCGCGCCATCGCTCCACGGGAGGTCGCCATGCGCGCCATCGACATCGGACGCACGCATGTCATCACCGCGCTGCCCGATACCCCGGTCGGGGACATCGCGCACCTGATGGTTGCGCACCAGGTGTCCTGCGTCGCGATCGTCGACGCCGACCATGTTCCGGTGGGCGTCATCTGCGAGCGGGACCTCGTCGTGCATCCCTGGCGCGCCCATGCGGACGTTCGGGCGACCGACATCATGTCGAAGCCCGCCGTGGTCTGTCATGTCGACGCATCGCTCGCCGAAGTCGTCCAGGCCATGGAGAGCGGTTCCATCGCCCACCTGCCCCTGGTGGACGCCGGCCGATCCCTGGTCGGGATCGTTTCCGCCACGGATGTCACAGCGGCGGTAGCCGAGCTCCTGGCGCGCCTTGCCCGTGCCCTGGCACCGGATGCGCTGACCGACCGCCCCTACGCATGAGGGCAAGTACCGTGAGCGACAAGGCGGCCCCCGAGGACGCCATGAGCATGTCCTTTTGCGCGTCCCACGGGTCGCCCTGGGTTCCGAGGTACGCCTCGCCCAGGTCGCCGCCGAAGACGCTGGCCGCCATCCACTCCAGCAGCTCGTAGACCGTGGAATGCGCCATCACGAACGTCAGCGGAAACAGGTAGCGCCAGATACCCGCCGCCGCGCGCCTGGCGAACAGCTCGAGCGTCGCAGGCATCACCAGCACGCCGTAGGAAAAATGGACGAAGCGGTCGTACCCGTTCCGGGACGGATCCGGGAATGGCCAGGACACGCCGGCCGACCGCAACCAATCCACGTAAGGAACGTTCGAGTAGGTGAAGTGCGCCCCGATTTCGTGAAGACAGAGAAGGAAAAACAACGAGAGATAGCTTGCGTACGAGAAACGAAGCCGCCGGTAGCCGTAGACGATCAACGGAAGCGCCACCGCCACGAGCGCATTCTCGAGCAGCCAGTCGTCGCGATGGAATGGCGACGTTCCCGACCAGGCGATGACCGCCAGGGACATCGCGAGCAGCACGTAATGGCTGCCCGTGTCGAACGGGCCGGCACGATCGGGACGTTCGTTCACCGGCTGTCTCCACGGGGCGTCGCGCCTTTATGTCCTGGGCGTGGCGCCGCGGTATTGACGTGCATCAACGCCGCCATGCAAGTCCTAGGGCACAAGGACCGCGGCCCCCTCCAGCGCTCCATTGCGCAGATCGGCCAATGCCTGGTTGGCCGCGGACAACGGGTAGGTCCGGGTCGTCGTGCGGATGCCCCGACAGACCGACGAAGCGAAGAAGCGACGTGCGTCGTCCCGAGTGAGGTTGGCCACCGACGAGATCTCCCGCTCCTCCCACAGCCACCGATACGGAAACGACGGAATATCGCTCATGTGGATGCCGGCGCAGACGACTTTCCCACCCTTGCGCACGGCACGCAGCGCCGTGGGCACGAGCGATCCGTCCGGCGCGAACAACAGGGCCGCATCCAGCGGTTCGGGAGGCATCTTGTCCGATCCGCCGACCCAGGCGGCTCCCAGGCGTCGCGCGAACGCCTGTGTCGCCGTGTCACCGGGACGCGTGAACGCAAACACCGTCCGTCGCTGGGCGACGGCCATCTGGGCAACGATATGGGCCGCCGCGCCGAACCCGTACAGCCCTATCCGCATGGCCCGGTCCGTTTTCTCCAGCGCCCGCCAGCCGATCAGGCCGGCACACAGCAACGGCGCGGTGGCGACGGGATCGGCGTCCGCCGTGAGCCGGACGCCGTAGGCCGCGTTCACGATCACATGGGTGGCGAAGCCGCCGGGACGCGTGTATCCCGTGAAGGTCGCACGGTCGCAGAGGTTTTCACGACCCTCGAGGCAGTACTCGCATCGCTGGCACGTACCGGCCAGCCAGGGCACGCCCATCCGGTCGCCTTCGCGCACGTCGTCGACGCCCGCACCCACGGCGATCACCGTGCCGACGCATTCGTGGCCCGGAATGACCGGCCTTGCGATGTGCGGCAGCTCGTCATCCACCACGTGCAGATCGGTACGGCATACGCCGCAGGCCTCCACACGCAGGAGTACCTCGCCGCGCGAAGGCGACGGCATGGCGAGGCGACGCGGAACCAAGGGCTCGCCCGCGCGCTCCTGCACCATGGCCAGCATCGTATCGCCGGCCACGCCCGTGCACGGGCTGCCCGCTTGCCGGAGATCCCCTCGTGCGGGCCACGCGGGGGCCATCTCGCCGGTCGCGGACAGGCCCGGATAGACCCTCAGGGACGGCGTGGTCTCGATACGCACCATCGTGTTTCCTAGTGCGAAAAAAGGACCGGAATGCGGGAGTGCGCGAGCAGTTCGCGGGTGACGCCCCCGATGGCCCACTCACGCAGCCGGCTATGCCCGTAGCCTCCCGCGACGATCAGGTGCGAATGCGAGGCGCTGGCATGCTCCATGATGCGTGCCGCGGTGCTTTCGTCGCCGGACAGCTTGAGGGATACGGGCTCCGCGACGACGCCATGGCGCGCCAGGAGCGCGACCGGTTCCGCGGGGTCCGAGGTATAGGCGTCCTTCACCGAGGCTACCGACACCGCCTCGCAGCCTTTCAGCAGCGGCAGTGCGTCGTGGATGGCCCGAACGCATTCGCGCGTATCCGCCCAGGCCACCGTCGCCCGGCGAGGAGGCAGGACCGGCTCCGCCCCATGCGGGACGACCAATACGGGAAGCCCGGTTTCGAACAGCAACCCGCTGAAATAGCGGCATGACGAGGCCCCGTCGCCGTCGTGGGGATCCAGACCGCCGATCACGACCATGTCGCGGCAGCGCGCCGCCTGTGCCGCCAGCGACGACGGCTCGATGTACAGGGATTCCAGCGCGTGCACTTCACCCGTGACGTGCGCCCGCTTGAGATGTTCGCGCCAGGCCGCGGCCTGGGTCTTGGCTTCGTCACGAATGGTGTCGTAGGCCTCGATGAATGCCGAGTCGGGCACCAGCGACCAGCTGTCCACCAGCGGTGTCGGCATCAGGAGCAGTTGCAGCAGGTCGACGCGTGAGCCGAAAGCGCGCGCCAGCTGGATGGCGGCGTCCACAGCGGCGCGATCGCTCGCCGTTTCGGTCAGCGCCACGGCGATGTCGGGGTAGGCCTGCTGCGTCGGCGGCTTCGTGGATGGCATGGGTTGGGCAACGGACGTCGTCATGGCCGGTCCTCAATGCGTGGTGGAGAGTTGCAGCGTATGCATGACCAGGGTGGCATCACTGGAATCCGGAACACGGGTGAACCCGAGGTGTCGAGCGAGTTCCTCCATCTCGTGGTTTTCCGCCAGATCGATCGAATACATCGTCTGGAAACCGTTACGCCGCGCCGTGTCGATCAGGTGGTGCATCAGGGCGACCGCGAGCCCTCGGTGTCGCCAGTCGTCCGCCACCGTCACCGCGCATTCGCAGCGCGTACGGTCCGACGCGGAGGCATAGCGGCTTATCCCGACTTCGCGCAACTCGCCGTTATCGTGCGCGAGGGCGACATAGGCGACCCGGGTCACCCCATCGGTGTCCATGAGGCTATCGAGCAACGGTGACGATGCCTCGCGCATCTCTCCGAGGAACCGGCATCGACGCGATTCGGGCGACAGCCTCCGGATGAAGGTCTGCTCGCGTTCGCGGTCTTCCGGGCGCAGCGGCCGGATAAGCACCGGGGTACCGTCGTTCAGGGTCGTGACGGCATGTTCGCCGGCCACCGGGGGAAACGGACTGTGCGACGACGAGGGCGTGGACGTGGCGTGGGTCATGGATGCGATCTCTCTGGGTCGTGGAGCGTCAGTGGGAAAAAAGCACCGGGATGGACGCGTTGCGAAACAAGGTCCGCGTCGTGCCGCCGAGAACCCAGCGGCGAACGCGGCTGTGTCCATAGCCACCCGCGACGATGAGCTGCGTGCGCGAACGGTTGGCTCGCTGAAGGATCACCTGCCCCTTCGACCGCCCCCGCGAGCGCTCCACCGCGACGCTGCAGCGAACGCCATGGCGCTCCAGGTGCGCGGCGATGCCCGCGCCGAACTCCCCGGCGCGCTCCGTGGTACTGGGCGTCGGATCCACCATGAGAACGTCCACGCGATCGGCCTTCGCCAGCAAGGGCATCGCGTCGTTGACCGCGCGAATCGCCTGTGGCGACGGCGACCACGCCACCAGTACCCGTCGAGGCGGTGCCGCCGCCGTCTTGAAGTCCGGCGGAACGACGACGACCGGCCGTCCGGATTCGACGAGCGTCGTGGCGAACTGCACGTAGGCCATGTGGCGGTCCATCGACGCGCTCGATGGCCGTCCCATCACGGCGAGATCGGCAAGGCGCGCCTCGCGAGCCGCCAGCGCGGCCGTGGTCGTTCCGAGTGCCTCGATGACGCACGCCGTCGCCGTGATGCCCTGGCTTTCGAGCATGCTCCGCAAGGCGTCGCAATACGCCTGGCCCCGGGTTCGGGCGTCGGCCACGGCATCGAGGTAACTGAGGTCCGGCATCATCGCCCAGACATCGGTGGCGGGGGCCTTCACCTGCACCACGCGCGCGATCGCCAGCGCCGCCTGGTGTTCCCTGGCGACCAGCGCCGCGAAGCCTCCCGCCGCGATATCCGCCGGCGATTCCAGGGCCACGAGGAGTACGCGGGACAGGCCCGCGCCCGGCCATGGCGCGCGTGTCGCCGCGTGGGTGGCGGTATCGACCATGGGGATACTCCGTGCTTCGAAGCGGGCTTGCGACGAGGTATAGGCCAGCGCGAACGGCAGGCTCTTGATCGTCGTCAACCGCCGTGGCCTGGCGTTCAACGCTGCCAGACGATCCGTGGCAGCTCCGCGGGAAGAAAGGCGTCGTCGTGCCAGGGCCGCACACGGACGGTGTAGTCGTCCGCCGGGCGAATGGCGGGAAGCATGGCAACGAATTCGTAACCGCCGGTGGAGCCGCCGATCGGGGAACCGACCTGCATCGGCACGCATTGCCGGGGCATGCCATGCCGTTCGTCGGCATAGAGCTCGGCCCTTACCCATTCCCGTCGCATGCCGCCCAGGTACACGTGCGCGCGGAATCGCCAGGCGTCCCCGTCGAGCACCACGTCCACGTCGTCCAGTCGGACCTCGTGCCAGTGCGAGGAGACGTCCCGCGCCCAGACCGCCAGGCTCTCGTGTTCCGACCGGCGGCGTAGCGCCCGTGCCGCGGGAAGGTAAAAATCCTCCAGATAACCGAGCAGCATCCGGTTGCTGCTGAAGTGTGGCGCAAGCCGGGACATGCTCGCGCGCATGCGCTGGACCCAATGCGTCGGCAGCCCGTGCGCATTGCGCTCGTAGAAGCACGGAACGACCTCGTCCTCGAGGAGGCGATACAGGGTCGAGGCGTCCTCCGTATCGTTACCCGCGGCGGGAATCGCCCATCCGCAGGCCGCGTCATAGGCTTCCGCCCACCAACCGTCGAGCGTGGAAACGTTCAGGCCGCCGTTCGCCAGCGTCTTCATGCCGCTGGTTCCGCATGCCTCCCAAGGCGTCCTCGGCGTATTGAGCCACACGTCCACGCCCTGGACGAGGCGCTGGGCGAGCGCGAGGTCGTAATCCTCCAGGAAGACGGCACGCCCGAGCACGTCGGGACGCCGGGTGAACGCCACCCATGCCTGCACCTGGTGCTTGCCTTCGACATCCTCCGGATGCGCCTTGCCCGCGACGATCAGCTGCAGGGGGCGCGAGGGGTTCGTCAGCAGGCGGATCAATCGCGGGGGATCCTGGAGCAACAGGTTCATGCGCTTGTATCCGGTAAAGCGCCGCGCCATGCCCAGCGTCAACACGTTCGGGTCCAGCCCCCCTCGCACGCCGGCCGCCTGTGCTGTCGATTCGCGGCCAAGGCCCGACTGAAGATCCACGCGCTCGCGTGCGTAACGCACCAGCTCAGCCCGCTGCCTCGCCGCAAGATTCCACAAGGCGGCGTCGTCGGTAGCCGCCACGGCGGCTTCGAGGCAACGGAGGTCGCCGCGCCATCGGCCCTTGCCGCAGGCGGCGGTCCACAAGGCGTCCGCCTGCGCCGAATCCCACGACGGCACGTGGACACCGTTGGTGACGTGGCGCACGGGCACGTCGGCCAGCGGCCATCGCGGGTACAGCCGGGCGAAGAGCCGGCGGCTTACCTCGCCGTGCAGCCGGCTCACCGCGCTCGCCTGCGCACAGCCACGCAGGGCCAGGTACGTCATGTTGAACGGTTCGCTGTCGTCCGAGGGATCCGCGCGGCCGAGCGCGAGAAGGTCGTGGAGGGACAGCCGGCAGTCGGCGAGGAGACGCTGGGCGTACTTCTCGACCAGCGACGGCGAAAACGCATCGAACCCCGAGGCGACCGGCGTATGCGTGGTGAACACGTTGCCGGCGCGCGTGGCCCACCAGGCCTCCTCGAACGGTACATCCCTCGCATGCATGTACCGCCTGGCACGTTCGAGTGCCGCCAGTGCCGCGTGTCCCTCGTTCAGGTGCGACACCGCATCGTCCTTTCCCAGCAACGCCAGCAGGCTCCAGCCGCCGATGCCGAGCACCACTTCCTGCAGGAGACGCATCTCGACGCCTCCGCCGTACAGCTTGGCGGTGATGCCGCGGTCGACGGCACCGTTGAGTACGTGGTTGCTGTCGAGCAGGTAAAGCGCGGCGCGGCCCACCTGCGCCTGCCAGACGCGCAATCGCAGCATCCTGCCCGGCAACGGAACCGTCACCTCCAGCCACGATCCGTCCGTGCCCAGTGCCGGCTGTATGGGCAGGCTGACGGGATCGTTGTACGGAAACGCTTCGCGTTGGTTTCCCGAAGCGTCGATCGTCTGCCTGACATACCCCTCCTGGTAGAGCAGGCCGATGCCCGTCATGGGAACGCCAAGATCGCTGGCCGTCTTCAGGTAGTCGCCAGCGAGCACGCCCAGGCCTCCCGCATACAGGGGCAACGCTTCGCTCAGGCCGAATTCCATGCTGAAGAACGCGACGCCGGACGGCACATCGACCGGCCATCGGGACGCGCACAGACCCGACGTGCGCAGGTAGCCGGCGCGCTCATCCGTCGCCGTCGCCAGGCTCGCCAGAAAGGCCTCGTCCGAGCGTAGCTGTTCGAGTCGGGCCTGCGGCACGTTCTGAAGCACCACCCACGGATTGTGCGTGGCGTTCCAGAGTTCCGCGTCGACCCGTTGCCACAGCGCGTCCACGGCATGGTTCCAGGTCCAACGCAAGTCGAGCGCCAGCTCGGTCAGGGCTTCCAGGCCGGGAGGGAGGGTGCGCGGCGATACCCGGTGCATACGACGGCATTTCGTTCCGGACGGCGGTTTCGGCGATGATCGGTCGATCGCCGGGCATCGCCCTTGATCCTCGTCAAGCATCCGCCGCTTGCCGGGTGTTTCCATGCCTCCACGATTCTCCGCCACGGCAGCGCGCAGCGTGGTATCCCTCGTTCTCACCGCCGGCACACCGCAGCCCCCGGGCGCCTCCTGGGACGGCCGCGGCGTCAACCTCTCCGTGTTCTCGCGGCACGCGGAACGCGTGGAGTGGTGCCTGTTCGATGCCTCGGGACAAAACGAGATCGCACGCCTGCCGTTGCCCGCGCGCGACGGCGATTTCTGGCACGGGTACCTCGAAGGCGCGGCGCCCGGCCTGGTCTATGGCCTTCGCGTGCATGGGCCGTACGCGCCCGGCGAGGGCCATCGATTCAATCCGCACAAGCTGCTCATCGACCCTTACGCCAGGGAGTTGCGTGGTGCGTTCCGTTGGAACGATGCCGTCTTCGGCCACGCGATCGGGGAGTCGTCCGTCGTCGAAGCGCCCGATGCGCGCGACAGCGCACCGTACGTTCCCCGCGGCGTGGTCACCGCGCCGATCGTCGCATCGTCCCTGCCGCGCCCTCCCCGCCCGCGCATACCCTGGACGGACACCGTGATCTACGAGATGCACGTGAAGGGTTACAGCATGCGTCACCCGTCGGTACCGGAACACCAGCGAGGGACGCTGGCCGCCCTGGCGAACGCGGAGCTCATCGCCTACTGGCACGATCTGGGCATCACCACGATCGAATGGATGCCGATCGCCGGCTTCATCGACGAGCAGGAGGTGGCGCGACATGGGCTGACCGACTATTGGGGGTACAACCCCATCGCCCCGCTGGCCATCCATGCGCCGTACCTTTCCACGGGACACGCGCGGGAAATGGTGGACACCGTCGACCGCCTTCATGCCGCCGGAATCGAGGTGATCCTCGACGTGGTACTGAACCACACGGCGGAAGCCGGAGCCGACGGCCCCACGTTAAGCCTTCGCGGGTTGGACAACGCCAGTTACTACCAACTGCACGAGGGCGACAAGGCTCGCTACGTCGACCAGTCCGGATGCGGCAATACGCTCGATCCGGGACAGCCGGCCGTGATCGCGCTCTTCCATGCCGCGCTCAGGTACTGGGCCTGCGAGATCGGCGTGGACGGCTTTCGCTTCGACCTCGCCACACTGCTCGGACGCTGGGAATCCGGCCGTTTCGACGCCAATGCCCCGTTGTGGCGAACGATCGCCGCCGATCCCGACCTGTGCGACCTGAAACTCATCGCCGAACCCTGGGACGCCTCGCCGAACGGTACCGCCCTGGGCGCCTTCCCGGCGCCGATCCGCGAGTGGAACGGTCGCTTCCGCGACGATGTCCGACGCTTCTGGCGCGGCGACGCGTGCAGCCGTGGCGCCTTGGCCACCCGACTGGCCGGCTCGAGCGACGTGTTCGGTCACGGCGGCCGCACTCCCGGCATGGGCGTGAATTTCGTCACCTGCCACGACGGCTTCACGCTCGCGTGACCTCACCGCTTACGCCGTCAAGCACAACGAGGCCAACCCCTACGGCGGCAAGGACGGGACCGAGGACAACCTGAGCGCCAACGGCGGGCGCGAGGGCGATACCGACGATGCCGCAGTGCTTGGGGAACGGCGACGCCGACGTCTGTCCATGCTGTGTACGCTGGCCCTGTCGCGCGGCGTACCGATGCTGCTCGCGGGCGACGAGCTGTCACGCACGCAGCGCGGAAACAACAATGCGTTTTGCCAGGACAACGACCTGAGCTGGATCCAATGGCATGCGCTCGGCGATCCGCTGCGCGACCTGCGCGCATGCGTCGCCGCCGCACTGCGCCTGCGTCGCACCTTGCGCTTTCCCCGCGTCGACGCCTTCTTCTCCGGTATCCCACCCGCCGGCGCAGCGACGGATGCCGACGTCCGCTGGTTCGAGCCCGACGGCCGCGAACTCGACGCGCGGGCATGGAACGACGTCTTCCAACGGGGTCTCGGCGTTCTGTTTACCGATCCGCCGGACGAGGCAGGCACCATCGAACGCCTGTTCCTCGCGATGAACCCCGGGGACGCGACGCTCGCGTTCCGCCTTCCGGCGCCACCGGGTACGCGCGCCTGGCGGATCGTCCTCGATAGCGACGATGCGGGGATCGCCTCCGCGACGGCGTCGACGATCCCCTGCGGCGGCCTCCTCGGCCTGGTGCCGGGCCAGCTGCTTGCACTGGTATCGGCATCCGGCCCGGCGTGACGCGCCGACGAATCAGGTACTCAACCGCCACCGGCCGCGGTGGATGATCCGGCGTAGTCGACCACGAGCGAAACACGGCGGTTCGGTTCGGCGCCGTCGCCCCATTTGTCCTTGAGCACCTGGCGATTCCGTGCCTTGCCGTAACTCACCGCCCGTACCTTGTCGGCCGAAAGGCCACCGGTGGACGTGAGGTAGTCGCGCACGGCCTCGGCCCGCGCCTGTCCCAGGCGCATGTTGAACGCCTTACCGCCCGCCGCATCGGCGAAGCCTTCGACAGTGACGATCGCCTCCGGGAACTGGCCCGACACCACCTTGGCGAAATCGTCGAGCAGCGGCTTGTCCTCCTCGCGGAGAGTGGCATCGTTGAACGCGAAGTGAGTGGCGGTATCCACGCGGATGCGGCCCTTCGTCTGGGCGATCTTCGCATCGTAATCCGCGAAGCGTTGACGCATCTGTTCGGCGAGACCGTCGATCTCCTGCTGCTGCTTCTGGTCGGTAGCCCGCAGCTCGGCGATCGCCGAGTCGAAATCAGCCTTCTTGACGTATCCGTGGCAGCCCGTCAGGGCTGCCATGAGGACACATGACGAAATCACGATGAGACGGCGATGACAACGCATGGTCGGTTCTCCTGTACATGTGGGTTGCCCCCCTACCGGGCCGTATACCCCCCGTCGACGACGAATTCGGCGCCCGTGATGAACGAGGCTTCGTCGGAAGCGAGAAACACCGCGCACCACGCCACCTCGTCCGGCGTGCCCAGCCTTCCCAGCGGATGCAGGTCGGCGAGCGCCCGGAATCCCCCGGCTTCGTCGCCTTCCTTGCCGGCCACGAAGCCATCCACCATGGGGGTGCGGATGAAACCCGGATGGATCGAATTCACGCGGATGCCGTCTTTCGCGTACAGCAGCGCATCGGTTTTCGTCATGAGCCGCACGGCGCCCTTCGACGCGTGGTAAGGCGGCAGGTCGGCGGCGCCCACCAGGCCATAGATCGACGAAAGGTTGATGATGCTGCCGCCGCCCCCGGCCCGCATGAGGCCCACCGCGTGTTTCACGCCGAAGAAGACGCCTTTCACGTTGATGCGCTGGACCCGGTCCCACTCGTCTTCGGTCAGCTCGTGGGTAGGTTTGTCCGCGCCGGCGATGCCCGCGTTGTTGACGAGGATGTCGAGCCGGCCGTACATCGCGTGCGCATGCTGCATCGCGCCGGCGACCTCGGTTTCGCGCCCGACGTCCGCGTGGACGAAATCGATCCGGCCGCCTTCCGTAGGCGCATCGTCCGACGGAGGACGGCACACGTCCGCCACCACCACGTCGGCGCCCTCCTGGGCCATGCGCCTGGCGCAGGCGGCACCGATCCCCATGGATCCGCCCGTGACCACGGCCACCTTTCCCTTCAACCGATTCATGAAAGCGCCTCCGGCGTTCGACGATACCCAGCATGGATCCGGTCCATGACCACGAAGTTGACCTGCATCAAGCCGCACCGTGCGACGGGTCGTAGATTTTTTCGTCATCACGGGAAGGAGCCGACCATGGCCACCGAAAGTACCCGCGCCCTGCACGACGCCGGTGGCCACCACCGATTCCGCCTGCTGATCTCCAGTTGCCGGGAGCGCCCCCCGCTTCGCATGGGCATCATCCATCCGTGCGATGCGCTCTCCCTGCACGGTGCTCTCGAAGCCACGGCGCTGGGCCTGATCGAGCCGGTGCTCTTCGGACCGGAGAAGCGCATCCGCGAGGTCGCGGCGGAGATCGATCGCTCGCTGGACGGTATCGCCATCCATGCGTCGCCGACGCCGTCCGCCGCCGCGCTGTATGCCGCCGAAGCGGTGAAGCACGGCCGCGTGGCCGCGCTGATGAAGGGCGATATCCACACGTCGGACATGATGCACGCGCTTCTCGCGCCGGAAAGCCGCTTGCGCACGGCGAAGCGCATGTCGCACGCGTTCGCGATCGACGTGCCGGGCTACGCGCACCCGTTGATCGTCAGCGACGCCGCGCTCAACGTGAGGCCCGGGTTGGACGAAAAGCGCGCCATCTGCCAGAACGCCATCGACCTTGCCGTGGCCATCGGCATCCGCCATCCCAAGGTGGCGGTGCTTGCGGCGGTCGAGACGATCCATGCCGCCATGCCGGCCACGGTCGACGCCGCCGCCCTGGCGAAGATGGCCGAGCGGGGACAGATCACGGGGGCCTCGGTCGACGGGCCGCTGGCCCTGGACGACGCCATCCGCGCCGACGCCGCACGCGCCAAGCATCTGGATTCCGTCGTGGCGGGACGCGCCAACGTACTCATCGTGCCCGATCTGGAGGCGGGCAACGTCCTGGCCAAGGAATTGGTGCTGCTTGCCGACGGCATCGCGGCCGGCATCGTCATGGGCGCCGCCGTTCCCATCGCCCTGGGCAGTCGCGCCGACGGAGCGGCGGCACGCGTGGCGTCGGCCGCGCTCGCCGTATTGACCGCTCCCGCGCCGCTGCACGGCGGCTGATGCGATGGACGCGCCGACGGCGCTCGACGGCAACGCTGCGCGCCTCCCCGGATGCGAGGAGGCGCGACGGTCGTCTCAGCTCACCTTGAGCTTGCGCGCGCTTCCGTTTTCCTTCTTCGGCAGGGTAAGGGTCAGCACGCCGTCCTCGTAACGCGCGTCGGCCTTGTCGGATGAGACGGCGGCGGGCAAGGTGAACGCGCGGTACGCCTGGCCGAAGGAACGCTCCGTCACGATGTCGCGCTCTCCTTCCTTCTGGTGGGTTTCACGCCGCACTTCGGCGCTGATGACGACCTGGTTGTCGTTGATCGATACCTCGATGTCTTTCTTGTCCACGCCAGGCAGGTCGGCCTTGACCTTGTACGATCCGTCGCTTTCCGTCACGTCGATGCGCATGTCGGGCGCGATATCCGCACCGCCCCACGAACTCCGGGAAAAGGTGCTGCGGAAGAGATCGTCGACATCGGGAAAGCGGTCGATGGCGGACAGCGTCTTGAGTGGATTCCAGCGAATCATGCTCGCCATGGTCGGTGACTCCTCTTTCGGTCTTCGGATGGGTATCCGCAACGGCACGTGCCCGCCGCCGGGATACGCCCATGAAACCTAGGCCATCGGGGGCGCGATCGATTGATCGCGATCAATGCCGGGCGATCCGGGCCTCGCTAGAAAGGAGCTTCCTTCCCACGGAGAAGCACCATGAACGACATGCAGCTGCGTCAGGACATCGTCGAGGAGCTCGACTTCGAGCCCGGCATCGATGCCAGGGGTATCGGAGTATCGGTCGCGGACGGCGTGGTGACCCTCAACGGCCACGTGCCCAGCTACTCGCAGAAGATCGATGCGGAAAAAGCGGTGTGGCGCATCAAGGGCGTCAAGGCGCTCGCGCAGGAGCTGGAGGTCCGGCTTCCCGAGCATGCCAAGGTCAACGACGACGAGATCGCCAAGCGTGCCGCAAGGATCATCGCCTGGAACGTCGGCGTGCCCGCCGATACCATCCACGTCAAGGTGTCCAACGGCTGGATCACGCTGAGCGGCACCGTGGACTGGCACTTCCAGCGCTTCGCCGCCGAAGCCGCGGTCCGCCGGCTGACCGGTATCCACGGCGTCTTCAACAACGTGGAGATCAAACAGGCGCTGAAATCGGAAAACGTGCGCGAGAAGATCAAGGACGCGCTTCGTCGCCATGTCGACGGCGAAGCGTCGCGGATACGCATCGACGTCAAGTCGCCTGGCGATGTCACGCTCGAAGGCGACGTGGGCGACTACGAGGAGCGTCGCGCCATCGAACGTGCCGCGTGGTCGGTGCCGGGCGTGCGCGCCGTGCACGACAACCTGCACATCCAGTGGCATGCCGGTTGACGACGGGTGTCGCTCCCGGTCCAGGCCGGGAGCGCGCCATCGGATCAGTGCTGGACGAGTACGGACACGGAAAGTGTCGCCGAGCCCAGGATATGGTGCGTCGTTCCGCCCAGCACGCGCTCGCGCAGGGGCGAGTGTCCGTATGCGCCCATCACCAGCAGGTCGGGCTCGAGCTTCGCGACCCGCGCCAGCAATTGGGAGCCGTCGACGGAACGCTCCGCCACGCGCTTGCGGTGGGCCGTAACGCCGAAACGCGCGAGGAAACGCATCGGATCGAACCGCGGCAGGTGCGTCCGGCCGCCGCTTCCGTCGAGGAGGTGGACATGGCGTGCGGCAACGATGAGAGGCATCGCCGATCGCAGCGCACGCGTGGCCGGGCCGCTGCCGTCGTAGGCGATCACGATGCGGTCGTACGTCGCTCCCGGTGCGCACGGCGTCGGCAGGATGAGCATCGGAAGGCCGCAGGCCAGCGCCAGTTCGTCCAGGCCACCCAGCGGCTTCTCCCGCGCCGGCGACGTGCGCTGGACGACGATGAGGTCGTGCCAACTGCACAGCGCCTTCAGCTCGCGGAGATAATCGTCCCCCAGCACGGCCCACTGGGGATCGTGCGCACCGGCGATCAGCGCCTCGTGGACGAAACGTTCGCCTGCGTGGTCCCTGCCGAGGTCGTCGCCGCGTTGCCGTTCGGGCGTGCTCTGCAGGAGCGCCATCACGGTGGGCTCTCGGCCACGGATCCTGCCGTGATGGAACGCCTCAGGCATGGCGCAACCGGTCACCACGCCGCGCCCCCTTGCGGCGAGCCAGCTGCCCACGCGGGTTGCCGCGACGCATCCGGGGCCGGCGACGACGAGAACATCGCCCACGGCGGGCATCCCCACCTGGCTGGGCAAGGCGGCGCCATCCATGGTCGCGACGGTCAACGTGGACATGGGCGCATCTCCGATGGTGATACACCTACTTTAGGCAACCCGGCCAAGCCGACGATTGACGCTCGTCAACGTCGCCGCGGTCGGGAAGATCAGGACCGGTCTTCACGCGTTCCTTCCGACCGCGTACATAGGATTTCGTCTCCTCACGAGTGATAAGACGTGCCTAGCGCGCTTTCCCGCCAATTGCTGGTCATCTGGGCCCTCGTGGCCGTGGCATCCCTCGGCATGGCGGGCCTCCTGCTCATCGCCTGGCAACAGACCGGGTCCGTCCAGATCGCCGAAGCCCGGCAGTCCTTGTCCGCCGACTGCAACGCCATCGTGCACCGCTATCGAACGGCGACGCCGGCGGCCAGGGCGGCTTCGTCATCCAACGGCTTGCTGGACGTGGTACTGCAACTGGTCCTGGAGGACGCCGTCGGCATGGAAGGTGGAGCATGGGAGCGTGGCCGCGGATTCACCGCCTATGCTTATCCCACCTATGAGGGTTCCGGCGCGAAAACCGACGTGCCCGATGCCGAACGAGGGAATATCGCCACGGTCGCCGAGGCCGCCGTCGCCACGGGACAACCCCGAACCTATGCCAGGCAAGGCGACCGCGAAACGGTCCTGATCACCGCCTGCCCTCTCGACGCGACCCGCGGCGTGTGGACGATGACGCGCCTGCCCCGTGCGCCGGGACGATGGTCCGGATGGCTGACCATCGGCTTGAGTATCCCGCTGGCCCTGGTCCTGGCGTCGGCCGGCGGACTCCTGGCCATCATGCGACGCTGGCGACGGAAGCTGTCGGCGGTCGAGGACGCGTTGATGCATGCTTCCGAGGTGCCCGTGATCCCGCCCACCGGCTCGCCCGAGGTCGATCGTCTGGCGGCCGCCGTCGTCGCTCACGCGTCCCGTCTGGCGGAGAGCCGACGAGAGGCCGAGGCCCTGGAAAACGAGTTGCGTCGGCATGATCGGCTGGCGAGTCTGGGCCGCATGACCGCCACGGTGGCGCACGAGATTCGCAATCCCATCGCCACCATGCGATTGGCCGCCGAGAATGCGCTCGCCCAGACGTCGGGAAGGCACGATGCAGGCGGCTCGCTGGCGATGGTGCTGAACCAGGTGAACAAGCTGGACGGCCTGGTCGAGAGCCTGCTCGGCATGGTCCAACCCATGCGCGTGCGGTTGGCGGATACGGACCTCGGCGCATGGCTCGATACCTTGCTGCACGACTGGCCCCACGAGACGTTGATCGTGCACCGCGCGTTCCCGAACGGTCTGCACTGGCGCATCGACGCGGACCAGATGCATCGGGCCATCGAAAACCTGCTCCGCAATGCGTTCGAACACGATGCGACGCAGGTGGTGCTGAGCATCGAACGACGGGATGCGACGCTGCACATCAACGTGTCGAATCCCGGCGAACCGTTGCCGGAAGACATACGGGATCGGCTCTTCGAACCGTTCGTCAGCGGTCGGCCGAACGGCAACGGACTCGGCCTGGCCCTCGTCCACGAGATCGCCCTGGCCCACGGAGGCGCCGCGCGTTACGTGCGGGACGCCGACATGCACCGGTTCATCATGGATATCCCATGGCACGCATCCTGATCATCGACGACGATCACGACTTCCGCGCGACACTGGCCGCGACGCTGGAGTCGCTCGGCCATCAGGTCACGATGGCGGCCGATGCCACCGAGGGCCTGCGCCGGCTGGACGCCGATGGCATCGACCTCGCCTTCCTGGACTACCGCATGCCGGGCATGGATGGCCTGTCGTTGCTGCGCGCGCGTCGCACCGACGCCGCCGCATCGCCCGTTCCGATCATCATGCTCACCGCATTCGCCTCGGCGCAGAACACCATCGATGCGATGCGGCTGGGTGCGTTCGATCACCTGATCAAGCCCATCGGCCGCCAGGAAGTGGCCAGCGCGGTGGAGCGCGCCCTCGCTTCCGTCGGTTCGCCACCGACGGAAGCGACATCCGCCGCCGAGGATGGAGAAATGCTGGGAGCGAGCCCGGCGATGCGGCAGGTCCACAAGCGCATCGGGCTGGCCGCCGCCACCGACGTACCGGTACTGATCACCGGTGAGACCGGCACGGGCAAGGAAATGGTGGCGCGGGCGCTGCATCGGGCGGGAGAGCGCGCGGGGCAAGCGTTCGTCGCGGTCAACTGCGCGGCGATTCCACCGGAACTGCTCGAAAGCGAGCTGTTCGGTCATCAGAAAGGCGCATTCTCGGGCGCCATCGCGGACCGCAAGGGTTACTTTCGCGAGGCCGACCGCGGCACGCTGCTGCTCGACGAGATCGGCGACATGCCGCTGGCCATGCAGGCGAAGCTGCTGCGCGTGCTCCAGGAAGGCGAAGTCACGCCGGTCGGCAGCAGTCGTCCCGTGCGCGTCGACGTGCGCATCATCGCGGCCACGCACCGCTTCATCGAAGAGCGCATCGCGGCCGGCGAATTCCGCATGGACCTGTTCTATCGGCTCAACGTGCTGCCCATCGAACTGCTTCCCTTGCGCGAGCGCACCGAGGACATCGCCGTCATCGCACGCCATGTCCTCGATGCCGCCCCCTCCCGGCGCAAGGTCTTGTCCGACGCGGCCCTCGCGCGCCTGGAACGGCATCCCTGGCCGGGCAACGTGCGCGAGTTGCGCAACCTGATGGAGCGTTGCCGGGTACTGGTTCCCGGGCCCGTGGTCGACGTTTCCGATATCGAGGGCATGCTACCCCCTGCCCCCTCCGCGACTCCGGCATCGGAGGATCTTTCCTTGCCCGACGCGATAGCCGAGTTGGAGCGCCGCATGATCGCGCAAGCGCTCGCGAACGCCGACGGCAATCGTGCCGAAGCGGCGCGCCGCCTTGGGATTCGACGGCAACTGCTCTATCGCAAGTTGGTCGACTACGGCCTGGAGTGATGTCCCTTTCGGCGACATGAGGTGTCCCCGAAAGGGACACCCGGGGGCGCGACGGCTCGCCGAATGGCGAAACCACGGGCATCGAGCGCTGGCACGGAGGATGCAACGGGAACCATGCGGGGTTCACCGCAGCCAAGGAGTCTCCGATGCAGCGTCTTCCTCTGATCATGAGCGCGATGGCCTTGGCCATCGGCGTCGCGTCGGCGCAAGACCGACCGCCGACACCACCGTCTCCCGATGCCGGCGCGATCGCGCCGGTACCGCCACCGCCCCCCGGCCAGCCCTCAGCCAACGCCACGCGCAACGGCCGGGTCGCGCGCTTTCTCGTCAATCCCAATGGTGATGTGGACGGCCTCCTGCTCGCCGACGGCACGCAGGTGGCGATGCCGCCCGGACTCGGCAATGCGGTGGCTGCGCACGTACATCGGGGCGATGACGTCCTCGTCGACGGATGGCGCGTGGGAGACCTTCCGCTGTTGCAAGCCGCGGCCGTCAGCGCCAAGGGGACGCGATGGACCGATAGGCCGCCGACGGCGCCACCCGAGCCGCCGGCACTCTCCCCGATGGAGGCGCATGGCCAGGTCGCGCAGCCGCTATACGGTCCACGCGGGGACATCAACGGCGCCGTCCTCGACGACGGTACGTTGCTGCATCTGCCGCCACCGGCCTCGGAGCGAACCACCGCATGGGCGACGCCCCATGCACCCGTGAGTGTGAAGGGCTTCGGCGTGGAGACGCGTTACGGCCGATCCATCCAGGTCACTGCCCTGGGCACTCGTCCGGGTAGCGAGCAGCCCCTCGCCGTGCCGCCCCAACCGGGCCCGCTGCCGCCGCCCCCACCGGCTGGCGTTCCCACCGCCGCGGCCACCACGCCGTGAACGATCGCACCCGGCCGTCCGCAAGGGCGGCCGGCGAACCTATTCCCTTCTTCATCGAGAGCCCACGCATGCATTGGATCGACCCCGATCATCTCCCCGCCACACACGGCACGTTCGACCGTTTCGTGCCCAACAGCCACGGCGCCATCGACGGCATGCTGCTGACCGACGGCACGGAAATCCACACGCCGCCACATCTCTCGGCCGCTCTCGCACGCGCGATCAAGCCCGGTGCCAGGCTCGCGGTACGTGGGCTCGCGGTGCGCGGCGCGAACGTCATCGTCGCCGTGGCCATCGACCCGCCGAAAGGCAAGCGCATCCTCGACGAAGGCCCTCGCGAGGGATCGCATCGCGATAACCCACCGAAGGATGACGAACGCTGGGCCTACGAAGGCCGGATCGAACGGCGCCTGCACGGTCCCAAGGGTTCGGTGCATGGCGTGCTGCTCGAGGACGGCGTCGTGGTCCGGATACCGCCCCACGCGGCGCTTGCGCTGGATCGCCTGCTGACCGTCGGCAAGCACGTCGCCGTCGAAGGTCGCTGGCTCGACACGCCCCATGGCGCCGTCGTGGCGGCCGATGCCGTCGGCCCCCGAGCCGACGCGGTCGGCCCGATGCCGAAGAAGCCCGGCCACTGACACCCATCCCCCGTAGACGAGGCCATCCGATGCTTACCTGGGCACACATCGGCGATCTGCATGCGTCCTCCGACGACGACTATCTCGGCACCGCGCGCCTCGCCGAGTGGGCGGCGCAAGCAAGGCAACAGCTACGCGGCGCCGTGGACTTCGTCTTCGTGCCGGGCGACAACGCCAACAACGGCCTTCCCGCGCAGTACGCGCGCATCGTCGATGCGCTCGACGGGCTGGACATCCCGATCCATGCCATTCCCGGCGATCACGACCGGGAGCCGGGGCACCTGAATGCATTCGCCCGCATGCCCGGCGCGGGCGTATTGCCGCGGGCCGTGCACGCCGACGGCCGGCGCTGCCTGTTCCTGGACGTCGTCTCGGCAGGCGGCGGGCCAGATTTCCGTCTCGGTGAGGCGCAACTCGCATGGCTTGCGGACGAACTGGAGGCCTCGCGCTCCGACACCCATCGCCCGGCCGTCTTCATGCACGCCTACCCCGGTGACCTCGCGCACGAGGGCGAGGCGTTGGGGCAGCTCTTCGCCCAGGCGAACGTGGCGGTGGTCGACACCGGGCATACCCACTACAACGAGGTGCTCAATGACGGCCGCGTCATCCATGCATCGACTCGCTCCCTGGCGCAGATCGAAGAGGACGACGGACAGCCGGGATTCTCCATCGTCACCCTGGACGGATGCCATGTGGGCTGGCGGTTCAAGAGACTGGCCTCTTCGTGGCCGTTCGTGACGATCACCGCGCCGGCCGATCGTCGTCTGGATACGGGATACACGCCCGTTCCGGTGGTGCGGGCGAAGATATTCGGGCGCGACATCGCCATCGTGACCCTCGCCGTGAACGGCCAGGCGGCCCAGGTGATGGATCAGGACGAATGGAACGCTGCGGTCTGGTCGGCGCCGCTCGGCAGGCACTACGAAAGGTCCGGCGCGGAGCTGGTGGTCACCGCTACCGACTCGCGCGGAAACAGCCATACGGATCGCATCGAATGGCTCGGCGCGCGCCAGCGCACGCGAGAGTTGTCCGACGCTCCCCTGGGCACCGACGCGCATGCGGTCGAGCCGTGGCCCGAGCACGGCTTGCTGGGCACGCAACTCGGGCCCAACAAGCATGGGAGAAAGTGGTGAGCGCCACGGGAAAACGGGTCGTCGGCGGGCAGCGTCCGCTGGAGGCGCTGAACTTTTTCGTCGCGGACGTCCAGGCGGGCATCGGCCCGTTCCTCGGCGTGTTCCTGCAATCCATCGGCTGGCGGACCGGCGCGATCGGCACGGTGATGACGATCGGCGGTGTCGCGGGATGGCTGGTGACCGCGCCGGCCGGTGCCGTCGTCGACGCCACGCGCCACAAGCGGCTGGCCGTGGTGATCTCGTGCGCATGCACGGTACTGGCGTCGTGCATCGTCTGGTACGCGCATTCCTTTGGCATGGTGGTGCTGTCGCAGGTGGCCACCGCCATCGCGGGTGCGCTCCTCGGTCCCGCGATCGCCGGCATGACCCTGGGCATGGTGCGATCCAAGGGCTTCGACCGCCAGTTCGGACGCAACCAGGTGGCCAACCACGCGGGGAACGTCGTCGGTGCGGGGCTTTCGGGATACATCGGCTGGCGTTTCGGCTTCGGCGGCATCTTCCTGGTGGCCGCGACGTTCGGGATGTTCGCCATCATCGCCACGCTGCTCATCCCGGAACGGGCCATCGACCACCGAGCCGCTCGTGGGCTGGAAGGTCACGAGGCGGACGATGGGTCCGCTGCGCCGTCGGGGTTTTCCATCCTCGTGACCTGTCGACCGTTACTCGTGCTGTCGGCGGCGCTGGCCCTGTTTCACCTGGGCAACGCGGCCATGCTGCCCTTGTATGGCATGGCGGTGGTCGCTACGCGACAAGGCGATCCCAGTGCGTTCACGGCCCTGACCATCGTCGTGGCGCAAGTCGTGATGGTCGGCGCATCCCTCCTCGCGATGCGACTCATCCGAACGCATGGCTACTGGACCGTCATTCTCGTCACCTTTCTCGCGTTGCCGATCCGCGGACTGCTGGCCGCGTTTTTCGTCGGTCGCTGGGGTGTCTACCCCGTCCAGGCACTGGACGGCATCGGCGCCGGATTGCAGAGCGTGGCCGTCCCCGCCATGGTGGCGCGGCTCATGCAGGGAACGGGCCGCGTCAACGTCGCCCAGGGCGCCGTCATGACCATGCAGGGTATCGGCGCCGCGCTCAGCCCCGCGCTCGGCGGCTGGGTGGCGCAGTCCGTCGGGTTTCGTGGTGCATTCCTCCTCCTGGGCGCCATATCGGTCGGCTCCCTGGGACTATGGTGGAGCTATCGGCGGCTCCTGGGCGCCCACGGCACCGACACATCGGCGACCGGGCCACGCATCCAAACGACGGAAAAATCCGTAAGAGCCGGATAAGCCGGATAGCGCTCGTCGAGGCTGTCTTCCTTCGATCAACCGCCACGAAGGCCCCCCAGCATGTCGAATCGTTCCACCGGTTTTCTCTGGGCATGCTTCGTCCTTGCCATGGCGGCATGCTCCGCGGCGCACGCAGCGGACACCACGACGGGACATTACACCGGCGTGGCCTACGACCCGGAAACGTCCCAGGTTCGCTATCGGGAAGAACACTGGCTGACGGGCAATGGCAAGGCTCGCCAGCGACTGGTGCTCTATCGCTGCCCCGACGGCCGGCCGTTCGCGCGCAAGCTGGTCCGCTACACCGGGACGGCCTGGGTACCGGATTTCGAATACGAGGATGCGCGAAGCGGGCACCGGGAAAGCGTGAAGGTCGAGGGCGAACGGATCATCGCGACCGTGTCTCATGACGCCGACAAGTCACCGCGCACGGGCAGCGTGGCGCTCCACGCCGATACGGTCGTCGATGCGGGGTTCGACGACTTCGTCAAGGCGCATTGGTCGGGCGTATCGAATCCGAAAGGCATGACCGTACGTTTCGTGGTGCCGAGCCGACTCGACGACCTGCGGCTCGTCATCCGGCCGGATGCTACGTCGACCGGGTCGCCATCGGTGCGGCAGTTCCGCATGACCCTTGACGGCTGGCTGGGAGCGTTCGCCCCGACGGTGTCACTTGCCTACACCGAAGCCGATCATCGACTGATCGGTTTCGAAGGCCCAAGCAACATCAAGTCGGACGACGGAAAGAACCGGAAGGTCCGCATCGTCTTCCCATCGTCCGACGACCGGCCGCCCGTCTCGCCCGATGAGATCGCCTCGCTTCGGGTCCAGCCCCTCGTGACGAGTTGCTCGCGTTGATGGATCCGACAGTCATCCGCCGCCGCGCCGGGACCTGGTTCAACCTCATCGGCTATCAGGCCGTCTGGTTCACCGTGGTCATCGGGGCCGGCCATGGACGCCCCGCCTGGGGCCTGGTCGCCGGAGCGCTGTTCGTCATGTCTCAACTGGCCTTTTCCCGCCACATCGTCCGCGAATGCGGGCTGTTGGGCATGGCGCTGCTCGTAGGCATGGCGGTCGACGGCGTGCCATCGATGCTCGGCTGGTGGCACTACGCGTCACCCTACCCCGCGTTACCGCCGGGCGGCGCGCCGGCGTGGATCCTCATGCTCTGGCTCAGTTTCGCCACGACCCTCGGCCGGTCGATGGCCTTCGTGCGCGGCCGACCTTTCGTCGCGGCGCTGCTGGGAGCGATTGGCGCACCGATGGCCTATCTGGCCGCCGCGCATGGCTGGCAAGCGGTGATCTTGCCCGCGTCTCCCGTGCCGGCCGTGCTTTGGCTGGGCGTCACATGGGGCCTGGCCTTGCCGTTGCTCTCCCAGATGGCGATATCGCCTCCGGCAATCCGTCAGTCGTAACTCGCGCGGCCGTGCATCGAACGATCGTCGCGTGAAAAGCGACACACAAAGATGAACGCCGGTGCCGATCGATGCGATCGGGGCCTCCTATCAAGGAGGCATTGAAAGAACATCAACGAATTCACGCCATGCCGACGCGGTGGCCTCGCTACGATGGCATGCGTGCGGTCTTTCATGACGACCGTCATCTGCCGTATCGCGGCCTTCCAACCCAAGGAGCCCACCATGTCCTTCGACTCTTCGCTCAATCGTCGTGACTTCCTGACGCTCGCGGCCACCGTGTCGGGCGCATTGGCGATGCCGAGCCTCGCGGGCGCCCGGCCTTTCGCCATGGATGCGAGGACGCCGGCCAGCGCCTCGGGAACGCGCAACACCCGAGCGTCGCGTATTTTCGACCGCCCCGAATTCCGCTACGGCCTGGGAGGCGTCCCCATCGGCAACGAATTCGAGGTCGTCACCGACGAGGATGCGTATCGCACGCTGGAAGCCACGTGGAAGGCCGGCGCCCGCTATTTCGACGTCTCGCCCTGGTACGGACTCGGGCTGGCGGAACGCCGATTCGGCAGCTTCCTGCACAACCAGCCGCGCGACAGTTACCTCCTCTCCACCAAGGTCGGCAAGCTTCTCAAGGCCTCCCCGAAGAACAACGCCAAGGAGCTTTTCGAATACGGCAATTCGCCGAACAACGTGACGTTCGATTACACGGCCGCCGGTGTTCGCCGATCCATCGAAGACAGCCTGCAGAGGCTCGGCGTCGACCGCATCGACGTCGTTTTCGTGCACGATATCTCCTCGGACAACGCCCTTCTCCCCACGCCGTGGCCGGAGCAGTTCGCCATCGCCCTGAAGGGCGCGTTTCCCGAGCTGTCCCGGATGCGCGACGAGGGAATCATCCGCGGCTGGGGCATCGGCGTGAATACGCCGGAACCGATCCTCCGCGTCATCAAGGAATCCGATCCCGACGTCTGCCTCCTCGCCTCGCAATATTCGTTGATCGACCACGCGAACGCGCTGAACACCATCTTCCCGGTGGCCCGACAGCACGGCGTCGAATTCGTCGTCGGCTCGTCGTTGAATGCAGGCTTTATCTCGGGTAGCCCACGCTACAACTATGGAAAGCGCTCCTGGGATATTTCCCGCGAACACCTCACCAAGCGCGATCGCCTGCGCGCGGTCGCGAGCCAGTTCGGCGTGGACCTGCGCACCGCCGCCATCCAGTTCTCCGCCGCGCCCGACGTGGCCGCCGCGCTCATCGTCGGTGCGCACACCGAGGCGCAAGCGCTCGCCAACGCTAGCTCGATGAAGGCGACCGTCCCACCGGCGTTCTGGGCCGAGCTCAAGAACCAGGGACTCATCGAGCAGAATGCGCCGATTCCGTCGGCGAAAGCCTGACGACACCCGCCATCGGCATCGGCCACCGTACCGGCCCAGGCCGATTCGGCCCATGGAGGTTCCCCGTATGCATAAGTTGATCCTGACCGCCCTGGTAGCGGGCGCAGCGCTCGCCGGTTGCACGGCGAGCGCTGCGTTCTCGAACGCCCCTCCCGCCACCGACCATGCCGCCGTTTTCGCCATCCAGCCTCGCGAATACAACACGATGGACAGCATGGCACGGGGACCCGACGGCAAGATCGTCGTGGCGGTGCCCAACTACAACAACCTCACGCTCGAAAAGACCGGGCGGGCGGCAGCCGCCTCGCCCGCCCGGCTGGCGCTGCTCGATCCGGTCAGCAGGAGGCTTACCGACTGGTATCGCTTCGCCCCCGGCGACCTGAGCCCCGAGACGGGGAAAGTCGCGCCGATGGGCGTCGCCTTCGGACCCGACGGCAATCTTTACTACGTCGACAGGCAATCCCCTTATAAAAAGGGCCCGTACAGCCGCATCGCCAGGATCGTGATCGAACACGGCAAGCCGATGCGCCAGGAAGTGGTCGTCGAAGGCGGCTTCGGCACCAATGACCTGGCCTGGCGTGGCCGCCGGCTCTACGTCACAGACGCCGCCATGGAAATCGTTCCGAAAACGGCGAACAACATCAGTGGCGTGTTCGCGTTCGACCTCGACGAGTTCGCGAACGGGCCCGTGCATCTGCGTCCCTACGGAGACGGGATTCCCGATCCGCACCTTCTGACGACCTTCGTGTCCAACAACAAGACGGGTGCGGGGGCGGATGGCATCGCCTTCGACGATGCGGGCGACCTGTACGTCGGGATCAACGAGGAAGGCACGATCTTCAAGGTGGCGATGGGTGCCGACGGGCGTCCCGCCGGGGCGCCGCAGCTGTTCGCGAGGGACGCGTCCATGCTGTCGGCCGACGGCATGGCGTTCGATGCGCGGCGTCGACGGATCTATGTGGCCGATTTTCTCGGCAACGCCATCCATGCCATCGACATGCAGGGCAAGGTCACCACCCTGCAACGCAACGACGACTCCGGTAGCGCAACGGGCAAACTCGACGAGCCTTGCGCCGTGCTCATCCTCGGCGACATCCTCCTGGTGGCGAACATGGACTACGTCTCGGCCGCGCCGGGAAGTGCCGTCAATAGCCGCCTCGACGACGACCACGCCATCTCCGCGATCGCCTTGCCACCCGTGAGGCAGTGAGGCCGGTCCGACCGCACGCGACGGAGGACGGTCCTCGACCGCCCTCCGTCGTGGATCACAGCTCGCTCCTCGTCGACGGATGGGCCCCGTCGTCACCCGCCGGCACCAGCGCGTGGGACACGATGCGTGCAAGGCGACGATCGGCATCTTCGGCCGACGCCCATGCGTTGCCACCGGGACGCACGTAATAAGCCGCGGAAAGCGGCTGTGCCGAGCGGCATACGAGCACGCCGTAGCGGTCCTCCGCGCGCGTGGGGCTCGGCTTGGGCGCGTCGCACGTGTCCGGGCCGTTCGGGCCGTAACCGTACACGTATCGCAACGACACGTCGGACGACTGGCCACGTACCAACGCTTCGACCTGGCGAGCGGTCTCGGACGTGGGCGACACCAGCGCATGCGAGGCGACCTCGTGCGCCACGGAAGACAGGCTGGAGCCAGCGGCCAAAACGAACACGCCGCGCGTAGCAAGGTATCGAATCGTGGAGTTCATGGTTTCTCCCTCTCGGCGAAAGCGCCGCTCATTGCTCGTCGGTACGCTTCAGGCCCATGGTGAGGCGGTGGCGTTGCAGGTACTCGCGCTCGGCAGGCGTGGGGCGATCCAGTGCCCACATCGCGCGATGCCAATACGGATAGATGGCCGGGGGGCGCCCGGCGCTCTCGATGGTCTCCAACTCGCCGGAACTGAGCTCCAGGCGAGCCGAGTCGAGGTTGTCGCCAAGTTGCGCCTCGTTGCGCGCACCCAGCACGATGGAATGAACCGGCGGTTGTCCTCGCAGCCAGGCGAGGGTCACCTGTGCCACGCTGACGTCGCGCGCCGCGGCGACCCGCTTCAGCGCATCGATGACGTTCCACAACGTGTCGCGATCGGCCACGTAGGGCTCGGGCCAATGATCGTCGCCCTGGCGCGTGTCGGCGGGCGGCGGTGTATGCCGATCGACCCGTCCGGTGAGCAGGCCCTGGCCCAATGGACTCCAGACGACCGTCGCGACGCCGAGTTCCTCGCCCGCGGGAATGATTTCATACTCGGCTTCGCGCGCCGCCGGCGTGTAATACACCTGGTGCGCCACCGGCGGCGGCAGATGCATCTGGCGAGCGAGCATGACGGTCTTCGCGACCTGCCATCCCGAGTAATTGGAAATGCCCCAGTAGCGGATCTTCCCGGACTTGACCAATCCACCCATCGTTTGGACGGTTTCCTCCACCGGCGTCACGCCGTCCCAGCGATGGATGAAATACAGGTCGAGATGATCGGTACCCAGGCGTCGCAGCGAATCGTCGATCTGGCGTGAGAGATGCGCTCTCGACGCACCGGCGCCGTTGGGACCGTCGGTCATCGGACTGGCCGCCTTGCTGAAAAGCAGGAGGTCGTCGCGCCGGTCCGCGATCGCTCGGCCCACCACCGACTCCGCGTCACCCTTGGAATAGAGATTGGCGGTGTCGACGGCGTTCACGCCCGCGTCGAGCGCGGCATCCACCATGCGGCGCGCCTGCGCCACGTCGACGGAACCCAGTGCTTCGAAACCGTTGGTTCCGGCGAACGTCAACGAACCGAGAACGTATTCGGAAACATACAGGCCGGACTGGCCCAAGGGACGGTATTTCATCGAATCCTCCAGCGTCGTGATGCCGGAATACAAACTATGCGCTGGCGCTTGCGAGCGGAATGGGTTTTTGTTGAAATCCATTCAATGCCCCGATAACAGGCGAAGGCGAAGGCCATGCTGTCCCGTTCGGAATTGGCCGACCTCAACGTGTTTCTCGCCATCGCTCGACGCGGCAGCTTTCGCGCCGCGGCCATCGATCTCAGCCTCACGACGTCGGCGCTCAGCCACACGATGCGCAAGCTGGAAGACCGGCTGGAAGTTCGCCTGCTCAATCGCACCAGCCGATCCGTGTCGCTCACGGCGGCGGGACGCGAACTGGCCGAAGCGCTTTCCCACGGCCTGGACACCATCGCCGAGGGCCTGAACGCGCTGGAAGCGCATCGCGGCGATCCCGTCGGGAGCCTTCGCATCAACGCGCCACGCGATGCCGCCCGGTTGCTCATCGCGCCGATGGTGGTGGATTTCGTACGGAGGTATCCGCAGATCCACCTCGACCTGATCGTGGACGATCGTCCGATAGACATCGTGGCGGAGGGTTTCGATGCGGGCATCCGGTATGCGGGCAGCGTGCCGCGCGACATGGTGGCCGTGCCGCTGACGCCGCCGTTGCGCTGGATCGTGGTCGGCTCGCCGGAATACCTCGGCAGGCACACGCCTCCGCGCCACCCGGACGATCTCTACAAGCACATGTGCATCCAGATGCGCGTGGGCGACAACTCGACCTATCCCTGGGAGCTGGGCGACGGTCCATCCATGGCCCGCGTCGACGTGCCCGGCGTCATGCGCGTCAACGAAACCGAAGCGACCATCGTGGCGGCCATGCGCGGCGTGGGCCTGGCGTACTGCCTGGAAATACGCGTCAGGGAAGAGCTGGCACGCGGCCAGCTCCTGCAGGTGATGCCGGACTGGTCGTCGATGGGCGACCCGTTCTGCATGTACTACCCGAGCCGGCGGCGGTCACCGCCGGGCTTGACGCAACTGGTGGACATGGTTCGCCGGCAGAACGGGATCTACGATTGAACGCGGGTCAGAAGACGCGTTCGGAACGGGCCAGGTAGAGGAACGACGACGGCGTCTTGCGCAGCGATTCGAAGGCGTCGCGATCGGCGGCCACCGCCTCTTCGAAGTGCGTCTGCGTCGGCCAGATGAACTGGCGGATGATCGCCATCCGTGATCCCGGCACCACGCTGCGGTTGATCACCTGCCGGAACGTCCGCATGCGCCGGGAGAGCGCCAGCGACTCGTCGACGGTCCAGTCCACCGACCGGTCGCCGACGAACTGCGTGAGCGTGACGTAGACGTTGGAATCCTTGTCCGACCAGTACAGGTCGCCGAACGGGGCATCCGGCGCGATGGAGCCGCGGCTGGCCTGCACCACGTCCTCCGCGGCCATCGTGATGATGTGCTTGGATTGATCGACGAAGTTCGGCTCGTCCGGCTGCACGTACTTGATGAAGTGTGGATCCTTGCTCAGGTCGGCCGCGGGGAGGCTGTCGTGCCACACCTCGGCGATGGCGAGATAGGTCGAATCCGAGTCCTTGAATACCGCGCTATCCAGTCGGTGATGCTGGATGTACTTCCGGTTCCCGCGCATGTCGTGGACGAGGGTGCCGTGGGGATGGCGCCAGTGGTCGTCGAACGCCTGGCGGCTGATGCCCGCCCGGGGATGGGCCAGTTGGATCAACTTGACCGGGCCGACATGGGTGCCAGGTGCCGCGACCGAGGGAGCGGGAGCCGCGACGACGCCCGCGGCGGCGCCGAGCAGCGCCACCGACGATGCGGCGATGAAGTCGCGGCGCGAGAGGAGGCTTGATTCGTCGAAGGGTCGGCGATCGTCTGGTGGGGTCATGTGCGTGCTCCAGCAGGCCTAGGCCTGTTCGGTGGGAAGGACGAAAAGCTCGGCGACGTTCACGTGGGGCGGTGCCATGACGGCATATGCCACCGCATCGGCGATGTCGTCGGCGTCGAGGAAACGGATCTGCTTGCGATAGGCCCGCATGGCCTCGCGCTTTTCGCCATCCGCGGTCTGCTCGGGCAACTCCGTGATCACCGCGCCCGGCTGGATGCAGGTGACGCGGATGTTGTGCTTTTTTCCGACTTCCATGCGCAGACCCTCGCTAAAGGCCGTCACCGCGAACTTCGTCGCCGAATACACGGTGTAGCCGGGACCGAACACACGTCGTCCGGCAATGGACGACGTGTTGAAGATATGACCGGCGTGCTGGCGGATCATGTGCGGCAGGACCATCGCGGTGGCGTTGAGCATGCCCTTGAGGTTCACGTCGACCATGCGGTGCCATTCGTCGAGCCGGAGACGGTCGATGTCCGATACCGGCATGACCCCGGCGTTGTTGAACAGCACGTCGACGGCACCATGGGCAGCGACGAACGATTCCACGCCCGCGGCGACGGAGTCGGTGTCGGTGACGTCCATCTCGATGGCGAAGGCGTCCCCGCCGTCGGCGACGATCGCGTCGCGAAGTGCGGTGAGTCGATCGATGCGCCTGGCGGCGATGCCTACCCGCATGCCGAGGGCGGCCAGGCGCCTCGCCGTGGCTTCACCGATTCCGCTGGACGCGCCGGTAATCAGCGCACATTTGCCCGATATGGCAGATGACATGGATGTCCTTCATGGGATGCGGCGCGGAGGCAGCGCCATGAACGGAACGTTACCCGCCTGCCGGAAACGCTTCCGCCGTGGCCTTGCCGCCATCATCGGGATCTTGCGATCTAGGCGTTTCGGTAGTCGCTGGGCGCCACGCCGGACTCGCGGCGGAAGACCTGGGCGAAGTGGCTGGGGTTGGAATATCCCACGGCGAGCGCTACGTCGACGATGCTCAGTTCGGATTCCCTGAGGAGCCGCTTCGCCTTGTCCACGCGGCGGGAGATGAAGTAGCGGGACGGCGCCATGCCCGCCGCCGCGGTGAACTGGCGGCTGAAATGGAAGGCGCTCAGCCCCACCTCGTCGGCGAGCCGCGCCAGGTCGAAAGCCTCGTCGAGGTGCTCGTCCATGAACAACACCGCCTTGCGCAACTTGGCGGCCGCCAGCCCCTTGTGGATTCGCGCATGGCCTGTGCGCACGTAATGCCGCACCAGATGCACCGCAAGTGCGGACAGCACGCCATCGACCCAGAGCGTGCCGCCGGGAGCCGGCGCCAGCAGTTCGCGCCTTATCAGCTCCAGGAGCGCCGATACCGTGTCGTCGCGGCTGCACGAGACTTCGGTGAGCCGGATGCCCGGATTGGATTTACCGAGCACCGCGTAACCCGCCTGCGCCAGGCGCGAAAGCGACAGATAGACATGCATGGCGCGAAAAGGCTTGGAGCTGTCCGCGCGCCAGCGAAGTTCATAGGGTGCGTCGGAATGCGTGAGGTAGAAGTCGCCTTCCCGCACCTCGTAGGATGTCCACGTTCCACCGATCTCGCGCTCCTCCACCCTGGCGGAGCCGGAAATCGTCCAGGAAATGACAGGCTCCGCCACCGCCGGAATCATGACGGCATCCTGCACGTGGGCCTGGTCGAATATCTGCACGAAGGCGTCATGCCAGATCCGCTCGTCCGAACTGGCTAGTACCGTGGTTCCGATGTAGGCCGCCAGGGCGGCGGGGGACGTAGCGAGCTGATCGGTATGCATGGCGAGACCAGTCTACCCCGCAGCGAGCGATGGAACGCTACCTGACATGGTCCAGCGCGCCCGCCTTGTGCGCGGCGACGTGGCCGGTCTTATCGCTCCTGACCTCGTACTGGGGCTCGTCTTCCGTCGCCCGTCGGGTGCGACCCATGAACTCGAAGTCACGCTTGTGGATCTTCGTGATCGTGCCGGTGACATGGCCCGCCTCGGAATTCCACCGCACGTGATCGCCCACTTTGAACGTCTTCGTCATCTTGCGCACCTCGCCCAGGCCTTTGCGGAAAAGCCTGGGCAGCCGGACGTCGTCAGACCGTGACCGGCACGTCCAGCCGAATGTGCCCTTCGATGCAGTCGGAGACCTGGCCGCCGATCCAGACCTCGTCACCCACGTGCCGGACGTGCAGCCGCGCATCGCGGCCCAGGGCGCGGCCCTGGGCGATGGCGTAGTCGTCCGTCCCCTTCCCCGCCTCGGCGAACCAACGGGCGATGCCCGCGTTCAGGCTGCCGGTGGCGGGGTCCTCGAGCAGGCTCGAGTCGAATACCAGCGCGCGCACTTCGTAGCGGGCCTGCGCGCCATCGGGCGTGGGCGCGACGACACCCAGCTTCATGCCTTGGAGCAGCGTCGCGTCGAACGACAGCCGGTGGAGCTTTTCGGCGTCGTGCAGCAATACCGCGCGCCACTGCGCACCGTTGTCCACCCAGCGCGCATCCGCCACGTCGCGTTCGTCCAATCCGAGCCCTCGCGCGATCGTGCCGCGGACGTCCGGCTCGAAGGGGTCGTTCTTCAGTAACGGAGGTGCCAGGAACGACAGCAAGCCGTTCCCACGCCGCACGCGTACCAGCCCGATGCCGCACTCCTGGATCACATCCGATCCCTTCGGCGCCCCTCCGGTGGACAACCACGCGTGGCAGGCACCCAGCGTGGGGTGTCCCGCGAAGGCCATTTCGCCTCGCGGTGAAAAGATACGCACGCGATAGTCGGCGTCGGGATGGGACGGCCGCTGGAGGAACACCGTCTCGCTGAGCTGGGTCCAGCGCGCCAACGCCATCATGGTGGCGTCGGCCATGCCGTCCGCGCCAAGCACGACGGCCAGCGGGTTGCCCATCAGTGGGCGGGCGGAGAAAACATCGACCTGGCGGAACGAAAGAAGGCTCATGAAGGCATCGGACGGTGGGTGATCGGGGTCCTCGATTATGGATGCCCCCGGGCCGATCCACGAAGCCATCGGGATGTCGTGTAGGCTTGGCGGCCGACATCGCCACGCAAGCAGCCCCATGGCACTCAAATCGACCATCTTCAAGGCCGACCTGCAGGTCAGCGACATGGACCGGCATTATTACCAGGGCCACGCCCTGACCATCGCCCAGCATCCGTCGGAAACCGACGAGCGCATGATGGTGCGCGTGCTGGCCTTCGCGCTGAATGCCGACGATGCGTTGACCTTCGGCAAGGGCCTGAGCTCGGAGGACGAACCCGACCTGTGGCGCAAGGAACTCACCGGCGAGGTCGATCTGTGGATCGACCTCGGCCAGCCCGACGAACAACGCATCCGTCGCGCGGCCGGCCGGGCGAAACGGGTGATCATCTATACCTACAGCGGTCGTGCCGCCGAGGTCTGGTGGAAGAAGACCGCCGCGGCCGTGGCACGTACGAAAAACGTCTCCGTGATCGATGTCGATCCGGCCACGGTCGAGGCGCTGGCGACACTCACCCAGCGGACGATGCAGATCCAGTTCATGGTGCAGGACGGCCACGCCCAGGTCATCAGCGGCGACACCGTCGTGCCGATCGAGCTGAAGACCCTGGCCTGACACGCCGACCGCCGCCGCGGGTCACCACGGCGGCGGCACGGAAGCCGAGGCTATCGGCTCATTTATCCAGGCCGGCCATCAGCGTGTATTTCACGCTCACGTATTCCTGGATGCCGTAGTAGCTTCCCTCGCGACCGTAGCCGGACTGCTTCACGCCGCCGAACGGTACCGATTCGGTACCCACCGAACCGCTGTTGATCACCACCATGCCCGACTTGATGTTGCGCGACATGCGGAAGGCCGTGCCGAGGTTCGGGGTGAAGGCGTAGGCGACGAGGCCATACTCGGTGTCGTTCGCGCGCCGGGTCACTTCGTCCTCGGTGGTGAAACGGTAGAGCGGGAACACGGGCCCGAAGATTTCCGTGGTGCGGATCTGCGCATCGTCCGGCACCTCGACCAGGATGGTCGGCCTGTAGAACAGCGAGTTCTTCCGCGCCAGTTCGCCGCCGGAGAGCACCTTCGCACCGTGTGTGACCGCGTCCGCCACGAGCGCCTCGACCTTGTTCACCGCGGACTGGTTGATCAACGGTCCGACGACGAACTCCTCCTGCAAGCCCTGGTCGACGCGGATGCGCTCCACGGCCACCTTCAGCTTCTCGGCGAACACGTCGTAGATGGCGTCCTGCACGTAGATCCGGTTCGGCGAAATGCACACCTGGCCGGAGTTGCGCAGCTTGGCGGCCACGAGCCCGGCCACGGCCTCATCGACGTCGACGTCGTCGAAGACGATGAACGGCGCGTTGCCACCCAGCTCCATGGTCATCTTCTTCAGCGTGGCGGCGCTGTGGCGGGCAAGGATCCTGCCGACGTTGGTCGAGCCGGTGAAGGAAATCTTCTGGATGCGGTCATCGGCGGTGAAAGCCTCGCCGATCGTCTTCGGATCGCCGGTCACCATCTCGAAGACGCCTTCCGGAATCCCCGCCTTGCGGGCGTAGTCGAGGAGCTTGTAGGCGGTGAGCGGGGTCTCTTCCGACGGCTTGATGATCATCGTGCAGCCGGCGGCGAGCGCCGTTGCGATCTTCCGCGCGATCATCATGAAGGGGAAATTCCAGGGCGTGATGGCGGCCGTCGGGCCGACCGGCTCCTTAGTGACAATCACCGAGGCGTTGGGGGCGTGCGTCGGAATGGTGTCGCCGTAGACACGCTTGGCTTCCTCGGCATACCACTCGATGAAGCCCAGGCCGTAGGCGACCTCGCCCAGCGCCTCACTCATGCACTTGCCGTTTTCCTTGACCATCAGTTCGGCGAAGTCGCGGCGATCCGCGCTGACCATCTCGAACCACCGCCGCAGCCGGGCGCCACGCTCTTTCGCCAGCAAGCCCGCCCAGGCCGGGAAGGCATCGCAGGTGCGATCGATGGCGGCCAGAACCTCGGCCGTGGTCATTTCGGGAGCTTCGCCGACGACGCTGCCGTCGGCCGGGTTATAGACCTTGATCATGTTCGTTGTCCTCGGGGGGCAGTGGGGGCCGCCCGTAAGCGGCTTGAGGCAAGTTTCCCGAGTGGACGGCGCCAGGACTATCGATTAATTTTCCTCAATCGTTGAGCTTTCGGAAACTGTCATGCGCTCGCTTCCGCCCCTGAACGCCCTGATCGCCTTCGAGGCCGTCGCCCGCACGGGCTCGGTCGCGTCGGCGGCCGAGAAACTGTTCGTGACGTCCGGTGCCATCAGCCGACAGCTGAAGACGCTGGACGAGTTTTTCGAAACGAATCTCTTCGAGAAGCAGGGACGCGGCCTCGCACTGACGCCCACCGGTGCCGCGTATTTCCAACGCATCAGCATCCACGTCGACGGCATCCGCCAGGCCACGCGCCACGTGCAGGGCGACGAACTCCGTCCGGTCGTCCGGCTTCATTCGCATACGACCTTCGCCACGCGTTGGCTCATCCCCAGGCTCAGCCGGTTCCAGGTCACGCATCCGCGGATCGACGTCCGCCTGACCACGTCGTCCGAGTGGAACGACAGCATCGACTGCGACGCCGCCGTCCGGCTGGGCGGCGGCCATTGGCCGGGCTACGAGGCCATGCCCCTCGTCGCCAACGTACTGGTCGCGGTTTGCTCGCCTCAGCTCATCCAGAAGAGCCGCCCGATCGACGAGGTCTGGCTGGCGGGGCAAACCCTCCTGGAGGTCACGTCGCGTCCCGACGATTGGAACCGGTGGTGCGAGGCGGCCGGGTTCGCCCCGGGGACGATGGCGAGAAAACGCACGTTCGAAAGTTCCACGCTCGCCTACGAGGCCGCGCAACAGGGCCTCGGCGTCGTCGTGGCACAGGAGATCCTCGTTGCCGACGAACTGGCCACGGAACGGCTTATCGCGCCGTTCGACGTACGCGTCGACCAGGGTACGGAAACGTATTACCTCGTCGTGCCAACGGGGCGGCGTCATCGGGCCGGTTTGCGGGAACTGCGCGATGCGCTGAGCGCTCCGCAAGGGATTCAGGCGACACCCGGGGCAAGTTGAGAAAGTGGTTCGTCGCAAGGGCTTCCGCTACAGTTTTCGACCTGTCACGCCCCAGGGAACACCCATGCCATCTTTCCATCGCCTCGTTTGGCTGGCCTGCCTCGCGCTGCCGATCGCCGGCCACGCCGCGAATGGCGACGGCCGCTCCGTGCCTTTCGAGCAGCCTGTTCCCACCAGCGGCCTCGCCGCCCTTCCGCCGATGGGCTGGAACAGCTGGAACCATTTCGCGGGAAAGGTGACGGCGGCCGACGTGCGTGGCATGGCCGACGCGATGGCGGCCAACGGCATGCGCGAGGCCGGCTACGTGTACGTCAACGTCGACGATACATGGGAAGGCGAGCGCGACGCCGACGGCAACATCCAGCCGAATGCCAAGTTCGGCGACATGAAGGCCCTGGCCGATTACGTCCATGCCAAGGGCCTGAAATTCGGCCTCTATTCCTCCCCCGGCGCGAAGACGTGCGCCGGTTTCGCCGGCAGCTTCGGCCACGAGAAGCAGGACGCGCGCACCTACGCCGCATGGGGCGTGGACTTCCTCAAGTACGACTATTGCGGCGCGCGGGATCAATACCCGGTGACCCAGGCGAACCAGGAAGCCCTGTTCAGGCGCATGGGCGCGGCCCTGCGCGACGCCGGGCACCCGATCGTCTACAGCCTGTCGCAGTCGGGTGAGTTCGACATCTGGAGGTGGGGACCGAAAACGGGGGCCAGCCTGTGGCGTACCACGCCGGACATCAGCGATCGCTGGGATTCGATGATCGACCGTGGCTTTCGCCAACTCGACCTGGCCACCTGGTCGGGCCCCGGCCACTGGAACGATCCCGACATGCTGGAGATCGGTAACGGCGGCATGACCGACGACGAATACCGAACCCAGATGAGCCTGTGGTCGATGCTTCCGGCACCGTTGCTGGCAGGCAATGACCTGCGCACGATGGATGCGGCCACGCGGGACATCCTTCTCAACCGCGAGCTCATCGCCGTCGACCAGGATCCGGCCGGGCGTCCCGCGAAGCGCCTGCGGCAGGAGGGTTCGATCGACATCCTTGTACGCGAGATGGGCGATGGTTCGATGGTGGTCGGACTCTTCAACCGAGGCGAAGCGTCCGCGACGGCCCACGTGGCATGGAACGAACTCGGCACGCACTTCTCGGCGCCGACGAAGGTACGGGATCTCTGGCATCACGCCGACGTGGACCCCGGCAAACCGTTGGCCCCCGTCATTCCCCGCCATGGCGTCGCCGTGTTCCGCGTCTACCCGGGCTGACTATCGGCACATGCGTCGCCCATCCGGTGGCCCCTATGTTCCGGCGGTTAGCCAGGCCCGACAGTGCAGGATGCACGCGTCGAAGGCCGTGACCTCCCGCACGTCCCCAAGGACCGCCCGATCATGCGTCATACCCTCCTGGCAGGTGCCTGCCTTGCTTTCGGCCTTTGCGCCTGCTCTCCCTCCGCGCCACCGGCACCGCCGCCGCTGACCGATTACACGGCCAACTCGGGCGGCCCGCGCGTGCCGGAACAACTGGCGGTGAGGTTTGAGCACGCCGACCTTCACTTCCGCGTGGATCCGGACGCACGTCGCATCGAAGGCGACGCGACACTCACGTTCCTGCTGAAGTCGCCGCTTCGGCGCGTGGTGCTCGACCTGGATCGAAACCTTCCCGTCGACTCGGCGGACGTCGACGGCACGCGGCTCTCCCGGTCGGCGTATCGCAATACCGACGGGCACCTCGAGATCGACCTGCCCCACCCGCTCGATGCGGGTGCCCGCACGACGGTCCGCGTGATCTATCACGGCCGACCGCATACGGCGGTGCACGCCCCTTGGGACGGCGGCATGGTCTGGTCGACCACGCCGAGCGGACAGCCATGGATCGCCACGGCGGTGGAAGGCGAAGGCTGCGACCTGTTCTGGCCGTGCATCGATCATCCCACCGGCCGGCCGGCGCTCGTCGACGAACACGTCACCGTGCCGGCGCCGCTGGTGGCCGTCGGCAACGGCGTGGCCGTGGGCATGGAAGAAAAGGACGGCATGCGCACCTATCATTGGCGTGCGCACGAAGTCAGCACCTACGGCATCTCGTTGAACGTCGCACCGTATCGCGAACTCACGGCGACGTACAAGAGCCGCTTCGGCAACAGCTATCCGATGCACTACTGGTACGTGGACGACGAGACCAAGGCCCGGGCCCTGTTCGCGGAGTTCCCCTCGATGCTCGATTTCCTCGAAGGCACCATCGGCCCCTATCCGTTCGGCGCGGAAAAGATGGGCGTGGCAGAGACACCGTTCCTGGGCATGGAACACCAGACGATCAACGCCTACGGCAACGACTACGCGAAGATCCCCTACGGCTACGACGACCTGCTCCAGCACGAACTCTCGCACGAGTGGTTCGGCAACCAGATGACCAACGCCAACTGGGACGACATGTGGCTGCATGAGTCCTTCGCCACCTACATGCAGCCGCTGTACGCGGGCGCGCTAGGCGGCAAGCAGGCGTATTTCTCCACCCTCATGCACCTGCGCACGCTGATCGGCAATCGCCATCCCATCGTCTCGGGCAAGCCGCGGCGCGAGGAAGACGTCTATAACGACGACCGCGACGGTCCGGGCCAGGACATCTACAACAAGGGTGCGCTCATGCTGCACACCCTGCGCAACACCATCGGCGACGATGCCTTCTACCGCTCGGTGCGCCTGCTGGTCTACGGCACCGAACACCCGGTGCCGGGCAACTTCTCGCCGCGCTACGCCACCACGCGGGACTTCATCGACATCGTCGACAAGGTCACCGGCAAGAAGATGGACTGGTTCTTCGACGTTTACCTTTACCAAGCCAAGCTGCCCGACCTGCAGGTGGCGCGCGACGGCCAGGTGCTGCGCCTGAGCTGGAAAGTGTCCGGCGACGGTCCCTTCCCGCTACCGGTGGACGTGCAGGTGGGCGACCACGTGGTGACCCTGCCGATGACCGACGGCCATGGCGAGGTCACCTTGCCCGACGGCGCGATGTACTCGATCGATCCGGAATCGAAACTGCTGCGCCAGGACGCGGGGATCGAGGCGTATCGGGCGTACGCCAAGGCGAAGCGCAAGGCGAAGACGTCTTCCTGATCCCTGCCCGTCCACCCGGCTATCCACCGGGTGGCGGAAAGTCCGGTACGGCGAACTTCGGCACGGGCAATACCACCGCCACGGGCAGGTCCTGGGTTGCTCCCGTCTTCAGGAAGTCATAGACCGCCCGCGTCGCCCTGGGCTCGTTCCTGATCTGGTACATGGCGCCGTTGTGGGCACCGCGATGCACGACGATCGCGTGGCCGTTGCGAAAGTACGGCAAGAGGCCAAGCGTATTGTCGATAGGCGTCGACGTGTCCCAGTCCCCGTGGATGAAGACCACGGGGATGTCATTGGGAATCGGTTCGCGCACCGCGTCGCCCATGTCGCGAGTCGGCCACGCCGGCGCCGAGGCGATGTTGGATGCGAAGTTCCAGGTACCCAGCATGGCCACGGCGGGATCGCTACGCAGTTGCAGTTCGCGTGCGGCGGTCACGCCGAGGCTGCTGTCCGCCAGCGGGCCGATCAGGATGACGTCGCCGGCCCGCCGGTCTTCGATCGTGTCCTTCGCCCATTCCTCGTAATGGCCGTGATAGAGCGACAGGATGAACCTCGGCCAGCGTTCGCCGTCCTGCCCGCCATCCTGCGTGTGCGACAGCAGGGCCCGTTGCAGGTCTTCCGCGCCCAGCACCACGTTCCGCACCGTGCCGTCCTCGCCCTTTACCGTGACGCTTACCGGTCCCTTGGCGAATCGGTCGTGCAATGCGGCGATCGCTCCCATCACGCCACCCGTCGGCAGGTAGGGCTTCAGGCCGGGGTCTCGATCGGCGTCGTAAGCCATGCGTTGCAGCGACGCGTAGACCTGCGAGGGCATGTCGTAGCCGCCATCGAGCGGCTCCACCGACGACAGCACGGCGCGCGCGACGATCCGCGGATGCAGCCGCATCACGGCAAGGCTCCACTGCGATCCGAAGCTGCCGCCGAACAACGTTACCTTGTCGTAGCCGAGCGCCACACGCAGCGAATCGACGTCGGCGGCGAATTCGCCGATGTCGTAGCCGGAGAGATCCTTTCCCGGATGCGCGGCGACGGCCGCCGCGGCAAGCGCACGCATCTGGGCCACGTCGGCGGTGACGGAGCCGGGTTTGTCCAATGGATAGGCCGGACGCTTGCCGAGAAGCTTCTCGCCGCGTTCGGTATAGCCGCGCTGTTCGAGTACCACCACGTCGGCCACCTCGCTGAGCGACAGCCAGGTACGCAACTTGCCCCGGTCATTCTCGGTGAACGCGCCCAGGACGCTGAGCCCGGGGCCACCGGGCAACCAGAAAACCGGAGGCGCTCCCGTGGGATGTGGTGAGCGGATGCGCGCGAACCCGACGCCTATGAGGCGACTGTCGGGCTTCCCGCGGTTTTCCGGCACGTAGAGCGTACCGATCTCATAAGGTACCGTGCGACCGCTCTCGTCATGGATCGTGCCTCGTTCGACCACGATGTCGTTCGGCCTGCGTTGCGCGAATACGACGGCCGGCAAGAGGAAATACAGGGCTAACCACAGCGTGCGAACGATCGAGCGCATGGCGTGAACCTCCGGAGGGGCCGCACGATTATACTGTCGCCCATGGCCTCCCTGCCGGTACTGCTCGAAGACATCCGCGCCTGCACGATCTGCGCGAAGTACCTGCCGTTGGGACCTCGCCCCGTGGTGCAGGCTCACGCTTCCTCGCGCATCCTCATCGTCGGGCAGGCGCCGGGGAGGAAAGTGCACGAGACGGGCCTGCCTTTCAACGACGCCAGCGGCAACCGCCTGCGCGACTGGCTCGGCGTGTCGCGTGACCTCTTCTACGACGAACGCAGGTTCGCCATCGTGCCCATGGGTTTCTGCTTCCCCGGCACCGGGCCCTCGGGGGATCTCCCTCCCCGGCCCGAATGCGCCGCCACCTGGCGGGCGCCGTTGCTGGCCCGCCTCAAGCGGGTGGAGCTGACGATCGTGCTGGGCCAGTACGCGATCGCCTACCACCTTCCCGGCCAGGGCAAGTCGGTGACCGAAGCCGTGAGCCGCTGGCAGGAGACGTGGCCCACGGCGGTCGCCCTTCCCCATCCCAGTCCACGCAACCTCGCGTGGTTCAAGCGCCATCCCTGGTTCGATGAAGCGCTGCTGCCCGTGCTGCGTGCACGCGTGGCCGACATACTCTCCACCGACGCAGGCGGAAAACGTATCCGATGAGAATGCCCACGCTGTCTCGCTGGACGCTCCTGATTGCCCTGGGCATGCTCACGGGCTGCTATCCGATACGCGATACGTCGGGGCCACCCGCCATGAAGATGCTGCCGGGCGCCGCATCGGCCCGTACCCTCGTGATCGTGCTTCCGGGCATTGCCGACAACCTCGCTTCGCTGGAGGCCGGCGGCATCGGTACGGCGGTTCACGATGCGTGGCCCGACGCGGACGTGCTGCTGGTCGAAATGACCATCGGCTATTACAAGAACAGCCGCATGCTTCCCGCGCTTCACGATATCGTGTCGTCCGCCAAGGGCAAGGGATACCGCCACGTATGGCTCGTCGGCGCCTCGCTGGGCGGCATGGGCGCCCTGCTCTACGACACGGCGTGGCCCGACCAGGTCGAGGGCATCGTTTTGCTCGCGCCATTCCTCGGCGAGGATTCGATGCTCGCGGAGATCCGCTCGGCCGGAGGGCTGGCACGATGGACGGCGCCGGCGCCCGCGACGCCCGGCCCCGGCAACTGGCAGGCACAGATATGGCGACGGGCAAAGGCGCGGGCATCCCGGCCCGGCGGCGACCCACGCGTGTGGCTGGCCTACGGCGACCGCGACACGTTCGCACCCAACATGCCCTTGCTCGCGCCGGCGGTGCCGCGAGAGCACATCGTCACCGGATCGGGCATCCACGAATGGACGTCATGGACACCGCTTGCCGCGAAGGTATTCGCGGCCGTGCACCGGACATCCGATTGACTCAGTCGTCCCCGTGCTCCAGGGCGAACGCGATGGCGGCGCGCACGGCGGCTACCTGCGCATCGTTGCACTCCTGGGGCGTCGTGCGAGGGCTGTCCGGATAGACCTCGGTCGTGGTGCAGAAGCGTGCCGGCGTGATGCCAGCGCAGAGCCCGAGCTGCTTCAGCGGATACCGGATGACGCCGGGAGCCACCACCGGCGAGCCGATGATCATGCCGTTCGCATCGGCGGGCGCGATATGGGTGACCCTGGACACCGCATCGATCACGGCTTGTTGGAACGCGGGCTGCGGTTTCGCGGTGTCGTCGACCAGGTAGAAACCGTCAGGGATTTCGCCCGGCTCATACGCCTTGCCGTCGCGCGCCGCGAGCGAAGGGCGGAACTCGGTCTCGTCCGAGTCGGTCGTCTCGTGGAGGTCGATATGCATCAGCACGCGATCGCCCAGCGGCGAAAGCAGGCGAACCAGTGCCGCCGATTCGGCGGCGGGGCTGTCGGCACGGAAATGGCGGTTGGGATCGATGGCGTCGGGATTCCAGCGATGGATGCGCTCGTAGGACCACGGACTGACGCACGGCACCACCAGCAGGTTGGCGCGCCCGTCGTAGTCTCGACCGTGTCGCGCCAGGAATTGAAGCGCGCCGAGCACGCCGCTCGTCTCGTAACCGTGGACGCCGCCGGTGACCACCATCACGGGGAGATCGTCTCGCCAGGCGCGACTGCGTACCGCCAGGAACGGATAGCGCACGCCGTCGTACGTCGCGGCGCCGTACTCCTCCACGTCGAAGCGGTCGCGTAGCGCATCGACTGGCGCGAGCACGTCGGCCGCGACGTCGCGATGCTTGACCTGCCGGGAGCGCCACTGTCGCCTTTCCGCGTCTCCCCAAGGCTGGCCGGGGGTACCGATGCGATCGAACGTGGCTGGATTCATGGCAGGCTTCGCTTGCGTCGAAAAACGCCATTCTAAGGGTCCGGCGAACGATCTTCACCCTCGTGAAGACGCCGTCCCACGTCCGGTACCTTTCCGCGACGCCAGCGAACGCACGCTCAGGCCTCCTTTCATGACTCGTGAGGTCCCCATGAAGAGCCACGTCATCCTTTCCGGTCTCGGCGCCGTGCTTCTCGCCGGCTCGGCCTTCGCCCAAACGGCCGCATCCACCCAGCTCTCGCAGGGCGATGCCCAGTTCGTTCAGATGGCTGGCGCATCGGGCGCAGCCGAAGTCGCGCTGGGCAAGCTGGGCAGCACCCAAGGGAAGTCAGGCGACGTGCAGTCGTTCGGCCGCCAGATGGTGACCGACCACACCGCCGCGAACGAGAAGCTCACGGCCATCGCCGCGAAGAAAGGCGCCTCGGTCGGCAGCCCGTCCGCGGAAGACTCCAAGGCGATCGAACGACTGGGGCAACTGAAGTCCGCCGATTTCGACCAGGCGTTCGCCACCAAGATGGTCGCCGACCACCAGAAGGCGGTCGCTTTGTTCGAGAAGGAATCGAAACAGGGCGAGGACAGCGACCTGAAGGCCTTCGCGACCGAGACGCTCCCGACGCTGAAGCATCACCTCGAGATGGCGAAGAAGCTGCCTGGCAAGGAAGCGGCGACCAACGCCGCTCCGTAAACCGCCGCGTCGCACGTAGCCGTCGTCAGGACGACGACGGCTCCAGTTCCACCTTGATCCACCCTGGCTGGCGATGATCGAAGCGCTCGTACGCCTCGATCGCATGGCCCATCGGCTCGCGCTGGGTAAGGATCTTCGTAGGCACCATCTGCCCGGAACGGACCAACTCGACCAGCATGGGAACGTACTTGCGGTGGTTGCAGTTACCCATGCGCACGGTCAGGTTCTTGTTCATCGCGGCGCCGATGGGAAACATCGTATCGCTGGGCGGATAGACGCCGATGATCGATATCGTTCCCGCCTTCGCCACGGCGTCCACGGCCCATGTCAGCGCCTGCGCGGGGCCGTCGCCGGCACGCCACGCGTCGCCTTCGTCGCGAGCGGACGGCGATGCGTCCTTTGCCGACCCGGCGGCCTTCGACGCCTCCGCGGGCCCGGAATGCGGCATCTCGGCATCCACGCCGACGGCATCGATCACGCTATCCGCACCGATGCCCCCGGTAAGACGCTTGATGGTCTCCACGGGATCCTCCTTGGAGAAATCGACCGTTTCCGCGCCCTGCTCCCTGGCCATGTCGAGGCGATCGGCATGCCTGTCGACCGCGAACACCCTGCCGGCCCCGAACAGCTTCGCCGATGCGATGGCGAACTGCCCCACCGGCCCGCATCCGAAGACCGCGACGGTGTGGCCCGGCTTGATGCCGGCCATGTCGGCACCGAAGTACCCCGTGGGAAAGATATCGGAAATGAGGATGGCTTCGTCGTCGCTCACCTCCTCGGGCAGCTTGACCAGGTTCACGTTGGCGAACGGCACGCGCACCTTCTCCGCCTGCATGCCATGCAGGCCGCCGGCCTCCTTCGGGCCGCCGTAGAAGGCCGTGCCGGGGCCGTTCGGATTGGCGTTGTCGCATTGCGCGTAGTAGCCCGCGCGGCAATAGGAGCAGTAGCCGCAGCCGATCGTCGAGGGAACCACCACGCGATCGCCCACCTTGAAGTTTCGTACGCCGTCGCCGAGCGATTCGACGATGCCCACGCCTTCGTGTCCGAGGATCGTTCCCGGCTCCACGCCTGCCATGGTACCGCGTATGAAATGGAGATCCGTCCCGCAGATCGCGGAGCGCGTCAGGCGCACGACGGCGTCGGTATCGCTCTCGATGGTGGGCTCGGATACCTCGTCGAGACGGATGTCGCCGAGGGCATGGAATACGATGGCTTTCAAGGGATGTCTCCGTGACGGAACGTCGTTCGAGGTTCCCATCCGCCCGGAAAACACGTGCCAACATTCGGCGAAGGCCGACTCACGTTGCTGAATCGCCATGGCCGTTCACGCCCGTGGAGGCCTCGTCACGCGCGCTGCCCCCGCAGGCAACGTTTGCGGCGACAGACTGGTCGCTCCCCACACAAGGAGCGACCGATGTTCAACCACAACAAGCGGCTGCAATACACGGTGCGCGTCGACGAGTGCAATCCGGCGCTCGCCAATCTCATGCTCGAGCAGTTCGGCGGCCCGCAAGGCGAACTCGCCGCGGCCATGCGTTACTTCACCCAGGCGCTGGCCGAGGAGGATCCGGGCCGCAAGGACATGCTGCTGGACATCGCCACCGAAGAGCTCTCCCACCTGGAGGTCATCGGGTCGATCGTCGCCATGCTCAATCGCGGTGCCAAGGGGCGCCTGGCCGAAGGCATCGATGAGCAGGCCGAAGCGTTCCGAGCCTTGCAGGGCGCCGGAAACGACAGCCATGTCACGCAGGTGCTGTATGGCGGCGGACCGGCGCTGATCAATTCGGGCGGGCAGTTGTGGAACGCGGGTTACATCGACAGCATCGGCGAACCCACGGCCGATCTTCGTTCCAACATCGCCGCCGAGGCCCGGGCGAAGATCGTCTACGAGCGGCTCATCAACGTTACCGCCGATCCCGGCGTGCGCGATGCCCTCACCTTCCTGATGACCCGCGAGATCTCGCATCAGAAATCGTTCGAGAAGGCCCTGTATTCCATGGATCGCAGCTTCCCGCCGGGCAAGTTGCCGGGCGATCCGCGCTTCGCCGACGTATACGTCAATACCTCGCGTGGCGAAGGCGACACCACGGGACCGTGGTGTGAAGGCACCGGCTTTTCGGAAGTGATCGTTCCCGACGAGAACGCCCTGCCGGTGGATGGCGGCGACGGCCATGCCGAGGTCGGCCTGTCGGCGGCGGAGAAGAAGGCGGTGAAGGCATTCGGCACGCGGCTCGCGTCCGATCCTTCCGCCGACCCCATCACGGGTGCGGACCTGGGCAGCCAGCCGCCACCCAAGTAGGCCCCCGCGCGCCGCGACGCGTCGTCAGGACCCGGACGACGCGTCGCGGCGATCGAGCGGAAGATCCACCACGCAACGCAGGCCGTCCGTATCCAGATGGAACTCGGTACGTGCGCCAAGCGTATATGGCAAGGCGTGTTCGATCAGGGTGCGGCCGTAACCGGTTCCGCGATTGCCGGACCACGCATCGGGCGAGACGCCACGCTCCAGCCACTCCAGCACGAGTCGCTGCTCACCGTCTTCGACGGTCTTCCGCCATGTCACCGAGATGTGGCCGTCTTCCGCAGCGAGTGCGCCATATTTGCGCGCGTTGGTGGCGAGCTCGTGCAAGGCAAGGGACAGGGTCTGCACCGCGGATTTGCGCAGGCGGACATCAGGCCCCTCCAGCCGGATCCGCTCCCGGCCTCCGCCGCTCGCCAACGCATCCAGTTCGAGCAAGATCAGGTCACCCACGGTGATCGGATCGGCTTCCGACTGCGACAGCACGCCTTGCACGCGCGACAGCGCGCCCAGGCGATCGTCGAACAGCGTTCGGAAAAGATCGACGGATTCGGCCTCCCGGGTGGTCTGCATGGCGATCGACTGCACCACCGAGATGAGGTTGCGGGTGCGATGCTGCAACTCGGAGACCATCACCCGCTGTTCTTCCTGCAGCGTGCGCAGGTCGTCCACGTCGGTGGACGTGCCGAGCCACTCGACGATGCGGTGCCGTTCGTCGTGCACCGGCCGGCTGCGCGTATGAAACCAGCGATACGCGCCGTCCTTCGCACGGATACGGTGTTCGATGTTGATGAACCCGGCGTCGGCCGCGTCGCTCCACGCACGTGACGTATTCTCGCGATCGTCGGGATGGATCGCGTCCAGCCACCCCATGCCGACGCTTTCTTCTGCCGTCTGCCCGGTGAACGCGGACCACTGCGGACTGGACCAGGTCCATTGGCCACCGTCCACGGCACGCCAGACCAACTGCGGAATGCCTTCCATGAGCGTACGAAGGCGTTGTTCGCTTTCACGCAAGGCACGTTCGGCACGGGATAGCGGGGTGACGTCGTGGAACGTCACCACGGCGCCGCCGATGTAGTTGTCGACGCTTCGATACGGCAGCACGCGAACGATATAGCGCGCCTGGGTTTCGGGGTTTTCCACTTCCCTGTCCACGGTCACCAGGGTCCGGATCACCTTGCGCACGTCGTAATGCAGCTCGTCGTACGCCACCTTGAGGCGTATGTGGCTGATCGGTCGATGGATGTCGGTTTCCACCAGCGGAACGATCTCCGCGACGGCCGGGGTGAAGTTGGTGATGCGCAGCTCGTTGTCGAGGAACACCGTGGCGATGCGGGTACTTTCCAGCAGGTTTTTCAGGTCGCTGTTGGCGTGGGCGAGCTCCTGCACGCGATGGGCCAGCTCCCCGTTGACGGTGGTCACTTCCTCGTTCACCGACTGGAGCTCCTCCTTGGAGGTTTCCAGCTCCTCGTTGGAACTCTGCAACTCTTCGTTGAGCGACTGGTATTCCTCGTTGGAAGCCTTCAGCTCCTCGTTGGCGCTTTCCAGTTCCTCGATCATCGCCTGGAGGCGCTCGCGCGTGACGCGAAGCTCGGCGTCCAACGCCTGTATGCGCTCTTCGTGGGCGTCGCCCGAATCCGCGGTCTCGGCCGGGGGCGCAACCGGCGTCCCTTCCTTGAACAGCACGACGAAACCACGCTCACCCGACGCCGTGGCGGACGTCGGTTCGACGATGAGATCGACCAGCTGGCGCTCGCCGCCCTCGGTCATCGGCAAACCGTCGAGACGGATGGTGCGATCTTCCATCGCGGCGCGACCAAGCGCCGCCCGCAGGTCGAGTCGAAGATCGCGATGCACGAGGTTGAGCAGGTTCAACGTGGGCGTGCCGCCGCCGGGATGGACGTATCGGCCGGCCTGCGCGGAAAAATGCAGCACCTCGTGATTCATGTCGACGATGGCGTAGGCGGGCGCATGGCGCTCGGCGATGCGCTCGCCCAGCCTCATGAGGCCCATGTTCGGAACGCGGGCGCGTGGAAGCTCCACATACGGGGGCGCCTGGGGCGCCGACTCCGGCACGCGAAGCTCGCCGGCCAGCCGCGTACCGGCATCCACCTTCTGGAAGATGCGGTAGCTTCGCTCCACGGGGGCAAAGAGCCGGGTATGGCGAGACACGTTTTCCGAATTGCCCAGGAACAGGTAGCCACCTGGCTTCAGGGCGAAATGGAACACGGGGATGATCTGGTCCTGGAGGTCGTTGTCCAGGTAGATCAGAAGGTTGCGACAGGAAATAAGATCCAGTCGAGAGAACGGGGGATCCTTCACGATGCTGTGCTGGGAGAACACGCACATCTCGCGAAGTTCCTTCGATATCGAATACGTCTCGCCCTCCTTGGTGAACCAGCGCTCGAGGCGTCCGGGCCCCACGTCATCGGCGATCGAGGGCGGATACCGGCCGACGCGCGCCACGGCGAGCCCCCGGCCGTCGATGTCGCTGGCGAAGATCTGGATGTGCGGCGGCGTTTCGAGCGTGCTGGCGTACTCGCGCAGCAGGATCGCCAGCGAATAGGCCTCCTCGCCGGTGGAGCAACCCAGCACCCAGATCCTCAGGGTATCGCTGCGGTTCTTGCCCGCGAAAAGCTTGGGAACCACATGCGATTCGAGGAATTCGAATTCGCGGGTATCACGGAAGAACTGCGTCACGCCGATGAGCAGGTCGTTGAAGAGTTGCTGCGCCTCGTCCGGCTTCGCCCTCAGCACGTCGACGTAGGCCGCCAGCGTGGGCGCCTGCACCACTTGCATGCGGCGCTCCACGCGCCGCGCGAAGGTGGCGCGCTTGTAGCCATGGAAATCGTGACCCGTATGGTTACGCAGGATCACGGCAACCTGGTTCAGGCGTTCGGGATCGTCCTCGTCCCCGGGACCCAGCTTGCGCTGCGCCACGTAGGAAGCGACGCGCCGCGCGAAGGCTTCGACGTCGAGAATCTCGTCGGCCAACGCCGCCGGGCTTCCCGAATGCACCAATCGCGCATCATCGGGGTCGTCGCCGGTCACGGCGAGGGTAAGGCCGCCGGCCTCCTTCAGGGCGACGATGCCGAGCGTGCCCTCGCCACCGGTGTCGCCAAGCACCGCGCCGATGGCGTGGCCCTGGAGGTCCTTCGCCATGGAGACGAAGAGCGTATCGATCGTTCCACGCGCCATGACGCCACCGGTGCCCACGAGATGGAACCTGCCGTTGTCCAGGGTGGCCAGGACGTCCGGGGGCACGAAGTAGCACCGGCTTCCGCACAACGGCTCATTGTCCACCGCCGGATGAAGCTGGTCGGCACGTTCGCCCAGCAACTGCCGAAAACGCGGCAGGTTGAATGCCATGCGGTTGCGCAGCACCAGCACCACGGCGAGTTCGTCGGACGCGGGCAGCGCCGCGACGAGCTGCGCGAGCTGAGCATCGTCGGTCCCGCTCGTGCCGATCGCCAGGACCAGGGGAAGCGCGGGGCTTGCGAAATCGTCCGAGGACAGGGTTGGGCTCATGAATACCTGACATGATGCTTTGGGGACGCCCGTTAGCATAACGCGTGAACCGCCACCGACGTTCCGCGCGTGTCAGGCGGCGCCTCCATCGCGCTCCATCGATGCGAGAACCGTCCTTCGGATGGCTTCGGCGTGACGTCGATATTCGTCCGAGCGCTTGCGATAGCCTTCGGCGATGGCCAGCCGCTGGTGACGGAGCGCATCGGCCGCCATGCGGGCGACCAGCTCGGCACGCTCCTCGACCATGCGCAACGCCACCCGCAGGGCTTCGTCCACGGCACTTTCCTGCTCACGGGCGAGCACGTCGGCGGTCATCGCGTGCCCCACCTGGCAGCGGTAGCGCAACGGCCCGTCTCCCTTCATTTCGGACATGACGCCACCGCAGGATGGGCAGGTGACGGGCGACGGTACCGCGGCCGCCGCGAGGCGATCGGAGTCGGACCGCCCTCCCATGGCGACATCCACCTCGAAGCGAAGGTCCGCCGGGATCGGCGGCCCCTGCCCCGCCGGCTCGCGGACCCAGCGCACGATCAGTTCGGGCAATTGCGAAGCCGGCGCGCAGGCATCGACCTCGACGGCCCGCAAGGCGTTGGCCGGCATGTCGCCGGCCAACGCATCGGCGGGATCCTGCACGAGAGTCACCCCACCGCAATCTCGCACGGCATGCAGGCCCGCGCTGCCATCGTTCAACATACCCGAGAGCACCACGCCGACGACCCGCGGCCCGTAATGCATCGCGGCGGAACGGAACAGGGCGTCGATCGACGGCCTCGACAGGTTCTCGCGCGGTCCCCGGCCCAGGACGACGCGGCCCCGTTCCAGCATCAGATGGCGATCCGGCACGGCCAGGTAGATGCGACCCGGTTCGATGTCCATGCCGTGCCGTGCCTCCACCACCGAATGGTGGGCTGCCGCCATGCGTACCGTCGCCGATATGCCGCCGCCGTACGGTGGCATGTGCAGCACGACGAACATGGCGGCATCGGGCATGGGGGGCAACCTCGCCAGGAGCGCCTGTAGCGCCTGCGGCGCGCCGAGCGATCCGCCGACGACCACGATGTCTCGATGGGAAACGCGTTCGTTCATGGCTGCCCCTCCTTGCGAGGGCTGGATGGCCGCGTCTCGTCCGAGCGCGGCATGGTGAGGCCCAGCGCATCGAGCACCAGGGCGATGCGAACCGGCTTCTGCAGGCAAGGGATACCGGCATAGCGTTCGGGCAAGGTGGATGCGTCGTATCCGGTGGTGAAGACGATGGGTACGCGCAATTCGATCATGCGGTCGGCAAGCGCGAAGACCCGTTGCTCGGCCAGGTTCACGTCGAGTATGGCCGCATCCGGGGGGATGCCTTCGTCGAGCGCGGCCATGGCCGGCTGCATCGAGGGGTATGGCCCGAGCACGGTCGCGCCCGCCGATTCGAGCAATTCGCTTACGGCGTGGGCGATCAGGAATTCGTCTTCCACCAGCATGACACGCGGTCGGTTCATCAACGGATCGGCCCGGCCGGCAGACGGCATTCGACCAGGAAACCATGCTCCGTGGGCGGCAGGAAAAGCTCTCCTCCCACGCGATGCGCCAGGGCCTGGGCGATCCATAGCCCGAGCCCCGTATGCGTGGCGGGTGTCGACGACACGAAAGAGCGCAAGGCCGCCTCGGCACTGACGCCTTGCAAACCCGTTCCGTCGTCGCGAACGAGCAGGCGAAGTGCGCCGCGATCCGTCGTCGCCGTGACGCCGATGCGCCTGGCCCCGTGACGCCGTGCATTGTCGAAGCAGCGCGACAGAAACGACGCGGCCACCGGAGCCGGCCAGGGAAGCACCACGTCGCGCCCTTCCGCTTCGAGCGCGATGTCGTCGCCTTCGAGCGAACCGGCCGCGAGGTCCAAGGCTTCGGCGACCGTGCAGTATCCCGGCGACCATGTGTCGATGGCGTCCGCCGCCGCGAACGCGTCGCGAAGCATGCGCCCGTACCGTTCGCAATCGCCGACGATGTTCGTCGCGGCTTCGATGGCGCTGGCGGTACGCCCTCGCGATACGAGCAATTGCACGAGCTCGGCCTGGGCGAGTATCGCGCCGAGCGGGCTATTGAGGGCATGAAGGCTGCGCGAGCGCCATTCGCGCCGGGTTTCCGAGGCCGCGCCGGTCGCGACGTCATTCATGCCGCAGGCTCGACCACGCCCGCCGCGCGGTACGTGGAAAGCTTGTTGTAGATCGTCCTCAGGCTGATCCCCAGGCGCCGCGCCGCCTTCGCCCGGTCTCCGTCGCAGACGCCCAGTGCCGCGAGAACGGCCTCGCGTTCGATGTCCGCCAGCCGTTGCGCGTCGCCAGCGACCGGCACGCGCATGGCATCGTCGACCGGACGTGCCAGGCGGATGCTTCCATCGCTACGGACATAGGCCCGCTGGACCTGCTGCCGGAGTTCGCGCACGTTGCCGGGCCAGGCGTAGTCCGCCACCGCGTCGAAGGCCGACGGGCCGAACCACTTGACGCGCCCCGCCGAGGCGTTGATATCCGCCAATACCCTCTCCGCGATGAGTGGGACGTCCTGTCGCCGCTCGCGCAGCGCGGGCATGCGGATCTCGTAGCCGGCAAGCCGGAAGTACAGGTCCGTACGGATACGTCCTTCGCTCATGGCCCGCCTCGGCGACCGATGGGTGGCGCTGACCACCCGCACGTCCACCCGGTGCCCACGCGTCGCACCCACCGGCATCACCTCGCGCGTCTCGAGAAACCTCAGCAAGGCGACCTGCACGGGCTCGGGCATGTCGCCCAGTTCGTCGATGAACAGCGTGCCGCCGTCCGCCGCGTCGGCCAGTCCGATGCGACGTTCGCTCGCGCCGGTGAAACTCCCCTTCAGGTGTCCGAACAGCTGGCTCGCCAGCAATTCCGGCGACAGGGCTGCGCCATTGAAAGCGACGAACCGACCCCGGCGACCGCTCGCCCGGTGCAGCCGTCTCGCCGCCAATTCTTTCCCGGTTCCGCTTTCCCCGTGGAGCAGCACCGACACCGGAAGACCCGCTACATCGTCGATCTCCCGGCGTACGTCGTCCATCGGTCGGGATTCGCCGACCAGCTCCTCGTCGTCGCCGTCCAAGGCGGTCATGAGCAATGCCGCGTGCAGGGACGACGAACTGAAGGGTTTTCCGAGACAGCGTGCGCCGGGCAGGACATGTTCGAGCGACGACGCCAACGCCTGGTCGCCGCTCATCACGATGGTGCGCCGAAGCGAAGCGAACCCGGGTTCGTTCAATAAGTCCAGGCCGCAACCGTCCGGCAAGCCGATGTCGATCATCGCGGCGTCGAACCGACGATCCCGCATCGCCTGCCGCGCCTGCGCGCAGTTGGCTGCCGCATGCGCCTCCATGCCGATCGCCCGCAGCCATCCGCACGTGGCGTCGGAAAACGACAGGTCGTCGTCAAGAACGAGCATGCTCCGCAGGGGTTTCATAGGCATGCCTTGGCTTCAATGCCACAGCTTAGAACAACGCGCGCGGACAAATGTCGAAGTTATGTCGCGATCCTGCACCCCCTGCATGCAAATATTGCGTTCCGTGACCGCATCGTGAGCTGCCAGGCGGGCTTCAGGCTGGCACGGTCCCTGCTGACGGAGGGCATGAACCGAAAAAAAGTCGCCATGCCGTCCCCGACCACGCTTTACCTTCCCCACGCCGTCGAAGGTCCTTTTCCGTGGCGGGTGTTGCACGAACAACATCGCGTGGGCGCCTTCGCCACCCAGGACGAATCGCTGAAATTCGCCCTCCATCTCGCCGCGAGCATCCATCGCAACCACCGCATCGCCGTGCGCATGCGTTTCGAGGGCGAAGACGGGGCGTGGGAAACCGTGCAGGCCTATCCGGAGGAGTGACCTCGCGGTTCGGCGACGATCGCGCAAGCCTACGTCACGGTTCAACGAATGGACGGCAGATCGAAACCCGGCCTTCAACCGGGATATGGCGCCGGCGTCAAGGACCCGTGGCCGTCACCCGCCACACCGCATCGCCCACGTCATCGGCAATCAGCAACGCGCCCTGTGCATCCTGCACGATGCCAACGGGGGCTCCATACAACGTCGATTCGTCGTCGGAATAGAATCCGCTCACGACCGTCTCCGGTTTACCCACGGGCTTGCCGTCGCGAAACGCGACGAACACCACCTCGTAGCCGCTCAAGGGCGAGCGGTCCCAACTGCCGTGCTCGCTGATGAACGCGCCGTCGTGATATTTCTCCGGCAAACCGTTCGCCCGTGTCATCAGGAATCCCAGCGGTGCGACATGCGATCCGATGGCGTAGTCGGGCTTGATCGCTTTCCGCACCAGGTCGGGACGTTGCGGCATGACACGGACGTCGACGTGCTGGCCGAAGTAACTGTAGGGCCAACCGTAGAAACCGCCTTCCTGGACCGAGGTCATGTAATCGGGCACGAGATCGGCACCGATTTCGTCACGTTCGTTCGCGATCGCCCAGAGTTTACCCGTGGTCGGTTCCCATTGCAGTCCCGTGGGATTGCGTATGCCCGCCGCGTAGATGCGACTGGCACCGGTGGCGACGTCCACTTCGAGTACGTCGGCGCTGCGATACTCCACGGCCAGGCCGTTCTCCGTGACGTTGCTGTTGGAGCCCACGCCGACGTAGAGCTTGCTGCCGTCGGGGCTGGCCAGCAGGGCCTTGGTCCAGTGGTGGTTGATCGTATTGGGAAGATCGGCGAAATCGACCGGCGGCGCGTCGATGTGCGTCTGGCCGGCCGCGTACGGAAACTTGACGATGCCGTCGGTGTTGGCGACGTACAGCGAGTCGCCGATCAACTGCACGCCGAACGGAGAATTCAGGTGTTCGATGAACACGTGTTTTTCCCACTCGCCACCCGCGGCGCCGTTCCTGCGCAGCAACGTGATCCGGTTACCGCCTTTGCCACCCTTCCCGGACTGGTTCTTCACCATCCCGGCGATGAGTTGCTTGGGCGTGGTCACCGGCTCGGTGCCCGGGCTGTTGGATTCCACGACCAAAACATCGCCGTTGGGCAGGGTCAGCAACTGGCGAGGGTGCATCAGCCCCCGGGCGATGGCTTCGATCTTCAGTCCCGGGGCGACCTTCGGCGCCTGACCCGGCCCCCAGCCCGCCTTGTCCGGCACCTGCATCGGCGGTAGCAGGAAACGGTCGGGGGCCGGCAGGCTGGGATGATCGCCCGACTGTTGCGCCGGCTCGAAGGATGCCTTCCCGCTGCATGCGGCCAGCACGCCGATGCACGCCAGGGCCAGGACGCGACGACGAAACAGATCAGCCATGGAGGCGCTCTCCCAGGGTGGCCTGCCGCACGGCCATGATGACGTGGCCCAGCGATATCAGGAGTACCGTGCAGGCGGACAACCAGACGTTGGCGGGCACGATGCCGTAGGCATCGCGGCTATGAACGAAGGCGTTCACCACGGCCGCGACGATGGCGAGCAGATTGAGCGCGAAGTCGATCCGGTCGGCCGCCATCGCGCTACGCCGCGAAGTGACCCACACCTGTACGAGATTCACCACGCGCGGGACGATCGCGAAAAGCAGGCCGAGGGTGATGAGCCAGGCGGCACCCTTGCCCCACAGCAATTCCGCCGTGCTGGCATAGAGGATGTCGAAAACCAGGCCGGCGACGAAGAAACCGAAGGGAATCGGGTTGAGGAGGCCATAAACGGCCTGCGCCACCACGGAACGGCGGTGTTCAATGCGGTAACTCATGGGCTTCGATCCCTGTGCGAGGTGGAAGGGAACGGCAACGGCCGCGTCAACGTAGTTCGGCCGCCGTATAAAGGATGTATGAACAGGCGCTGCCGCGCCGCCCAATTCATAACGCGGAATTTACATTTCCGCCTTGAGACGGACACATCCGCACCGGTTACTTGATACAGGTCGCAAAAACGACCTTCGTCGCTTTGCCGCCATCGGGGAGGCGTCTAAGCTGGATCCATTGACGCGGTGCGTCACGACATGACGCTACCCGTCGACACCGGCGAAGGACATCGTGGATCACACGAACGGCAACGGGTCGAGGCGGTCCTCCCACCGCCACGGAGCCCCGGTGTCCGCCTAGCGAACGCTGCGACCGCGCATCGGACCGATGCGCCATGCGCTTGCCACGACGGCATGCGCACGGGCGGTCGCGCGCCCTCGATCCGCGCAAAAACTCCATATTAGACAATGCTTTGTGAGTCATTCATCAAAGCTTCGGTATAAACGGATAGACGTCCATTCGACCTTTGGAAAACCGCCGACGCATGACGACGAAGAATGATCAGGTGCACGACGACGACACCCTCGATCTCAATGCGCTGTTCGGCACGCTCCTCGACCATAAATGGTTGATCGTCGCCATCACGGGTACCTTCTTCGCCGTGGGCGTGCTCTATACGCTGCTGGCGACGCCGGTATATCAGGCCACGGCGATCGTGCAGGTGGAGCAGAAGACGCCGTCGCTGCCGGGATTGAGCGATCTCACGCAATCCTTGGGCACCACCGGCTCGCAGGCGACCACCGAAATCGCCCTCATCACCTCCCGACTCGTCATCGGCCAGGCCGTGGACGATCTTCGGCTGAACATCGATGCCGAACCGCGACGCATGCCGATCGTCGGCGATTACCTGTCCCGGGGACATTCGCCGGGACATCCCGCACCGCCGCGCTTCGGACTGAGCCGTTACGGCTGGGGCGGCGAAACGCTCGATATCTTCAAGCTGGAGCTTCCCGATAACCTGCTCGGCCACACGCTCGAGTTGAGGGCGGCCGAGGGCGGCCGCTTCGTCCTTTACGACGACGACGGCAAGCAACTGCTCGCCGGCAGCGTGGGGGACGTCGCCCGCGGCCACGGCGTCACGATCCAGGTGAGGCGGCTCGCGGCCAACCCCGGCACCCGCTTCGACGTGACCGAACAGCCGCGGCTGACCACCATCACCAAGCTGCAGAACGACATCATCGCCCTGGAACAGGGGAACGACTCGGGCATCATCGGGCTTTCCTACAACAACGAGGATCCCGATCTCGCCCAGGAAGTGCTCGCGCACATATCGACGGCCTACGTCCGCCAGAACGTCGAGCGCAATTCGGCGGAGGCGGCCAGTCAATTGCAGTTCGTCAAGGACCAACTGCCCAAGGTTCGCCAGGAACTCGATCGCGCGCAGGCCGCGATGAGCGTTTTCCAGAGCAAATCGCATTCCGTCGACATCAGCATGCAGACCAAGGGATTGCTCGACCAGATCGTGGCGGTCGAGAACAACATCCAGCAACTGCACATGCAGGAAGCCGACATCGATCGCCGTTTCACCCATGACCACCCGGCGTACAAGGCCTTGCAGCAGCAGATGGCGCAGCTGCAGGCGCAGAAAGACAACTTCCAGAAGCAGGTGGGCGACCTGCCCGATACCCAGCAGGAACTGCTCAAGCTCAGCCGCGACGTGCAGGTGAGTACCACCACCTACACCAGCCTGCTCAACCAGGCCCAGCAGCTCGACATCGCCCGCGCCGGCACCGTCGGCAACGTGCGCGTCGTGGACACGTCGGCGGTGGATACCACCCACCCGGTGAAGCCGCGCAAGATCCTGATCGTCGCCATCGCCACGGTGCTGGGCGGATTCATCGCGCTGGCCTTCGTGTTCCTGCGGCAGATCCTCAACCGGGGCATCGAAGATCCCGCGCAGATCGAAGACCTCGGCCTGCCGGTCTACGCGTCGGTACCGCTCAGCGCCGGGCAGACGTCCCGCTCGCCGAAGGGTGGCCACGGCCAGCGCGGCCGGGGCCCGCTCCTGGCCATCGCCGATCCGGCCGACCTCGCCGTCGAGGCCTTCCGCAGCCTGCGCACGAGCCTGCACTTCGCCCGGCTCGAGGCGAAGAACAACATCCTCATGATCACCGGCTCCAGTCCGTTCGCGGGCAAGACCTTCGTGTCGGCCAACCTCGCCGCCGTCATCGCGCAGGCGGGCCAGCGCGTGCTGCTCATCGACGGCGACATGCGGCGCGGCACGCTGCACCAGCACCTGGACATCAAGCCGGAACGGGGCCTGTCCGACGTGCTCGTCGGCAGCGCGACCGTCGCCGAGGTGGTGGTGAAAGGCCCGCTGGAGAACGTCGATTTCATCAGCCGCGGCCGGGTGCCACCCAACCCGTCCGAGCTGCTGATGCACGAGAACTTCAGCCGCTTCATCGATGAAGTGGGCGTCGGCTACCAGCTGGTGATCATCGACACCCCTCCCATCCTGGCGGTCACCGACGCGGCGGTCATCGGCCACCACGCGGGCACCAGCCTCCTGGTGGCCCGCTTCGGACTCAACAAGGCACGCGAACTGGCGATCGCCAAGCAGCGGTTCGAGCAGAACGGCGTGGAACTGAAAGGTGCCATCTTCAACGCCGTGGAACGTCGCACCGCAGGCTACTCCGCCTACGCCTATTACAAGTACAAGGCGGACCCGGCATGACCAGTATCCTCATCGTCGGCAACCATACCTGCGGCAACCGCGGCGACGGCGCGATCCTTCGCGGCCTGCTGCAGTGCCTGGAGAGCGGACTCCCCGATGCCCGCATCGACACGCTCAGCCGCTTTCCCACCAGCTCGGCATGGTTGCTGGGGCGCGAGCTGCTACCCGACACCCTGAATGCCTACTACCTCGAAGCGGGCAAGCGACGCTTCGGCATGGTGCGTGCCACCCTGCTGCGCCGGCTGGTCCCCTGGTTGCTGCATGCCCACCTGCGAAAGCGCTGGTGGACGCGATGGGCGAGGTTGCCGGCACGCCACCGCCAGCATATCGCTTCGTTGCGGGACTACGACCTCGTCATCCAGGTGGGCGGCTCGTTCTTCGTCGACCTCTACGGCCCGACGCAGTACGACCATGCCATCTGCGCCCTGCTCGCCGGGCGGCCCATCTACATGATCGGCCACAGCGTCGGTCCGTTCGAGCACGCGTTCTTCCGCAAGGTATCGCAGGACGTCATGAGCCGCGTGAACGCCCTTGCGCTGCGCGAGGAAGTGAGCGCGAAGCACATGGCCGACGGTGGCATCCCCGATACCCGCGTGCGATGGTCGTCGGACACCGCCTGGCTGGTCGATCCGGGCGAGCCGGTGGCGGTGGATCGGGAGCGACCGACGGTAGCCGTCACGTTCCGTGAACTGGCGCCCTTCGACAAGCGGCTCGGCATCACCCAGGCGCAGTACGAAACGGCCTTCGCCGAATTGCTCGATGCGGTGGTCGAAGCAGGGTACGCGGTGACGGCGTTCTCCACCTGCACGGCCATCGACGGTTACCCCAAGGACGATCGCATGATCGCCCTGCGCGTGCGGTCGCGCATGCGGCACCCCGGTTCGCTCTTCGTGGAAATGAATGAACTCAACGACGTCGAGTTGGGGCGCCGCTTCGGTGCCTGCGTGCTTACCATCGCCACCCGCCTGCATAGCGCCATCATCTCGATGAACTTCGGCACGCCGGCGGTGGCGCTGAGCTACGAACACAAGACCGACGGCATCATGAAGCGACTGGGTGTCGACGATCTCGCCATGCCGGTGGGTTCGCTGCTCGACGGAAGCCTGCGTGCCAAGGTGCTCGCGCTGCTCGGCGACGAGTCGCTGCGCCCGGGCATCCAGGCCGCCGTGGCCAGGGAGAAGGCCTTCGCCCGCGAATCCGTACTGGCGACCCTTGCCATCGGAGCATGAGCATGGACGTCCTCTTCGTGCTGCCCGAATTTCCGAAGTACTCGGAAACCTTCGTGATCGACCAGATCGTCGGGTTGCTCGACCGGGGGCTGGACGTGCGTATTCTCGCGGTCAGTCGCGGCCAGGCCCCCACGCCCGGCGACGTCGTGTCCGAGCGCGGACTGATGGAACGCGCCATCTTCGTGTTCGAACAGGCCGCGAGCGCATCGACCGGATGGCGTATCGCCCTGGCACGGCTGCGCCACGTGCTTCCCGCCCTGGGCCGATCCCGCGTGCGGCGAGCGCTATCGGTCCGCCGCTACGGCCACGCGGCGAAGAGCCTCGCTCTCGCCGGCGCGGCCAGGCGCCTGACCTCCCCTCTCAAGGCCCGCGCGATCGTCGCGCATTTCGGCCCGACGGGCGTGGTGGCATCGCACTTGCGCTCGCTCGGACTGATCGATGGGCCGCTGTATACGGTCTTCCATGGTTTCGACCTGTCGCAGCATGGCGTGCTGGCAAGGCACGCCGACGACTATCGGCGCCTGTTCCATAGCGGCGACGTCATGCTTCCCATCAGCGACCGCTGGGGCGTGAAACTCGAATCCCTCGGCTGTTCGCCGGAAAAGATTCGCGTGCATCGCATGGGCGTGGATCTGGAAAGCTTCCGCTTCCGTCTTCCGCCCGACACAAGGGAATCCTTGGCCGATCGCGTGTTGCGCGTGGTCTGCGTGGCGCGACTGGTGGAGAAGAAAGGCGTCATCTACCTGTGCGAAGCGGTGGCGCGCCTGGCGCGCCGGCACGTTCCCGTCGAACTCGAGGTGATCGGCGACGGCCCGCTCCAGGGCGCGCTCGAACGATTCGTATCGGCCGGCGGCCTCGAAGGCCGGATCCGTATCAGCGGCCGCAAGGACAAGGACTACGTCCAGGCCGCGCTGCGTGGGGCGGACGTGTTCGCCCTGCCCAGCGTGACCGCCGCCGACGGCGATCAGGAAGGCATTCCCGTGTCGCTGATGGAAGCCATGGCCAGCGGCGTGCCCTGCCTGTCGACCCTGCACAGCGGCATCCCCGAACTCATCGAAGACGGCAGGTCGGGCTGGCTCGTGCCCGAGCGCGACGCCGTCGCTCTTTCCGACACGCTTGCGCGGATCCAGCGAGGCGACTTCGATCTGCCGGCGATCGCACGCCGTGCCCGCGACACCGTCGATGCCCGTTTCAACCAGCGCCGGCTGCACGACCAGCTCGCGGCGCAATTGATCCGGCCGGAGCACGCGCGATGACCTCCGTCCGTCGCGATGCCCTGTGGACCGCCGGCTCGACCGTGGTGAGCGCGGCGAGCCAGCTGTTGCAGATCGCGGTGCTCGCGCACCACGTGGACGCCCACCTGCTCGGCGCCCTGGCCATCGTCAACGTGGTGAACGCCATCGCGACGCTTTTGCAGGACATGGGCCTCAGCAGCTATCTCATCCATCGCCAGGACATCGACCGGGCCGGGCGCACCTCGCTGTTCATGATCAGCGCCGGACTGGGGCTGCTGTCGGCGGCGGTGCTGTTCGGCGCATCCTATGCCGTCGCCGCGTTCTACGGTTCCGACGTGCTCGGTGGCCTCCTGCGCCTGTCCACGATCAACTTCGTGCTGCTCGGCCTCGCGGCGCAGTACCAGGCCAGCCTCATCAAGGCGTTCCGCATCCCGCGCCTGGCGCGCATCGAAGTGGCCGGACGCCTGTCGGGCCTGGCCACCTTGCTGCTCATGGTGCTGGTGTTCGGCGCGTCGATCGAGGCGGCCGTCTACGCGATGATCGTGAACAGCTTCGTGCGCCTGGGCCTGTTCCTCATGGCCGCCGAGCGCGACTGGCATCCGGGACGCCGCTACGACCGGGGCATCGTCGGCGAAGCGTTGCGTTACGGTGCCTTCCAGCTGGGCTCGCAGGTGATCAACCAGCTGCGCAGCCAGGCCGACCAGATCATCCTCGGCAAATTCCTCGGCCTGGCCTCGCTGGGCGTGTATTCGCTCGCGAAGGAGCTCGTGCTGCAGCCCACCAAGTTGATCATGCCGGTGGCCCAACGCCTCGCGCTTCCCCGCCTGGCCACCCTGCAGGGCGACCCGGAGGCGCTGCGCCGCATTTACCTGCTGGGCCTGCGCGGCGTATCGATTTTCAGCGCCTGCGTGTTCATCATGCTTGCCGTGGCCGCGCCGCTGGCGGTGACCCTTCTGTACGGACAGCGTTACGCCGGTGTCGCGGAGCTGATTCCGCTCATGCTGCTGTTCGGCATGCTCCGTCCGCTCGGTTCGTTGATCGGCGCGCTCAGCCAGAGCCTGGGGCGCTCCGACATCGAGTTCGGCTGGAACCTGAAGATCTGCGGCATCACCCTGGCGGTGAGCGTGCTCGGCGCCATGTCGCGCTCGCTGGAAATCATGGCGGTGGCGCTCGCCGTCAGCCAGGTGCTGTCCACCGTGCTGTCCTATTACTTCTTCTCCTCGAAGATCATCCGGCTCACACCGCGCGAGTTCTTCGGTTCGTGGACGGTCGAGAGCCTCGTTCCCTACGCCTTCCTCATGCTGGCCGTCGCGCTGTATCCGGCCAACGACTGGAAGGCGTGCGCGCTTCGCCTGGTGCTGGCGACGCCGCCCCTGTGCTGGGTGATCTGGCGGCATCGGCATGCCCTGCTCGAGCGACACGCGCACCCGGTGGGAGCCTGACATGACGAGCCTAGGCGGAGCGAACCCATGGCGCTGGTAAGCGTATACATCCCCACCCGAAACCGGTCCGCGCTGCTCAGGCGGGCGATCGATTCCGTGCTCGCGCAGACGTATCCGCACATCGAAATCCTGGTGTGCGACGAAGCCTCGACCGACGACACGCCCGAGCTGATCGAAAGCTACGCCCGCACCCATCCGGACCGCTTCACCTATCTGCGCAACGACACCCCCCAGGGCGCCTGCCGGGCACGGAACCGGTGCATCGAACAGGCGACCGGCACCTACGTCACGGGCCTGGACGACGACGACTTGTTCCATCCCCAGCGCGTGCAATGCCTGGTGGACCTCTATCGCAGGCATTCGCCGTCGTTCGCCTGCAGCCGCTTCCGTTATTTCCAGTCGATGGACCAGATCGCCGGTATCGCCGGCCGCGCGTTCGGCGATGCCGAGCTGCACCGCGTCGATCCGATCGACCTCGGTTCGATGCTCTACGCCAACCTGGCGGGCAACCAGGTGCTGACCGAGCTGTCGCGCATGCGCGAGCTGGGCGGTTTCGACGAGGCCATGCCGTCCTGGCAGGACTACGACATGTGGATCCGGATGATGGATCGGTATGGTCCCGCCGTGCGATCGAAGGCGTTGTTGTCGTTCGTCGACGACGATCGTTCACGCGCGCGCATCCGCAATTCCAGCCGCCGGGCCGAAGGGAGCGAGCGTTTCATCGCCAAGCACGCGCGCCTGATGAACGCCGACCAGCTGCGCAACCATCGCAACATCCAGTACGTGATGAACCGCGAGCGCCCTCCCCTGGCCGACATCGCCCGCAACGTCTCGCTGGGAGGCTACAAGTCGACCGTGAAGGTGCTGATCCACAAGTTCTTCGGCGTGGCGCTGGGCTGATGGTCATCCGAAAGACCCGGGCCGCGGCGGTGCTGCTGATCGCGATGATCTTCGTGCAGATTCCGCTCACGCACAGTACCGAGAGCAAGTCGCACGTGAACGTCTATCACCTGCTGCTTCTCCTGATGCCGGTGATCTACCTGCCCGCCGTGCGCTATCTCAAGGTGAACCCGGCCACGGCCTTCATAGCGACCATGATGGGCACCTCGCTGGCGGCGTCCGCGTCGTACGGCGGCGGGCTCCGCTCGACCCTGATCGTGTTCGTGGCGGCCTCCTACTTCCTCGGCACGGTCTTCGGCCGCAAGCTCGACGACCTGGACCTGCGCAGGATCTTCGTCTGGATACTCGGGTGCTGCATCGCCTTCATCCTGCTGCGCGATGCCGTATACGCGGGCCAGCTCGGCGCCATCTATACGCGCAGCGAAACCACCTCCAGCGTGCTCTACATGTCCACGGGCGGCCGCAACATCGAGGCCAGCCTGCTGGCCCTGTTGTCGATCCTGCTCATCGGCACGCGCGTCTATCCCATCGCCGCCGGCATCGCCCTGCTCACCAGCGGCATGATGCTGTCCCGGTCGGGCCTGCTGGGCACGGCCGTGTCGATCGGCATCGCCGCCTACCGCATGCGCAAGACGCGCCACTATTACTTCTACACCTTCATCGGCGTGGCGGCGGTGGTGCTGGTGGCGGGCCTGGTGCTGTCCTCCGTGATCGACATCCCCGTGATCGACCGATTCAACCTTCAGGCCGAAACGCAGCTGGAGCAGAAGAACGTCGGCCGCCTCGCCCTCTGGACCAGCGCGGGTACCGCACTCGAACACAACCTGATGGGCTACGGCGTGGGTAACGGCGTTCCGGTGATGGAGCAGATCTCCGGCCTGGAGTTCGTCGAGAACAACGTCCACGACATCTATCTCCAGTTCCTCCTCGAAGGCGGCGTTCAGTCGTTGCTGCTCTTCCTGGCGCTGGCCGGGCACATCCTGTTTTCCCGCACCGACGGCCAGCAGGGCAACGTCAAGGCGTTCCTGCTCTGCTACCTGATGCTGGCGTTCATCGAGTTCAGCGGTTACGAGGCCTACTTCTGGTTTTTCGTGGGCATGTTCTATGCCCAGCGCGACAAGCGCCTCGGCCGCCTGCGGGTCGAGGCGGATGCGCGTACGCGCGAGCGCAACGCATGGCTGAAGAGCCGTTCCCCCCTCGGTCGCCCGGATCCCGCCCATGCTTGACGATTTTCGCGCCGACGTGAAGCGCCTGAAGTCCTTGCCCGGCTTTCGCGGCATGGCGTGGTGGATGCTCGACCAGTCGTTCTGGGTGATCCTCACCTATCGCCTGCTCGCCACCGCGCGCGGCACGCCGTTCCATGCGCCCTTCCGGGTGCTGGAAAAGGTGGCCGAGTTCGTCTTCAAGTGCTACCTGCCGACCACGGCGACCATCGGTCCGGGCCTGGTGATCTACCACGCGTTCGGCATCATCGTGAACGGCAAGAGCACCCTCGGCGCCAACTGCACGCTCTACGCGCGCGTGTGCATCGGCAACCGCTGGCCGGGCGACGGCACGCCGGTGATCGGCGACAACGTCACCATCGGCACCGGTGCCTGCATCTTCGGCCCCGTGGTCATTCCCGACGGCTTCGTGGTGAAGGCCAACGAGGTCATCACCCCTTCATCGATGCGCGAACGCGCCCAGAGCCCAGCCCAATCCCCCCTAGGAGCATCGCCATGAGCGAAGCCGACGTGCGCCTGTCGATCATCATCATCACCTGGAACGAACGGGAAAACCTGGAGCGCTGCCTTCTGTCGCTGATGGACAAGGTGGATTTCGAGCGCGACGAAGTGATCGTCGTGGACAACGGCTCGCGCGACGGCAGCGCCGAATTCGTCGCCACGTTGCCGCGGATCCGGTATTTTCCCCTCGAGCACAACCACGGGGTGGGTCCTGCCCGCAATCGCGGCCTCTTCCTCGCCCGAGGCAAGTACTGCATGACGCTGGACAACGACACCATCTTCCTCACGGCCGATCCCGGCGCGATCGTGGAGGAGTTCTTTCGTACGCATCCGGACGCGGGCGTGGTCGGATTCCAGCTGCTCAACGTCGATCGCACGCGCCAGGACTCGACGCGCCGTTTTCCCCGGTTCTACCAGCCCATCGCCGCGCGTATTCCGGCCAGCCGCATGCTCGGCTTCGTCAGGCGCGAGCTGGAGCGACACCTGATGCTCGACACCCGTTTCGACGAAAGCGCCGATCCGATGGAGGTCGACTACGTGCTCGGTGCGAACCAGACCTTCACGAAGGACACCGCCGCCCGCCTCATGGGCTATGACGACAGGATTTTCTTCGGTCCGGAAGACGCCGAGTTCTGCGTGCGCACCCGCAAGCTGGGCCTGCGCAATTACTACAGCCGGAAGATCTCCGTGGTGCACGACTACAAGCGGCGCACGCGCAAGTTTTCCCGGCTCACCCTCAAGCACCTCGCCGGGTTCGCCTACATGCTGCGCAAACACGGCGGAGTCTATCGCTATTCGCTCAGCGAACGACGCTGACGGAGGACATCATGGATCGCAGGACGTTTCTGCGCCATTCGGTCTGGGCCACCGGCGTCACGGCCCTCCTTCCCCTCGCCACGCTGCGTGCGGCGGGTACGGGAACCACTTATTACGTCGACGGCGCCGCCGGCAACGACGCCCATGACGGAAAGAGCGCGACCCAAGCCTGGCGCAGCCTGGACCGCGTGAACCGGACGACCTTCGCCCCGGGGGACCGGCTCCTGTTCAAGCGTGACGGTGACTACCCCGGCGCGCTGCTGGCGAAGGGGTCGGGTCGCGCCGGCGCGCCCGTCACGGTGGACGCCTACGGCGAAGGCGCCCCACCGCACCTGCATGCCGACGGCCGAAGCCCTTCGACGATTCGATTGCAGAACGTCGAGTACTGGACGGTGCGGAACCTCACGGTATCCAACCGGGGCCCCCAACCCGCGCCACGCCGGACCGGTGTGCACCTCTTCCACCAGGACGCCGGCGTCGTGCACGGCATCGTGCTGCAGGGCCTGACCGTCCGCGACGTCAACGGATCTTCCGTGAAGAAGGAGGGGGGCGGCAGCGCCATCCTGGTGGAAGCCAAGGGCAATTCGCGCCATGACGGCCTGGTCATCACCGACAACACGATCGACGACGCGGGACGAGACGGCATCCTTTTCCTTGCCGCCGGCAACCGCAAGACGGGGCTGGCCAGCGGCGTGGTCGTGCGCGGCAATCGCATTCGCCGCGTGCCGGGCGATTGCATCCTCGTCAAGGGCTGCGACGGCGCGCTCGTGGAACGCAACACCGTAAGCGACTGCGGCGAACTGCCCCGGGGCGAGGCCGCCGCGGGCATCTGGCCCTTCGATTGCGACAACACCACCATCCAGTACAACGAAGTCAGCGGGCATCGGGCCTATGCGGATGGGCAGGCGTACGACGCCGACTTCCATTGCCGCCATACGATCATCCAGTACAACTACAGCCACGATAACGCGGGTGGCATGGCACTGGTCTGCAACGACGGAAGGAGCGCGGGCTCGATCGGCAACACGGGCACCATCGTGCGCTACAACGTGAGCATCAACGACGCCTTGCGCAAGACGGGAGCGTCATCGCTGCGCATTTCGGGGCCGGTGGACGGGAGCCAGATCTACAACAACATCATCATCATCCCCGAGAAACCGGTGGCCGGAGCGGAGACGACGGTATTCCGGGCGACAAGCTGGAAGGGCGTGCCCGACGATACCGCCATTCACGACAATATCGTGGTCTCGCCGCGATCGCCCGGCGTGGACATGGCCAAGGCGACGAAGACACGACTGGGCGAGAACCAGTTCCACGCGGGGGACGCGTTGCCGGAACGGTTCAAGGAAAAGCGGCCCACGCTGGCGCAGGTGAACGCGTTGGTGAAGGCGTGTTTCGTCGACGGGAAGGCCGTGCCGAACGCGTTGGACCTTATAGCGAAGCTTGCCTGATCCCACCATCGCTCCTGCGTGAGCAGGAGCCCAGGGCCTCGGTACCCGTGCGAGCGAAGAGCCGAACGACGTCCTCGCGAAAACCCGATGCAAGGCGCTGGTTCCCGCCTGCGCTGGAACGACGTGAGGAAGATGTGTCCCGTCCTAGTACCTGGGCTCCTGGTGCCAACGCCATGCGCTGCTCAGGATGTCGTCGAGTACATCCACCACGGGCTTCCAGCCGAGCTTTTCCCGTGCTTGACGACTCGAGGCCACCAACGTCGCGGGATCACCCGGCCTTCGCGGCGCGAACTCGTGCGGCACGGGACGACCGGTCACGCGTTCCGCCGCGGCGATCACCTCTTTCACGCTGAACCCCGAACCGTTGCCCAGGTTGAACCGGAAGGCCCCCTCGTGCTCCGCCAGGTATTCGATGGCCAGCAGGTGCGCGGACGCCAGGTCGTTCACGTGGACGTAGTCACGCACGCAGGTGCCGTCGCGCGTGTCGTAATCCGCACCGAACACCTTCAGTCCGCCGCCCTGACCCAACACGGCCTTGAGCACGTTGGGGATGAGATGCGTCTCCGGATCGTGCGCCTCGCCGATGGTCGCCGAGGGATCGGCACCCGCCGCGTTGAAGTACCGTAGGGCGACCGATCTCAGGCCATAGGCGCGGGCCGCGTCGGCCAGCACTTTCTCCACCATCAGCTTGCTCTGTCCGTACGGATTGATCGGCTCCGTCGGGTGCGACTCGTCGATGGTTTCGGCGTGGGGGTGGCCGAAAACGGCCGCCGTCGAGGAAAACACCAGCTTGTCCACGCCCGCCTGGTTCATCGCCGCGAGCAGGACCAGCGTGTTGCCGATGTTGTTCTGGTAGTAGACATAGGGATCGACCACCGATTCGCCCACCAGGGAGCGGGCGCAGAAATGCATCACCGCATCGAAGCGATGGCCGGCGAAGACGCGGCCGAGCTTCCCGGCGTCGCCGATGTCGCCGTGAACGAAGGTCACCTCGTCCGGAACGGATGCCCGGTGTCCCGTCGACAAATCGTCGTAAACGACCACCTCATGCCGCCGCTCCACGAGGTAACGCACCATGTGCGATCCCACGTAGCCGGCGCCGCCGCAGATCAGTAGCTTCAAGCGATCGATTCCCGATTCAGCGTGATTTTTCGTCGGCCGTGTTCGCCATCGTCATGGCGGCGAGCCCGGTCTGCACGGAGGTGGCGCGTTCGCTGTGCACGAACCCCTTGAAGATCGTCAGGAAGATGATCCAGAGATCGAACCCGACCGACCAATGCTTGATGTAATACAGGTCGTGTTCGATGCGCTTGTTGAGATCGGTGTCGCCGCGCCAACCGTTGACCTGTGCCCAGCCCGTGATGCCCGCCTTGACCAGGTGCTTGTGCATGTAGCCAGCAATCTCGCCCTTGAACTGCTGCACGAACATCGGGCGCTCGGGACGCGGTCCCACGATCGACATGTCGCCGCGCAGCACGTTGATGAACTGCGGAAGCTCGTCGAGGCTCGTCTGCCGGATGAAGCGGCCGAAGCGCGTGGTGGTCTTGTTCTGCGCACCGCCCCACTTCACCGCACCGCCCTTCTCCATGTCGACCGGCATCGAGCGGAACTTCAGCATCTCGAATTCCTTGCCGTCGAGGCCGATGCGGCGCTGCCGGTAAAGGACGGGCCCGGGACTGGAGAGCTTCACGCCCACGGCGAGGATCAGCATCATGGGCAGGATCAGCAACAGGATGCCTGCCGCGATGATCCGGTCTTCGACGCCCTTGAGAAGCCATGCGCGGCCGTTGAGCGGGCTCTCGCGAAGCGTCACCACGGGCACGCCGGCACAGTCTTCCGTGCGGTGATTGATGAGTTGCCGGCCGAGCATGTCCGGCACGAACTTCACCGCCATCACATGCTGGTCCATGCGGTGAAGCACGTAGTCGATCGCACGCGTCGCGGTCATGGGCAAAGCGATGAGCACCTGGTCCCATTCGCCGCGCTTGAGGATATCGTCCAGCTCGAGCAGCGAGCCGGCCAGCGGCACGCCGTCGAGCGGACCCTGGTCGTAGGTGGTCTTTACGTAGGCGGTGATCTTCATGCCCATCGCGGCATTGGATTCGACCTGGTTCGCCATGTGGATGCCCGACTCGGTGGCACCCACGAGAAGGCATGTGGCGAGGCCCTCGCCGCGACGCCGAAGTCGCCGCACCACGGATACAGCCACCATGCGCGAGATCGCCATCAGGGCGATGCCGAAGGCGAACGTGAGAAGCATCCACCCGCGCGAATAAAGCTCGCTCGCCTTGAGCAGGTAACCCAGCACCGTAAGCCCCGCGAACGCCACCGACCACGATGCTGCGATGCGCAAAAATTGACTGGCGGGGCGCTCCACCACGGACTGCTCGTATACGCGGAACAGCACCGACGTGGTCAGGGTCAACAGCACGAGGATGACCAGGGCGACGGTATACAGGCTGTTCATCGGCGCCGTGTCGAAGCGCATGAAGTAGGCCATGTGGGCGGCGGCGACCGCGATCATCGGGTCGATCGCGCGCAGCTCGACATCCAGTAACGCGTTGATTTTTGTCAGTTGCATGACAAGTACCTTGGGCTGCGCTGCGACCGCCTGAAAAACGGTCGCCGGAAGGTACGTGCCCCCTGTAGAACCGGTGCACCCCATCCTTCGGGCGCTGTCCGATACAACACGCGGTAAGACCGGACCCTAGGATCGCCGGGTTCGGTGGTGCAAGGTGTTCTCACTTGCGAGTAGCTGTGACCGATGCTGCATCGCCACGAAGTTCACAGCAATCCGATTGGCAAAAATTTGCGTGTCGTGTCACAGAAAGAGTTTCGCGAACGCGACGTTCAGCGTATTGACTTGATTGTCGACGACGGTTGGCAGTGAATGGCGTATGCGTCGCGTACCGCGATACGCGTTCATGAATGTGCACGACGTGCGCGTCACCCACCTCAAATCCCAACAGGAGACGATGATGAAGCGTCTGTTGCTTGCCTGCACGATTCTCGCGATAGCGGTTCCCGCGTTCGCCCAAAGCCGTCGCGCCTCCACGAACGACGCCTCGCCGTCGCAGGCGCCGCGGGTTGCCACTCCGAACGAGGCGAAACAGGCTTCGAAAGGCGCCATGGCACCCGCGCGCGTCGGTGCCGGCACGGCTGCGATGGCGGCGGCGACGGGCGCCACGGCGAACGATACGTCCGGTACCGGCAACGATGGCACGGGCGGTACGGGTGGTACCGGAGGTACGGGCGGCACCGGCGGCACCGGTGGAACGTCCGGCACGCGTTGAGGCCAAATCGACGTTTGGACGTCTAGATGTCCCCCAGCCTCCCCCGTTACGTTAACGAAACGTGAGTTCAAGTGCGCCGATGGCTCGCCCCCGAGCAGCCAGGCGACCGAAGGATCCCTCAAACGATGAAGTTTCTGCCGACTCTCGGTCTGGCCGGGTGCTGCCTTTTCCTGAACGCGTGCGTCCTGGCGCCCGGCCAGCACATGAAAACCGGCGAGCTGAACGACAAGGAGAGCGCGACGGGGAGCCGTTACCAGCTGATCCCCATCACGCCCAAGCTGATCGCCATGGACAAGGCGAGCGCGGTCTCGGCGGGTATCGATCCCGGACTGGTGGCCTATCGCCCTGAGCCCTATCGCATCGGGCCGGGCGATTCGCTCTACATCACCATCTGGGAGCATCCCGAGCTGACGTCTCCGGCCGGTTCGCAACAACAGACGTCCGCCAACGGCCGCCTGGTAAGGCCCGATGGCACCCTCTTCTACCCCTACGTGGGCCTGCTCAAGGCCTCCGGGCTCACCCTGGAAGAGCTCCGCGTCGCCATCACCGACCGTCTGACCAAATACATCGAGAAACCGCAGGTCGACATCAGCATCGTGGCCTACGGCAGCCAGAAGGTGACGCTCGGCGGTGCCTTCGTGAGAACCGATCCGCAGAACATCACGGTGAATCCCCTCACGCTGTCGCAGGCCATCGGTGCCGCCGGCGTGAACGCGCAGTTGGCCGACCTGTCGGACGTGGTGCTGCGCCGCGACGGCCAGGAATACCATCTCGACCTCGATGCCCTGTCGCATTCGCCCGGGGGGAGCCAGGAGGTCTATCTCAAGGGCGGTGACAGCATCTACCTGCCGTACAACGATCGCCACGAGGTGTATGTGCTCGGCGAAGTGGGACGTCCGCAGGCCATTCCCTTCAAGACCAGCGACCTGAGCCTGACCCAGGCGCTGGGCCGCTCGGGCGGCCTGAACCAGGCGAGCGCGCGCGGCAAATCCGTCTACGTGATCCGCGGCGTCGACGACATGGAAAAGGCCCCCGCGTCGATTTACCAGCTCGACAACACATCGCCTTCGGCCTACGCCGTGGCCTCGCAATTCTCCGTCAAGCCTGGCGACGTCATTTATGTCGGTCCCGCGGGCATCACCCGCTGGAACCGCTTCATCAGCCAGCTGCTTCCCTCGTCGGGGCTGCTCAACAACGCGACCAGTGCGCAATACAACCTGGACCGCGACCAGAATCTCTGATTCAACGCTCAGAAGGCGATACGCATGAAGGTAACGATCTTCGGCACCGGTTACGTGGGACTCGTCACCGGTGCCTGTCTTGCGGAAATGGGAAACCACGTGGTCTGCGTGGACGTGGACGAGGCCAAGGTGGAAGGCCTGCGCAACGGCATCATTCCCATTTACGAACCCGGCCTGGAGCCCATCGTCAAGCGCAACCATGCCGCGGGACAACTGGAATTCACCACCGATCCCGCCCCCGCCATCGCCCACGGCGAACTCATCTTCATCGCGGTGGGCACGCCCCCCGATGAGGATGGCAGCGCCGACCTGAAGTACGTGCTCGGCGTCGCGCGCACGATCGGCACCCACCTGGACCGCTACGCGGTGGTGGTCAACAAGTCCACGGTACCGGTGGGCACGGCCGACCGCGTGCGCAGAGCCATCGACGACGTGTTGGCGTCCCGTGGTGCCCAGATCGAGTTCGACGTGGTGTCCAACCCCGAATTCCTGAAGGAAGGCGATGCGGTCGAAGACTGCCTGAGGCCGGATCGGGTCGTCGTCGGCGCATCGAGCGATCGCGCCGTGGCGCGCCTGCGCAAGCTCTACGCGCCGTTCAACCGCAATCACGACCGCATGGTGGTGATGGACGAGCGATCGGCCGAACTGACCAAGTACGCCGCCAACGCCATGCTGGCGACGAAGATCAGCTTCATGAACGAGATCGCCAACATCGCCGAGCGCGTGGGCGCCGACGTGGAACTCGTACGCCAGGGTATCGGTGCCGATCCCCGTATCGGGTACCACTTCATCTACCCGGGCGTCGGGTACGGCGGATCGTGTTTCCCCAAGGACGTCCAGGCATTGGAGCGTATCGCGCGCTCGCATGACTACGATGCTCGGCTGCTCTCCATGGTCGAGGCCGTCAACCATTCGCAGAAGACGCGCCTGTTCGAGCAGATCCACCGGCATTTCGACGGAAAGCTCCAGGGCCGCACGGTGGCCCTGTGGGGGCTGGCGTTCAAGCCGAACACGGACGACATGCGCGAGGCGCCGAGTCGGCGGCTGATGGAGTCGTTGTGGGACGCCGGCGTGCGCGTTCGCGCTTACGATCCGGAGGCGCGTGCGGAGACGTCGCGCATCTATGGACAGCGGGCGGACCTGGTGCTGTGCGATTCGCCTTATGACGCGCTGGCTGGGGCCGACGTACTGGCCCTGGCGACGGAATGGAAGGCGTTTCGCAGCCCGGACTTCGCCCGCATCAAGGCGGCATTGAAGGAGCCCGCCATCTTCGATGGCCGCAATCTCTACGATCCGCAGGTCGTCGAGGACGCCGGGATCGCCTACTACGGCATCGGGCGGGGTCGCTCGCTGCAGCGCTGATCGCCGATACGATCCTTCGGTAGGCATGTCCTGGAAACATCGCCTACCGAAGGGGTGGGAGCCGATCGTATCGGCGAATCCAGGTTGCCTTACTGCGTGATCTTGCCCAGGTTCTTGTCAAACAGATCGCCGTCCAGGTCGTTGGTCAGCGTATAGAGCGTGTAACGCTTGTTCAGTCGCGCACCGCCGTCACGTTGCAGAGGCTGCCACAACAGGGTCGCGCGATTGCGCGTCGAGCTGGGCAACAGCATGTCGAACGGAATCGACACGTAGATGCCCTTGTCGAAACTGCCTTCGCCATACCCCGCCGCGCCGGACTTGTTGGTCACCGTGGCATACGCTCCCATCCGCGCGCCATTGGCGAACTGCCGCGACACGTCGATGGTGGTACCCCAATCGCCGGCCAGGTAGCGGCCGACGCTCACCGCCACCGTCACGTTGTGGAAGCCGGTATCGAGGTAGCCCGTCGCCTGCCCCGTGATGACGTGGTAATGGCGCAGCGAGAAATCCTGCTTGAATCCGCGTTGCCGCACCCAGTTCAGGTCGGCACCGAAGGCCCAGCGTTCGCCGAAGGGACGGTAAAGCACCTCGCCGCCCGCGCCCGCGTACATGTCTTCCAGCAGGCCGGCATAAGCCAGGCCGTAGAGGTCCTGCCCCAGGTGACGCGTGCCGGTGAGCTGAAAATTGGGTAGCGTCACGTCGGAACTGGTGAGGTATTTGCGGATGTCCGTACGCACGCGTGGCAACCTGCTCGGCGCGTCGTACCTGAACTGGTCGTAGTTGTTCTTGATGTTCACCGCGAGCACGCCGTCGAGCCACAGGTTGCGGGTGATGTTGAACGTGGCCGAACCCGCGCCGTAGACCTGGTAGAGCACGAAAGCGTCCGGGCCGCCGACGTTCTGCTGGTAACCCAGCGACACGCCGCCCGTCAGCCGCTTCAACGGGGCCCGGTAAAGGATCTCCTCGTCGCGGGCGGTCACGGGGTCCTGCTCGACGCTGCGCCGGAAGGTCGGCAGGTCGATGCGGTGATCGAGAAGCTCGATGAACTTCGGCCGATGCACGCTGGTATCCACCGTATTCAGCCCGTTGCGTTCGGCGGAGACGGTGACCCAGTCGACGCTGCCGTCGAGGCGGTTGTCCACGATACGCGTCGCGCGGCCCACCCCTTCGGAGGTGTAGAAGAACCGGTTCTGCTGTCCGTGGATGACCAGTTCCGAACCGCGACGACGGATGCTGCTCACGTCGATGCCCGCGTTGGCGCCGAGGCGCCTGGCCACGTCTTGCCAATCGACCTGCTCCGGGGGACGCCTGTCCGGAGGTGCTTCCACGGGGGTCGAGGTGAAGGAGACCGGTTCGGGCGGCGGATCGAACGACTTCGGCGGATCGACGTGGGTCGCCAGGTTGGCGTGCAGGTTCAACGCGGCGGTGGCGACCTTGCCTCGCTCGTAGCCGAGGGTGAGATCCACGTTGCGGTTCAGGCGAAACACGGCGCCGAGATTCACCGGCCAGCGCTGCGGCTGGTTGTTCTTCTGCGGCTGATGCTTGTAGTCGTTGCCGTCCAGCTCGGCCTTCAGCACGAGCCATTCCCACGGCGAGCGATATTCCACCCCGCCGAAGAAACCGGGACGGCCGCGCAGGAACTTGTTGATGCTGAGCGCACCGGTCTGCGTGCCGTTGCTCGGTCGCGTGCGGAACCGATCGCTGATGACGTTCAGCGGATTGGCGATGTCGCCGCGGTTGCCGATGTAACCCCAGGCCAGGCCCAGGCTGAAATCCAGCGGCCCCACGCGCTTGCTGGTGACGATGTATTCGCTGGAGAACAGTCCGGTGCCGCCGATGTCCCGCGTACCCACGGAAACCGCCGGCCACCAGCGTGTTTCCTGCCAGAGCCTGACCTTGACGTCGATCGATTTGTCCTTGTACGTCTGGTCGCCGCTGAGCGAACGCGGGCCGTACAGGCGATTGCTCACGTTGGTGTAGCGAAACGAGGCTTCCAGCCAGGGGATCGGCTGCAATGAGACGTTGTAGTTGGTATAGGGCGTGGCCCGGCTGAGCACGAAACTGAACTCGCCCTCCTGGGCCATGCGCGCGGTGGGCGACTGCAACAGGCCCACGCCGCCGAAATCGCTCTGCGTGTAGGTTTCCTGTGCGGAAGCCGCCATCGCGAACCCGCCGGCCCATAGGACCCACCCCGCGCGACGGCACCCTCGCCACACCCGCCGCCGCACTAACGCGCCCCCTCGTCGAGCAACTGGGTGGCGAGGAAGTCCGCGACGTCGCGATTGAACCGGCCGTCCGTGGCACCCGCGATGGCTTTCTCGGCGAAGGGAACGTAGATCCAGGCGCCCGGGGCCAGAACCCTGGCGGCATCGCGATTCCACAAGGCCACGTTCTGCCTGAACACCACGCCGTCGGGCTGCACGACGTAGATGGCATCCGGATCGGCCGCGGGCGATCGGGGGCAGTCGGCCAGGTAGCGCCGCGCGTCGCGCGTCGCTACCTGGGGCAGGCGACAGGGTTTCGCGACGGCACCGACCACGCGGATGTCGTTCGGGCGTCGGGGATAGAACAGGCGGTCGCCGTCGTGCACGGGCCAGTCTTCCGCCGGTGTGACCTCGAGGCGGGAAGGATCGAGCGTCACGCCCGTGCGGCGTCCCGTGACCGGCAGGCCCGCGAACCATCGCTGGAAGGCGGCTCCCGCATCGGCCAGGGCGTCGTCGCCCGAGGCCATCGCCGCACGGCGAATCGCACCGAGCTCGTAGACGACGCCCGCATGCAGGCGAAGCTGGTCGCGCTCCAGTTCGGGCCTAAGCCACGCCGCGCCCAGAAGGTAGGCGTCGAGGTCGACGTGCGCGGCCAGGGCCACCGTCGAAAGCCGCGCGTCGGATGGATAGACGGCCGAGCCGGGGCGGCCCACGGCACCCTCGGCGGACACGCGCAGCGACGCCGCCGATTGCGCGAAGGCCGCCGACGTCGACAGCAGGAGAAGCAGGCCGACCGAGAAACGTGCCCGCTTCACGGGGCATTCCCCCGGTAGGGACGCAACTGGATCGCTTCGACGGGATACCCCGGAGCGACGTACTGCCTGCTTTTCCAGATGAAGCCGTCGACCGGATCGATCCAGTAGCGGTTGGCCAGGTCGACGCCGGGCCCCGAGAGATGTTCGTCGATGCGACGAAGCCTGTGCACGGTACCGAGGATATCGATGTCTTCCGTCGCACCCGGGACGAGATGGGCCTGCAGGACGTTGCCGTAGCGATAACCGGGCGACCAGTCCAGGCGCCTTGCGTAATCGATGGGGGCCGTGACGTGCTGTAGCCCTTCGCGAAACGGATCACGTTGCGGGAACGCGGAATCGTCGAGGTTCTGCGGCAGCCCCACGGTTTTGACGATGAGGCCATCGCGCGTAAAGACGATATCGTTTCCCGTCCCGTACCATCCGAGCCTGCCTTGCTCCGTCTTGGCGAGAATCAGGATGGCCTCGCCACCCGGCGTGTTCACCTGGAGCTGGTAATAAGGGCTCGATGCAACCGATTCGGCCGTCGGATCGACCCGTTCTCCGTGCATGGCGAGACGGATCGACTGAAGGCTGCCGCGCGATACCGGGGAACACCCGGCGAGCATGCACAGCACCAGTGCCAGTCCACCGGGCCAGAAACGCCGTGGCGCGACGTGCGCGCGTTTATTCTCGTCGGGCCAAGCCAAGATCAGTGATCGGTCCGGTAGGTAAGGTGTCGAGCCCCTGGGCGGGGCGTGCAAGGACTGCACTGATGTGAACGTGGCGTCGACGGAAGGTCGCCGCACGTCCTGTTGAACACTACAGGATCGAAACGGACTGAAAACTGACTGGCATCACGCCACGCGACTAGAGATACGGCAGCCAGCTGTTTACGCTTTCGTCGATCAGCTCGTAGACATGTTCGAAGGCGCGACGCTGCTGGCGATAGGGATCGGGAATGCCTTTCCCGCCGAGCCATCGATCCATCATGGACACCTTGCCGCTCGACTCCGGCGCGAGCCGGCGAATGGTGTCGACGTGCGACCGTTCCATGGCGAGCACGAGGTCGGACTCGCGAAGCAGGCGCGCATCGAGTTGGCGTGCGCGATGCGCTTCGCCGTCGATGCCGTGCTCGCGAAGCAACGCCAACGCGGTGGGTTCGACAGGGTAGCCCACCATCGCGCTCAGTCCCGCGCTGCCGATGCGCGCACGATCGCCGAGGCGGTGGCGCAGGACATACTCCGCCGTGGGACTGCGGCAGATGTTGCCCACGCAGACGATCAGTATCCGTTCGAACATAGGTACTGCGATACTCCCGACACGTTTTCGAAGAATGCGATGAACACGACGAACATCATAACCAGGCCCGCCGAATGACGACGTGGCGTCTCGTCACGGCTCTGGGCGACAGCGCGCTCCTGCTTCCCCTCATCGCCTGGCTGGCGGTCTGCCTGGCATGGATCGATCGCCGGCCTCGTGACGCGCTTCGCTGGCTGGCCGCCGCGATCGCCTGCGGCGGCGTCGTGGCGCTGTCTAAATTGCTGTTCATGGGCTGGGGCATCGGTCCACCGGGACTCGACTACACCGGGTTCAGCGGGCACACGGCGCTTTCGCTGCTGGTATGGACGTCGATGGGCGCGCTGCTCGTTCGCGGTCGCTGGCGAGGTGCCGCGATCGTCGCGGGGCTTCTCGTCGGCATCGGGGTGGCGATATCGCGGCTGGCGCTGGAGGTGCACAGCGTGTCGGAGGTGCTGCTCGGCGCACTCGCCGGAAGCCTGTCGGCGGCGTGGTTCATCGGCGGCACACCCGCGTCGCCCGACGTATCGCCATCCAGGCCATGGACCATGGCCGTCGGCGTCATGGCGATCGGCCTGCTCTGCTATGGGCGGGTTTTTCCCTCGCAGCATCTGTTGCAGGACGTGGCGAAGGCATTGAGCGGACACGGGCACGTCTTCGTTCGACACGCGTCGCGATGATCGGCCCAGTGCCTGGCGAGGCGGATTTTCGCCGAAACCGCCACGCGCTTCCCCGTCCGCGCGGCAATGGAGCCAAGACGCCCGCCGCGGCCTGTGCCACCATCCGCCCATGCTAGGTTCTGAACTGTCCCAAGGCCGCAGGGGGGCGCCACGCGGGCGCTCGTGGCGCATGGCTCGTTTCGTGATGGCCATCGCCCTTTGGCTCGCGATGCCCCTGGCGGCATCCGCCATGGAAGAGGCAAAACCCTCGTCCACCCTCCTCCACACGGCCTACCATCGCGAGGATGGTGCTCCCAGCGGCGTATCCTTCATCGCGCAGACCGAGGACGGGCAACTGTGGTTCAGCACCCGCACCGGCCTCTACCGCTACGACGGCTTCGATTTCACGCGGATCACCCTGCGGCCCCCCGGCTCGCCGCGCACCGATGCCACGTGGGCCCTGTATGCCGCCAAGGGCGGGGACCTCTGGGTATCCCAGGCCAACGGCGGTGCCGTACGCCTGCGCAACGGCACCATCCAGCGTTATGACGAGGCGGATGGACTGCCGGCCAACATAGCGATCGACGCCTTCGCGGGCGATGCCGACGGCCGCATATGGGCCAACGCGCGCGGCGTGCTGTACCGGTACGACGGACAGGAATGGTCGCCGGCGCCTTCGTCGCCACCCGACGTGGACGATCTGGTCGAAGATCGCCAGGGCAACCTCTGGGCGTCTTCCGGCACGCAGTGGTTCGTGTTGAGCCCGCACGCCAGGGCGTTCGTGGCCTCGGGCGTCCATTTCGACAAATGGTCGTACTTGCTGGAAGACCCGTCCGGCCGCTTGTGGATGCTGGACGGAAAAGGCGCGGCGCCGCTCCCCGGCGACTGGGGACGACCGCATCCGCATGCGCACGCCCGTCGCGCCAACAGTGCGACGCGTTTCATCGACCGTGCCGGCGCGCTATGGATGGTCGCGTGCAAATCGGGGCTGTGCCGCGACGGTGCCTTCAGCCTGCGTGGCTCGGCCTTCCGGCCTTGGGAGTCGTTCAAGGACACCAACGACCTGCCCGCGCTCGAGCTGTCTTCGCCGGCGGTCATGACCGCGCTCGAGGATCGCGAAGGCAACGTATGGCTCGGCACCAAGGGCGGGGTCGACCTGTTGCGCGAGGGTGCGCTGACACGGATCAACCTTCCCGCGTTTCCGCTCTATTTCTCGCCGTTCGAGGATGCCCAGGGGCGGATGTGGACGGGTACCGACAACCATAATCCGACGCCCGACCACCTGTGGAAGCTCAGCGGCACGCCCTCGGTCCTGCCGGGATTCGACGAGGGCCTCACGATGGCCTATCCCGATCCGCGGGGAGGCATCTGGTTGGGCGGGCATGGCCGCTTGTGGCGCATGAACGACGGCAAGATCGAGGAAACATCCTTCCCCGCCGCGAAAAGCGGCGCACCCGGGGTCGTACAGGCCATGGGAAGGGATGCCTCGGGCCGGCTCTGGCTGAGCGTGGCCTTCCAGGGACTTTACCGCGCGGATACCGACGGCTCGTGGAAACCCGCCAGCGACGAACTGCCGCCGGGCAGCCCCATGGTGATCCATGTCGATCATGACGGCACGGCCTGGTTCGGCTATGCCGACGGCAGCCTCATACGTGCGCAGGGCGACACCTTTCGCCGGGTTCTTCCCGAACCGAACCTGGAGATCGGCGCCATCACCGCGATCGACTCCGTCGAAGGCTGCGTCTACGTCTCTGGCGAGCACGGGTTTGCCGTGATCGATGGCGACCGCGTCGAGCGCATCACGACCTCTCCCGGCGGCGTGCTGGAAGGTGCCACGGGCATAGGCACTCGCCCGGACGATACGATCTGGGTCAACGCCGACTCGGGCATCGCGTGGCTCGCCCATGCCGACATCCAGCGCGCGCTCCTCGACGGCAGCCGGCATGTGGACGTGAACCTGCTCACGGCGGACGACGGCGTCACCGACGGCGTGCAGACCGTGCGACCCTTGCCCACGCTGGTCGCCACGCGCGACGGAACCCTGTGGTTCGCCCGCGCCGAGAGCCTGCTTCGTCTCGACGCCGGCTATCTGCCGCCCACGCCTCCTCCGCCCGACACCGTCATCCGCTCGGTATCCTCGGTCAACCAGTTCTTTCCCCTCGACGACATACGCCTGGACCCCGCGCACCGCGATTTCATCGTGCGCTATGCGGCCATCGCCCCCGCGCGACCGAGCGGCGTGCGCTTCCGCTACCAGATGGACCCGGGCATGACGATCTGGACGTCGCTCGATCGCCAGCGTGAGTTGCGCTACACGCAGATGCATCCCGGCGAATACCACCTGACGGTGGAGGCGTCCTACGACGGCCGCCACTGGGGTCGGCCCGCCGAAGCCGTGCTCACCGTGGTGCCCACGTTCTTCGAAGGCCCCTGGTTCAAGCTGCTGTGCGGCGTGATCGTGGCGCTGGCGATCTGGCTGGCCCATCGACTCCGCGTGCGCGGGCTGACCCGGCAGCTCCGCGTCCGGCTTCGCGAACGCTACGAAGAGCGCGAGCGCATCGCCCGCGAGTTGCACGATACCCTGTTGCAGGGCGCGCAGGGGCTCGTCCTGCGCTTCCAGGCCATCGTCGACCGCCTGCCGGAAACCGACGGCGGCAAGCGTTCCCTCGAACAGGCCATCGACCGCGCCGAGCGATTGATCGTCGAAGGCCGCGATCGCGTGCAGGACCTGCGCGAGCATGTGCCTTATGCCGGCACGCTGGCCGACCGCCTGCGGCGCTACGGCGACGACCTGGAAAACCTCGGGGTGCAGATCGTCACGCAGACGCGAGGCACGCCCCGCGCACTCGATCCGCTCGCGGAAGACGAGCTCTATTACATCGGCCGCGAGGCCCTGCTCAACGTGCAACGGCATGCCGACGCACGCAGCGTGACCATCGAGATGATTTTTACCTCGCGGCTGTTCACGCTGGTGATCCGCGACGACGGCAAGGGCATCGACCCCCAGTCGACGGTGGGCAACGACGGCTCGCGCCACTGGGGCCTCACCGGCATCCGCGAACGTGCGCGCCGCATCGGCGGCCAGGCGGACATCCACCCCGGCGCGGACAAGGGTACCGAGCTGCGCATCGGCATTCCCTCGTCGCGCGCCTACCGGCGCGACGCCTGATCAGCGCCGCATCGGCCCGTGGCAAAGGCACTCGCCGTCGTCGCCGGCATGGCCCAGCAACCCGTCGAGCAAGGCCGCCGAAGGCGTCCACTCGCCGATGGCCGGATGGATGAGCATGGCCTTGCGGGCGCCCAACCGCCGGCGGTCGAGCACCGACGCGATGGCGGCGCGCTCGTAGGCCTTCACCGAACGCACCAGGCCGTTCACCGCATCGGGCAAGGGATCGACCGGGCGCGGCACGATGCCGTCGAGACCGATATCCGAGGCGATCTCGACGATATCGTCGTGCGGCAGGTCGGGTACGGCGCCGCGATTGCGCGTGTTCACCACGATGCGCGCGGGCTTCGCCCCGGTGAGCGCGCTCATCACGTCGATGGCGATGCGGTGGTAACCCGTGGCCACGCGGAACGGATCGCCCTGCAGGCTCACGCCCTGGTCGAAGGCCGAACCGCCTTCGGCTTCCAGTTTCATGTATGAACCGGAGCGCTGGTTGAGGTAGGCCGCGTAGATGTCCACCGCGCCGTCGCCGTCGCCGGCATCCAGGCGCGAGGTGAGCGCCGCGAGCAGGTCGTCGTTGAGACGCTGGATCTCGGCTCCCCGGCTTCCGCCCTGGCGACGCTGGTTTTCCAGCGCGCGCGACCGCTCGTAGTAGAAGAACAGGTACTCGGTGGGAATGAGCCGCAAGGTGCGGATCATGTCGAAGTCGAACAACGGCGCGAGGTAGAGTTTTCGCAGCAGCTCGTCGCTGGCCAGCAGGCGGTCGATGACCTCTTCCCCGCGCACGCGCACGCTGCGCACCCACCCCAGGTGATTGAGGCCCACGTAGTCGCATTCCACCTCGTGCGCCGGTTCGCCCAGCGCATGGGCGATGTTGTGGAACAGCTCCGTCGGCGTATCGCAGATGCCGACGATGCGCGCCTTGCTGTGGTCGCTCACGGCCTGCGTGATGAGCCCGGCGGGATTGGTGAAGTTCACCAGCCAGGCGTCGGGGCTCAGCCGTTCCACCAGCCGGGCCTGCTCGATCGCCACGGGAATCGTGCGCAGTCCCATCGCGATGCCGGCCGGTCCGGTCGTTTCCTGGCCCGGATAGCCGTGCTCGATGGCCACGCGCTCGTCCGCGGCGCGGCCCGCGATGCCGCCGATGCGGATGCTGTTGAGCACGAAGTCGGCGCCCTCGATGGTGTCTTCCAGCGACGTCGCGCCACGCAGGCGAAGCTCGCCGCCGAAGCGCGACACGATGGCCTTGCCCAGGTCGACCATGATGCGCAGGCGCGCCGGGTCGGGATCGTAAAGCACCATCTCCGCGGCGCCGAGGTCCTGCATCGCCTCGTTCACGCCGAATACCACCAACGGCGAACGCACGCCGCCTCCGCCGACCAGGGCGATCTTACGGTCCATACGTCTGTTCACGCAGTGTCCTCAATTGAAGGGAATCGGGTAGCGCCCGCAAGGCGCCGGCAGCGGTCGTGCATAGCGCGCCGCATACGCAGGCGCGCTCCACGCAACGACCGAACGGCGCCTCGTCGAGCAAGGCATCGATGAGACCGGCGTCGAAGGCATCGCCTGCGCCGGTGGTGTCCAGGGCGTCGACGCACGGCGCGGCGATGCGGCTCACGCCGTCGGCGTCGACCACCAGCGCGCCCTCGGCGCCGAGCTTGAGCACCGCGCGCGGAAGGCCTTCGGCCCAGGCCCACGCGGCATACGCGTCCGGGCCGTCCTCTCCGCAGAGCAGTGCGGCTTCCTTGCGGTTGGGCAGCAGGTAATCGATCTCGCGGCAGGTCTCGAGATGGCGTGGGTCGGTCAACCACTCGGGCGAATAGCCCACGTCGAGCGATGTCGTCCGGCCGGCCTGGCGAAGCTTCGGCAGCAGCTCGGCGGCGATGTGCCGCGGCAAGGGCATGGCGAAATGCACGTGCCGCGCCGCAAGCAGGTCGGCGAGCACGGCGGAGTCGTCGAGCAGATCGGCCAGCCCCTTGTTGGCGCCCGGCCACGTAAAGAACGAGCGGTCGTCGCGCGTGGACACGCTGACGGTGATGCCCGTGGCCTCGGCACCGAGGCGGATGCCGCCCATGCCGACGCCGAAGTCGCCCAGGCGGCTTTCGAACCAGTCGAAATCCGCGTCGCCGATGAGGCCCACGAGGCGCACGCGCCGCCCGAGCCGGGAAAGACCGCAGGCGGTGTTCACGCAACCGCCGCCGAGTTCGCGCACGTAGTGCTCGGCGAGAACCTCCTCGCCGGGTCCGGGCCAGCGCGCGAAGCCGGTGAAGACATGGTCGGCGTAGATCTCGCCCACCACCGCGACGTCCCACGACGTCATGCTTTCGGGAATGGCCATGATCGGGTACTCCGTGCCTGCCAAAGGAAAACCAGGGTGCCGACGACGACCGCGCCGACGCCCACGGCGATCGAGCGCGTACCGCTCGTCGCCACGATGTAGAGCCAACCCACCACGCTCACCACGATGGGCAAGGGATACAGCGGCATGCGGAACACATCCGCACCGGGATGCCGGCGGCGCAGGATCACCACCGCGAAACACTGGGCGATGTACTGGAACAGGATCTGCACCACCATCAGGAGGGCGATGAGGCTTTCCAGCGAAAGAAAACAGGCCAGCGCCGAGGTGACGCCCACGAACACCAGCGACACCGTGGGAAAGCCGTCGCGCGGATGCAACCGCGCGAACGGCCTGAAGAACTGTCCCTGCGCCGCGGCCGCGTAGGGCACGCGCGAATACCCCAGCAGCACCACCAGCGCCGAACCCCAACTGGCCAGCAGGATCAGCAGCACCGCCAACGTGCCGCCGGTGCCGCCGTGGATGGCCTGCATGAAGTCGGCCACCACGAACTTCGACGACGCCGCCTTCTCCCAGGGCAGCACGCCGAGGATGGACAGGTTCAGACCCAGGTACAGCACCGCCACCAGGGGAATCGACAACAGCACGGCCATGGGGATGGTGCGACGTGGATTCTTCACCTCTCCGCCCAGCATGCATACGTTGTTGTAGCCGCCGTAGTCGTATACGGCGATGAGCGCGACCGCGCCCAGGCCGAGCCAGAAGCCGTGGGCATCGTCGTTGCGCGCCTGCATGAAGTGCGCGGCCATCGCCCGGTCGAAATGGGCGATACCGCTACCGACGATCCAGACGCACGCCACGGCAACGATGACGCTGATGCCCAGCGACAGCTTCTGGATGTCGCCGACCTTGCGATAGAGCACCGCGGTGTTGAACAGGCATAAACCCGCTGCCACCAGCACCCTGCCCGTCTCCCCCAACGAAGGCAGGAGATACCCCGCGTACTGCGCGAAACCGACCGCCGCCGAACCGATCGACAACGGTGCCGTCAGCAACGTCTGCCAGAGGTACAGGAAACCGAAAAGCCGGCCGAAGCGTTCGCGCCCGTATGCCTCGCGCAGGTAGTGGTAAGGCCCCCCCGATTCGGGAATGGTCGATCCCAGCTCCGCCCACACCATCCCGTCGCACAGGCACAGAAGCGCCCCCGCGATCCAGCCGAGGAACACCGAAGGACCGGCCAGGGCGGACAACGCCAACGGAATCGTCACGAACGGCCCGATGCCGATCATGTTGAGCACGTTGGCGGAAAGTCCGCCCCATAGACCGATGGCCCGTGGAGGCACCGTACGGGCGTCCACGGGGGCCTTCATGCGCGTTCTCCGTACCGATCGTGACGCCGCATCGTCAGAACGCGTACTTGACGGTGAACAGCGTGGTCATGCCGGCATCGACGATGTCGGAGTTGACCAGGCTGTTGCGACCGATGTGCGACCAGTATTGGTAGTTCTTGGTGAGGTTGGAGATCTGCAGGTCGAACTGCAGGCCGTTCGCCATCGCATAGCCGGCATGCAGGTCGACGCGGCGGATCGGGCGGATCCACAGGTCGTCCCACGGCCCTCCCTGGTTGAGGAAGTCGTACGTGGAAATATACGAGCCGGTGTAGTGGTAGCTCAGGTTGATCGAGAAACCGTACTTCTCGTAGAACAGCTCGGCGTTAGCCATGGTCCTCGGTGCGGCCTGCAGCCGTTCGTTCGAGAAGCCGGGGATGCCGAGGTCCACCCTGGAGTTCTGCCGCGTGGCGTTGACGCTGACGCCCAGCCCGTCGAACGGTTGCGGCAGGAACTCGAACTTCTGCCGCGCCGTCATTTCCAGGCCATGGAGCGTACCGTCGCCGCCGTTGGTCGGCGTCTTCACCAGCACGGTGCCCGCGCCCTGCGTATTGGGGTTGGCCTGGCCGCCGCCGCTGTCGTAGATGTAGTCCTTGAGCTTCTTGTAGAAGCCCGAGAACGAGAAGAAACCGCCATGGCTCGTCGTCCACTCGGCGCCGAGATCCACGTTGGTCGCCTTGATCGGATCCAGGTTCGGATTGCCGCGGGTGATGGTGGTGACGCCGTCGGACACGTTGATCTGCGACCCGCCGCCCAGCTGCACGAATGCCGGCCGCGTATAGCTCTGCCACACCGCGAAGCGGTAGACCGCGTTGGAGGTGGGGCGCCAGTTCACGAACAGGCTTCCCAAAGGCTCGTTGTACACGGTGTGGTTGTTGTCGAAATAGCCCGGCTGCTCGTTGCCGTCGGCATCGTGCGGCGTGGTCCAGAACGTGTTGCGGATCGACGTGTGCTCGAAGCGCACGCCAGGGATGATCTCGACGTCGCCCGTGTTCACGGTCGCCATGGCGTAGGCGGCGCTCACCGCTTCGGTGCCGCGCATGGTGTTGCAATTGAGGTTGTTGAAGTCCAGCGAGCCGCAGGTATCCAGGTCCGAATCGACCAGGTGGTCCTGGATCAGGTTGGCCACGGCGGTGCGGCTCACCTTCGGCGTGTACCACGGATACTTGCCCGGAAAGATCGACGAATAGCCACCGTCGAAGATACCCAGGTCGCCCAGCGTGGTCACGCCGTCGTTGATGCCCGCGGTGGACCAGTCGCGATTGGTGAACTGGCGCGAGCTGTCGCTGTACTTCACGCCGAACTTGATCGACTGCAGCGCGCCGTCCTCGAAGTCGTAGCGCAGGTCGAGCTTGGCGCCGCCGCGCTTCTGGCCCGAACGGATGCGCGTGACTTCGCCGTAATCGTTTGCCCACATCCCGGCGATATTGTTGACCGAATTGGCCAGGTCCGGGGTCAGCTGCGGGTACGGAAAGTGGCTGCCGCCATAGCCCAGCAGGGAGGACCGGTTGTAGGCGAAGTTGTCCTGCGAGTACTTGTCTTCGCGGCCGTCGATTTCCACGTGTTCGGGACGATCGTTGCGACCGATGCTCCAGAACACGTTGGGCGAGATCGTCCAGCCGCCGGCGGTCTTGTCCGCGCCGAACTGGATGGTGGCGAGGTCGGCCCGCTCGGGGTTGGTCTCGAACCAGAAGCGGTTGGCGATGCGTCCGACGTTGGGCGCGTACACTCCCGGCGTGGCGGTCGGCACGTAGGTGACGTCGGCGGGCAGCAGCTGGTTGTACGTGGTGTTCTGCTCGGTGAGCGCGTACGCGTAGGTCATCTTCGCGTAGGCATGCAGCGTCGGATCCACGTTCCAGTCCAGCGACACGTTGCCGCCGTAACGACGCTCGAAACCCGAAGCTATGCCGGCATTGGCGCCGATGCTGGTCAGGTTGCGCGCCGGATCGTAGCCGGCCGCGTTCGAACCGTCCGCATTGGCGTGCGCGAATGCCCAGGACCCGTCGTTGGACGCGCTTTCGGCGGCCCCGATCTCGCTGTTGGCGATATTGCGATAGTCGTAGTAGCCGCTCGCGTAGATGCCGAACTGCTTCTCGCTGCCGAACTTCGACTGCAATTCCGCGGCAAGGCCACCGCCCAGACCGCTGTCGCCATAGTCACGGGCGCGGCTTTCCACGCGGCCGCTGGCCGTCACGCTGCCGCTGAAATCTTTCTTGAAGTCGAAGGCGCTCGGGGTGCGGAAATCGATGGTGCCGCCGATCGCGTCGCCGTCCATTTCGGCCGTGGACGTCTTGTTGAGTACGATGGTCTGCAGACCGGACGGCGGCAGGAGGCTCAACTGCACGCTACGGCTGTACGGCATGCCTTGCGCGACGTTGGCACCGTTGATGAGATTGACGTTGTACTCCGACGGCAGGCCTCGCACCGACGCGAACATGCCCTCGCCGCGCGCGGCACCGTCGATGCCGCCGAAATAGCCGGTACCCGTCGTGGTGACGTTCACACCCGACATCAGGCCCAGCGCCTCGGCCACGTTGTGTACGGCCGTGCGCTGAAGGTCCGATGCCGAGAGCACGTCGACCGTGTTGGTCGACTCCATGCGCAGGTTCGTCGCGTCGTAGCGGTTGGCCACGACGCTCAGCGCCTTCATCTGCACGGCCTTGTCGGCCGTCGGCTTCTGATCCTTCCCGGCCGGTGCCGCCGCCGGCGCGCCGCCCTGCGGTGCCGTCTGCGCATGCAGCGCGCCCATGCCGAGCGCGGCACACACGGCCGCCACCATCGCCCTCTTCGTCAATACGTATTGCTTGGCCACGTCTTGCTCCCCACCCCGAAAGTGTCGTCGAAGCGCCCGTGGCGAATGCCACGTGCGTCATGCCACCGGATCGGCGCCACGACGGCACGTCGGATGCCGTACGGGCAAAGCCCGGACGAACACGCGCGCGCCCCAGGAGGCGTACCGGTCAGTTGTATCGTTCGATCAGAGGGAGGAAGGCGGCGGCGAGTAGCCGGCGACGCACTTGCCGCGCGAGCGCAGCGCGCTCAGTTTGGCGCGGGCGAGGATGGGCATGCCGTCGGCCATCACGTGCACGAGCGAAAACCGCGCACCGGCGCAGCCTGCGATATCGCTTTGTGCTTTCGGGCGGCTCATGTGCTGTCCGTGATCGCGGCTGCTGATGGAGTCGGGCATACCCCGCATGCCCGACGACGTGCGCGAAAACGGCGTCAAAAGCCGCCGCGCGGACAAACGTATACCGCACGACATTTGACCCGTCAACGGCACTCGGATCGATAATTTTTCCTTGCTGCACGGCAGCATGGACCCAGAGGTATGCCGAATATGCGCATATCGCGACGGCCGGTCTCAACGGTTCGCATGAATCTGCTGCGACGCAGGATGACACGGCGACGCCACTCCACTCATCCTCACGGCGCGATGCGGAGGGCATCGCTTATTGAATGACTTGCGGGGTTACCTGATGAATCGATGCCGTCCGACGCGGAAGGTTTCCGCGCGCGTGCCATGCCTACGTCCGCTCGCCGCGAGCCTCGCGGCCCTGCTCCTGGCTACCGCCCTCAATGCGCAGGACGCCCCTTCGCAAACCGCCCCGCCGAAGAAGCCGGCCAATCCGGACAGCGCGAGCAACCTCGACGCCGTGGTGGTGACGGGCATCCAGGCGAGCATCCAGAACTCGCTCAAAGCCAAGGAAAACTCGGACAACATCATCGAGGCCATCTCGGCCGAGGACATCGGCAAGCTCCCCGACAGCAGCATCGCGGAAAGCCTGGCACGCCTGTCGGGCCTGGCCACGCAACGCGTGGACGGTCGCGCCAACCAGATATCCATCCGCGGCCTCGCGCCCGACTTCGCCGGCACCACGCTCAACGGCCGCGAGCAGGCGACCATCGGCGAAAACCGTGGCGTGGATTTCGATCAATATCCGTCCGAGCTGATCAGCGGCGCCGCCGTGTACAAGACGCCGGACGCCAGCCTCATCGGCCAAGGGCTTTCGGGCACCGTCGACCTGCACACGATCCGTCCGCTGGACCTGGCCAAGCCGGCCATCGCCGCCAACCTTCGTGGCGAAACGACCTCGAACGGCAGCCTCAACCATGGCAGCGGCGTGGGCGACGCGGGCCATCGTGCCAGTTTCTCGTACATCGACCAGTTCCTCGACCACACGCTTGGCCTGGCGGTGGGTTTCGCGCAGCTCGACTCGCCGGTGCAGGAGAAGCAGTACCAGGCGTGGTGGTGGAACGTGAACAACGGACCGAACGGCGCGGATCAGATCCAGGGCGCACCGCATACGCCGGGCATGCCCGACGATACGCTTGCCCAACAGGGCATGCAGTTGAGGGCCAAGTCCGAGAACCAGCTTCGCAACGGCCTGATGACCGTGCTGGAATGGGCTCCCGACGATCATTACCACTCGACACTCGACCTCTACTATTCCACGTTCGACCAGAAGACCTATCTCAATGGCGCGCAGTGGTCGAGCAGTTCGTATGACCCCGGCATCTCGTTCTCCAATGTGGGCGTGTCGCCCGGCCAGCCCTTCCCCATCGCCACCAGCGGCCACATCGACGGCCTGAAATCGATCCTCCAGAACGATTACACGCGCGAACACGACAAGCTGTTCTCGGCAGGCTGGAACAACCAGTACGATTTCGGCAACGGCTGGTCGCTCACGGGCGACCTGTCGTACTCGATGGCGAAGAAGCGCCTGCACGACGCCTACCTGTTCGCCGGCCTTCCGGGCCAGGCGACTTCGTCGACCGACTTCTTCACCCGGCGCGATTACGAGTTCCCGCGCTTCTATCCGGGCACGGACTTCTCCGATCCGTCCGTCATCCAGTTCACCGACCCGAACGACTACGGCTACGACGGCCGCGAGGAATTCGACAAGCAGCGCGACACGATCAAGGCCGTGCGTTTCGAGGTCAGCCATCCGGTCGGCTGGATCTTCAGCGACTTCAACCTGGGCGTGAACTACTCCGACCGCAAGAAGACCAAGCAGGCCGACGTGTTCTTCGCCTGGCTCAACGGCAACGGCTCCACGGACGATACCTACCTACCGGGCTTCGGCGCGCCGATCGGTTCACCGCGCGGCATCACCGACCTCAGCTACGGCGGCATCGGCCCGATCGTGAATTACGACGTGCTGCAATCGCTGTACAGCCAGTACTACCTCACCCAGCGCAACGGCCAGTCGGATTGGAGCCGCAACTACACCGTGCGCGAGAAGGTGCCGGTGGCCTACGTGAAGTTCAACATCGATACGAGCCTGGGCGACGTGCCGCTGCGCGGCAACATGGGCGTGCAGGTGGTGCGCACCGACCAGTCGTCCGAGGCATTGCAGACCAACGGCGACGCCCTGGTGGGCCGTATCTCCGACGGCGTGAAGTACACCAAGGTACTGCCCAGCCTCAACCTCGCCGCCACCATCGGCGAGAAGCAGTACCTGCGCTTCGGCTTCGCCAAGACGATGGCCCGTGGCCGCATCGACGACGAAAAAGTGGCCACCTCGGCCGGCGTGTCCCTCCAACAGGAGGGTCCCGCCGCCGGGCAGGTGCTCTGGTCGGGTAGCGGCGGCAATCCGCGGCTCAAGCCCTATATCGCGGTGGGTACCGACCTGTCGTGGGAGAAATACTTCGGCACGTCGAGCTACGTGGCGGCGGCGGTGTTCAACAAGAACCTGCTGAACTACATCTACAACGAAACCACGCTCGACTATGACTTCTCCAAGTACGTCAACGACAACCCGACGCTGGTACCCACCAGCCCCTACGGCTCGTTCACCATGCCCAAGAACGGCACCGGCGGCCGCATGCAGGGCCTGGAGCTTTCCGGCGCCTTCGAAGGCGGCCTGCTGACCCGCGCCCTCGACGGCTTCGGCGTGCAGGCGAACTTCTCGCTGACCAACAGCACCTTGCCGGTGAGCGCCGTCTCGACCATCCCCGGTAGTCCGTCCACCCTGCCCGGCCTGTCGCGCAAGGTGGCCAATCTCGCTCTTTACTACGAGAAGTACGGCTGGTCGGTGCGCGTGGCCGAGCGCTATCGCTCGTCGTTCACCGGCGAAGCGGTAGCCCTGTTCGACCAGCTCGGCTACACCAAGGTGCTGGCCGACAAGCAGACCGACTTCCAGCTCGGCTATGCCTTCGAGCACGGCCCGATGACCGGGCTGTCGATCCTGCTCCAGGTGAACAACGTGACCAACTCGCCGGTGAAGACGGAGCAGATCTCGTCGTTGCCGAACAACGAGAAGGTCGGCCGGCCGCTGGAATACGACACGTTCGGGCGGACGGTGATGTTCGGGGTGAATTACAAGATCTAGGGGAACACCACGGTGTGACGAAAGTCAAAGCAACAGCGGTAGCTTTCGGTTGCGCTGGCACAACGCTTGATTTACACGCAGTTGTCCAGCGCCCCGTGCAAGTTCGTGTCGTCACGTGGCATATGGTCTTTGCCGTGTCCCAAATTGATGATGCCACATGATCAGTGCATCATTGCTATCTCAATAAAAAGCTCACGGCCGACCAGTCGGAACCCAACCATTCAGACCTTCGCGCGGCTAAAGTACTAGCAGAAGACGAAAAAGCTTAACTCGCATACGCTACATATCCAAGAACTTCTGGCAGCGAATTACCAGAAAGACGCTTCTTCGTGCCTCCACCAATCGAAGCGAACACGTCATATGAGAGAACTCCGCCTTCTTTCAAGATGGAGAGTCCACAGAGTCCATTCATCCTGTACTTCTCGTAAATCAACTTAACTAGAACTGCAATCTCCAAATTTAGGGGTGGCGCCCCCTCAAAAGGATCACGAGTTGTCAATATGTGGCGCAGATTTAATAAGGTCGCTGCAACATCTCCGCTTTCAGCACCGAATAATGACTGCGCCGCACCGCTTGCGCTTAAGTTGACAGTAAAAATGTCATCAGAATCCCGAAAGCCATCAATCTTCAAAAAAAATATCTCATCTTCTTTCATGGCGCGACCAATCGATTCGATCGACTCGGCAACGCTGAGCCAGTGATCCTCCACTTGCCCGGTCAAAGCCTCTTGATTCACCTGCATAACCTCTCTAACGATCCAATGCAGCCTCAATTTCTTCTGCAGTGTTTATCTTATGGATCGCCGCATCCGCGACGACCCCACGCAGCTTCTGCGGATCAATCTTACCTCCAAGCAATTTGTACGCCACGTCGTATGCAGTTCTCTTGTTTCCATCCTCAAAAACATGCGACCCAGCTATATCACGTATTGCGGCTACTGCCCTAGCTAATTTTCCTTCCCGATAGGCCATGTTTACGATAGTGGTTTCAACATGTATGTCGGCTCGGACCACTCCGTCCGCATGGAGCTTATTGATTGCGATAATTTCATTGGCTTCGATTCCTAGCTCGAATTCCATCGGAAGCATAGCTGCTGCGGCAGCTGCAATCTCCGCTCCAGTACAGTCTCCCCCTCCCATACATGCAGCAAACGTGGCACCAGGTAATGCGTCCGCGGAAGACGCTACAGCTGTGATTTGTCCAGCGGCAGATACTTCGGCTTCGCCATTGAGCTCGTTCAACGTCGCTGTAGATTGCCCTAGCAGTCCAGACCCGCCACCGCTGTCCTCTAAAAGCGCCACTCACTCCCATCGAGTCCGCTAACTGTCTGAGCTTTCTGCAAGCTGCGCTGCACTCATCCGATAAGCCAGTGGGATCGGTCCTGACGAAAGGGCTATTCGAACCATATACGTAGCGAGAAAACCCATAAACGTCCGAGGCGTAAGACGTCGCGAACGCCGTCGCGGGCCAGCTGACCGCCACGGCGCCGGACGATTGCGCCGGCACGTTGACGGCCTACGGTGCGGCGGGAATATGCGCGATGTGCACCTTGCCCGATACCGTCGGCGCACTGCACGCATGCTCATTGCATGCCCATACGCGAGTAACATAGTCGCCGTCGGCCGACGAGTCCTGTGAGCCTACCGTAGCGGTTGTTTCACCGAGCAAGACCCATGCCTGGCCGTTATATGACCGCTCCGCCTTGTAACGGGTGGCCGTTGAAGACGCCGGCCAAGTGAAGAAAATCATCGACTGATCGGTGGAGACGGAAGTGCTTATCGAGGCGGGCGCCGGCAGAGCAAGCGACGAGGCCGGCATGCGGAACACGCCCGAGTTGTCTAGCGTGAGGTTGGCATTGCCTATGGGGAAATGCCGTAGACCACCAGGGTCTGCGCAACGAACTGCACCCGATTGGCGTCGGTCAGGGGGATACTGAAACGATGCGCGGTTCCGGACGAATGGCACGCCTGCTGGACCGCGGCCTCACTGGACACGTTGGCGTGGTAGGCGCCAACGAACGTTCCGCCGGAGGACGCATCGCCCGCCACGTAGAGGTGCACGTCGATCGAAGGCCCCCAGCCAGAGGAACACGCCCAGCCCACGAGCGCTACCAACTCGCCGGTGAAGACGGAGCAGATCTCGTCGTTGCCGAACAACGAGAAGGTCGGCCGGCCGTTGGAATACGACACGTTCGGGCGGACGGTGATGTTCGGGGTGAATTACAAGCTCTAGAGCCGCGTGTGCGGCAAGACTGGCTGACGGAGATAAGCACCGGCCTGCGCTGGTACGACGCTCGATGCACCTCGAGGTATCTATTAATCCCAAAGGACCATGTAAAGGATTAAGGATCTTCTGTTTTGTCAGATCTCAAATCAGCCAAAATGCCGTTCCAGTATCGAACAGCTTCAATATGCTGAGCACGAGTCAACCAGACTCGGTTCTTGGGGTCGTCTGGGTCACCACCGAGTAAGAGTGGCGTGACATAGAACAATTCGCATTGATCAGGCGATACTTTTCCCTTCCCGACTTCATCCGTCATAGATAGTGTCCTGACCTAACGCATCGAACAGTCCTTCGAGATCCTTGGCGACGACTATCGCGTCCTTCCACCCCAAACCTATAAACGGAACCATCACGACCGAACCAGTCGAATCCCGCAGATCGTAACCAAAAGCCTCTCCGCCGCCGCTCGAACCAATCAAGAAAAGACCTGGCGCATAAACCTCGACTTCATACTCCTTATTCAGTTCAACCGCCTCTTCATACCGCCAGAGGATGAGATAGTTCGGTCCTACGATACCCTCGCCGCCATTGCATCCTTCGATGAATTTAGAGTAATCATCGGGCATGCGGCTATCGCTCTTCAGCTGGTTGAGATCTTCCTGAGCCAGCGGCTCATTTGGGATCCATTCCTGAAGAAATCGATTTCGATTCATGAGTTTTCCTAGGCACCAATATTCTTCTGAAACTGATTCCACCACGGCGTAACTACTTTCTGGTGGATATCCCGTGGAAGGATAACCTTGTTCGCGGGATCAGTAGGGCTACCACCAAACTTGACGGGCTTCACTTCGTGCACGTCTACTGCCTTGCCGATCAGTCCTTGGTCTCGACGTATCGCCTGATTGGCACTATTTGCAGCCCTCCTGACCGCCCGATACTCCTCACCACTGACAACACGGAGCGTCCCCTCTGGACGAGGTACTTCGCTAGGATAGCCGCTCCAGTCGATGACCGAAAACTCACCTGAAGCGACCTCGGCAGTCGCCAGCGGCACCTCTGCTGACTCGACTGCCGTCTCCGCGGCGCGCGCCATAGAGATAGCGCGCATGGCGCTCGACACACCTTTCAGTGCGAGCGATGCTTCCTCGAAGGCTGCAGGGTTGGCGGCAATAATCGGAGTGATGACGTTCTCATTCACGCTCTCGGCCACATCGGCAATCGCGCCGGGAGCCTCGACGATTCCCTCGCCCATGCTTCGACAGTGGGAAGGCTGGCTTACACAAGCCGCCTCTCTGCCATCTGGGTCGGTCATGCCAGCAGGGTTGTCGTTTACGTATACAAAACGGTTGACCTTTGCTAGGTCACCAGCAACAGGAACATGCGGATCTACACTGATGAACCGGCCTACGACGGAGTCGTAGTACCTGGCTTGCATATAGATCAAGCCAGAGTCTGGGTCGTCTAGATGCCCGGTATACCCCGGCCCATCTTCCGGCGTACCCATCACCTGCTCGCCATACGGCTTACGATCGGATCGGCTGATGATGTTGCCCTGCTCGTCGGCCTTCGCCAGCACCGTACCCTGCGGGTCGGTGTAGTAATAGGTCACCTTCGGGGTGGCCGCATGTGCTGGGCCAGTGAGGCAGCACAGCAGGGCGAAGATGAGCAATATGAACGTGACAAGCGCGCTGCCGCGGATGGTGGCGCGCTTGAACTGGCTTGGCTTATTCAAGTTGACAACGCTCCTGTCACGGACCACGGCCGCCTCCGGAAATCAGGTCCACCTCGGTCGTGAAGCTCCACGCCGAGCAGCCCACGTCGTTGCAGGCCCTGACGTTGTAACGGAGTTCACCCGTGTAATTCCGGAACGCCGACCAGCTGAGGTTGGTGCCCGAATAGACCAGGGTGACCTGGTTCTGCTGGTTCGTTTCGTTCAACTCGTAACGAGTGGCGTAGTTTGCCGCGCCCCACGTCACGTGGACCATCGGCTTGTACGATGGGCCACTGGTGGTGGCATCCGCGTTCGGCGGGACATCGGGAAGATGCGCTACGTTGACGGTGACCTGGTTGCTCCAGCCGGCGCATCCACTTCGATTGCAGCCCTGCACCATGTAGGCGTAGGAACCGTTGCCCCTTCCGCTGGTCGACCAGCTCTGCGCGGCGTTGTTCTGTACCGCCGTCCAGCCTCCGCCATTGACGCTTTCGAGCAAGTTATAAGACGTGGCATCGCCTGTCCCGCTCCAGCTGAGGCCGTAGGCACCGCTATTGGATGTTCCGCCGCCGAACAAGCTCGGCACCTGCGTCGGTGGAAGTACGACGGACACCGCCCCGCTCGTCGCGTAGCCGCCACATCCGTTGGCATTGCAGGCCTTGACCCGGTAATACCAGTTCGCCGTCCTGCCTTCACTAAAGGACGCCGAGGTACCTGCGCCGTTATAGATCGTGGCCCAGTTGCCGTCCGTGGTGTGTTCCACCTGGTAAGACGTCGCGAATGACGTCGTCGGCCAGCTGGCCGCCACTCCACCGGACGACTGCACAGGCACGTTGATGGCCGAGGGCGCGGCGGGGATGTGAGCGATATGCACCGCGCCAGAAGTCGTCGGCGCGCTGCACGCGTGATCGTTGCATGCCCAGACCCGAAAGACGTAGTTGCCGTCGACCGCTCCGCCCAGTGAGGCTGCCGTCGCGGCCCCCTGCCAGACGGAGACCCACGCTTGGCCATTATACGACCGGTCCACCTTGTAGCTGGTCGCCGCCGAGGACGCAGGCCAACTGACAGTGATCGTCGACTGGTCGGCGGAAACGGAGGTACTCAGCGAGGCGGGCGCCGGGGGAGCAAGCGACGACGCGGGCATGCGGAACACGCCCGAGTTGCCCAGCGTGAGGTTGGCGTTGCCTACGGGGGAAATACCATAGACCACCAGGGTCTGCGTGACGAACTGAACCCGATTTGCGTCGGTCAAGGGGATACTGAAGCGATGTGCAGTGCCGGACGAATGGCAGGCCTGCTGTACCGCCGCCTCACTGGATACGTCGGCGTGGTAGGCACCGACGAACGTGCCGCCGGAGGAAGCATCGCCCGCCACGTAGAGATGCACGTCGATCGACGGCCCCCAGCCGGAGGAACATGCCCAGCCCACGAGCGCTGTGTTGTCGCCGGTAAGACCCTCGATTTGCCCCACGACCGTCGATGTCGACGCCTTCCTGTCGGCGACGAGCTTCTTGCCGAGATAGATGTAATCGGTGCCGTTCGTCGTGGTCGGGTCGTACTCCCACATCAGCTGCCCGGCCGCGTTGTAGGCATAGTAGGTCGTGCCCTGGGGCGTCACCTTCTTGACGCGACGACCGGCCGCGTCGTAGGTGTATGTGCCCTTCCCAGAAATCGATGTAAGGCGGTTGGCGAAGTCGAAGTTCATGACCTGCCCGTCCTTGCCGACGGTGTTCCCTCGGGCGTCGTATTGGAACGCGTGCACCTGGGCGCCGGCACGGCTGATCGATGCCAACAGGTTGTTTGCATCGTAGCTGTACGTGTTGGTGCCGCTACCGTTGGTCAGCGTAAGGATGTTGTTGAGGGTGTCGTAGGTGTAGCTTTCGGTGCCCCACAGCTGAGCCGCCGTGGCGGACACGAGCCGGTTGAGCCCATCGTAGCCCATGGCCTTGGTACGTTGCGCCGAACCCGATTGGTCCGTGATCTGGCTGACGTTGCCGTTGGCGTCGTAGGCGAAATCCTCGCTCACGTTCGGGCTGCTGATTCCATAGGTGAAATTGTGAAGCAGGTTGCGTGCATTCTTGTCCGCCGAATAGAGCGCTCCGTTGCCCATGGCATAGGACTTCACGTCACCGTCCGCGAAATAGGCGACACCATGGACGTAGTTGCCGGCTTGCGTAGGCTGCCTTAAGCCGTTGGGGCTGTAGGCGACCGACTCGCCATCGGGATAGGTCATCGAACTCAAGGCACCCTTCGAATCGTAGACGTACCCAATGCCCCAACTCCAGCCGTCCACCGAAAGGATCTCGCTCGTAAGCAAACCCAAGCGGTTGCGGCCGAAGGTCCAACCGACCATCCCCGCCGTCGCGGTCGCGGGATTGCCGCGCGAGTCATAGGTAAACGTGCTCGATTCGGTACCCGACGGGTAGACCACGGAGGTCACGCGATTCATGGCATCGTAGCCACGAACCGTCTTCATCGCGTCGGCGACCTGGTCCTGCCCGCAACCGGCAGCGTTGAACGACGCGCCGGATACGCTCCACGCGAGATTATCCGCACCGTCGTAGGCCATGATTTCGCTGCCCGATTCGGGCTCCCACGTACGGCACAGACGTTTCTCGCCGTCATAGGTCATGGTCTTGGTCACCGATTGACCGGCCGCGCCTTGGGCGATCGACAACGGATTGCCGTAGACGTCGCGCGTGATGGTCTGAACGACACCTTCCGGTGCTTCGACGCGAACGATACTGTCGTAGGAAGGCTCATCAAATGCCTGGAAGTAGCTCGTGGTGACATTGCCCTTCGGATCGGTCACCCGCCTCGCCATGCCCTGCGGATACGACGTCGACGTCAGCAGATCGCCCGACTCCGAAGCCTGGAACTGCTGGATCGGACGCCCCAAGGCGTCATATCGCGTCACGACACCCAGCACCATCCCGTTGATGTCCGGTGCCCCGTCGACAGGATAGGACTGGAACGTCTTGCGTCCTGCCCAGTCGTAATCCGTGCGCGACGATACGTATCCCGCTCCGCTGTTGGCCTCCGCCGTACCGAGCGTCTTCGCTCTGAGCAAAGCGTCGTAGTCGGTACGCTGGCTCCAATTGCCCTGCGTGACAAGACGCATCCAATGGGGACCACCCAGGCCACGGGCGTCGCCGATGTACGAATAGACGAACGTCTTCGGCGCCCATGCCACGGAGTCGCCGACGGGATATCCGATGCTCGAGACGCGTCCGATCGCGTCGTAGCCGTACGACGTCGTCGCCCCGGACTGATCGGTAATGGAAGCTACCTCGCCGAAGTCGTTCACGCCGATGGACTGCGACGTACCGTCCGGATAGACGATGGATTGTGGAATGCCGCGCTTGTAGTTCGACAATCCGGTGGTGTGGTTGTTACCGTCGGTGAACGTCGCTAGCTGTCCCTGCGCGTTGAAGGTATAGCCCATCACCTTGCGACCGAAGCGGTAGCGTTCCGAAAGGGTCAGACTACTGGTGTCGTAGACGTTGTGGCTGACGGTCTCGCCGGTGGTGAGGTTGTCCGACTCCGAAGGGAGACCCAGCACGCTGCGCGCATAGTCATCCTGAAATGTCGTGCGTTCGACCACGCCATAGCCGGTGGAGCTGTAACGCTGTACCTGGCTGGCCCGTGCCATGCTGTCGAAGGCTTGAACGTTCCAGGTGAACGCGTCGCTATCGACGTACGTCGTACGGCTTCCCAGCGGAAACCGCTGCAAAAGCTGCGCGCGATTCATCCGATTCACGTCATCGTTGCCCACCGTGGTCGGATAGGCCGAAGCACGGCCGTCGACCCCCGGGTTGGGGCTGACGTAACCGTACTGAACGAGCCTGCGCCGCGCAGACACGTCGACATCGCCGTCGAAAACCTCTTCGGACTGCAGGAGGCTCTCGGTCCAGTCATATCTGTTGCTGAACGTGCTTCGCTCGGCGTGACCGTCGGGGTACGTGATCTTGGTCCACACGGTGGACGCGCAACCGCCCACGCAGTCCTGGTTCCAGCTGTCGTTCGGCGGCGAGTAGGCGTAGTTCCAGGTCAGTGTGCCGATGCCGGCGCCGGAGAGCTGCCGCTGCGTGAGCGACACGGCGTAGGAAGCATCGGGAAGGCTGGCCCATGTCCCCGAAACATTGGGCAAGGGATCGATATTCGGTCCCGCTTCGCAGAGTTGGGGAACGTAAGAGCGACCGCGCTTGGTGATCGCCACGCGAAACGTGCCCGTGAGTCCCGAGGGGTGGGTCATCTGTGCCGTATACGCCGTGCTCGCGTTAACGGGAATACCGATGGCATTGCACGATCCGCTATCCACCGTCTCCACGGCGGCCGAGTTGAACGGATCAAGGTTGAGCGACCACGTCGAGCCGTCCGGTTGTCGCACCGTCGTCAGCGTGTTGATCTGGTACATGGGGTTCTGGCTCGACAAGGCGTATCCGTAGGTCCACGTCCGCACGCCCGACGCACCGCCTTGCACCGATACGCTGGCCACCCGCGGCGTCCCCGACTGGTAAGCAATGGCAACATGACGACCATCGCTGGCGACGATGTCGGTAACCAGGTCTCCGCTATACGTGTAGCTCACCCAGTTTCCGAACCGGTCCTCGATCCTCGTCACGAGCATCCGCCCTTCGCGCCGGACCAGCGAATCGTCGATGGAGACAAGCGGCGTCAGCCGTGCATCGGTACGCACCGCCGCGCTGGCCGAAGACGATCCAAGGGGGCGCTTCATCGCGGGCATGTAGCGATAGGACAGATGGTCCAGCCAGTACTTCGTGCCGTCGGGCGAGACGGCAAGGAAGCCCTCGTGCGTCGTGTCGTTGCTCGCCTGCGCCAGGCATCCCACGGACCAGTCACCCTTCGTCACGATGGGAAAGCTCAGACCGTTCACCGACGGCGCCGTCCCGGAGGTGCGGAACAACATTTCCTGACTGCCCGCGCCGGGGATGTGCAACTGGGTTCCCTGCCACCATGTATCCGGTTCCCAGTCGGCACGCTTCGAATCGCCCACCGGTCGCGCTACGGTCGGCGGCGCCTCGAACGCGGAACAGATGGCGCCGGAATTGGTGCCTTTGACCGCCCAGCCACGCACGTTGTTCTGATTGGCGGTCGCCGTGACGATCTGCGGCAGATCGATGTCCCAATCGCCGAACGCGAGGTTCTGCAGGTCGGGACGATCGTTATAGGCGTGAAAGGTGAATTCGCGCCCCACGCTGATGGTCGGCCCCGTACCCGGTACGGTCACGTCCACCTGGTGGAACGAGAGGGTGCCGTCGTAGAGGCTGATCTGCTCGCCGAAGGGCGTATCGCCCAGCGGCTGGATGTCTTCACTCACCTTGATGAGCTTTCGGTACTCGTCTTCGGGGGTGACCGACTGCGCGCGGGCGGCCATGAGCGGCGCGACCAGCATCATGACGGCACCAAGAACGTACGAGAGGCGCGCACGACCACCAACACCTTGTCCAGGCGCAAAAATCTGCTTCAACATGCTTTCCCTGTTCCCTGTATGCCGGCCAGCACCGACCACGAAAAGGCTAAGATGGCAGGTTATTGCACGTCAATGCGCAAGTTGTTACGGAGCCGCCAGGGAATGTTCGGCCGTGGAACGGCTCAAGCCGATGCCGTAACCACGTTTACCGCATCAAGCATCACTGCCTGCGATAACGCGCCGGCGTCTGCCCCATGGCGCGGACGAACGCCTTGCCGAACGCCGATTCGGAACGATAGCCGACGCGGTCGGCGATCGCGCCGGCGCTGAGGTTGGTACGGCGCAGGAGTTCGCCCGCGAGATGCATGCGCAGCAAGGTGAGCGTCTCGTGCGGCGCCATGTTCGCCCTGGCTTCGAAATGACGGGCGAACGTGGCACGCGACATCGCCGCATGTTCGGCCAGCGACGAGACCGTCCACTCGCGCTCGGGCTCTTTCATCATGGCCGTCATGGCACGGGAAAGGCGTGGATCGGCGAGGAGCGCGAGAAACGACGGCAGGGCCCGTGCGTCGTCGAGGTGTTCGCGCAGGGCGAACACGAACAGCGCCTGGGTCAGCGCCGTCACCACGGCCATCGCGCCGGGGGGCTGCTTCGCCACTTCGTCGCGGAACACCGCCACGATGCCCGAAAGCGCTTCCAGGCCATGCGTCGTGGACAGGTTGACCTGGAGCACGGGCGGCAACGACTCGAAAAGCCAACGGGAAACTTCCGGCGCGAAGAGGAAGCGGCCACACAGGATGTCGAGCGATACGTCCTCGCCGTTGCGCCTCACCGGCATCAGGCCCGAGGTGTCCAGTTCCATCGCGTTCCTGGACGTGGCGCCTCCCGCGTCGACCACCCGATGGCTCGCGCCGTGTGGCATGACGACGAGATCGCCCGCGTGCAGCTCCACCGGCGGCGAGCCGGGCAACTCGATGCGACCGGCACCGGACAGCACCAGATGAAACGGTGCCTCGCCAGCCGGCAGCGGGTCATGATCGAGATCGAAAGTGCCGCCGATCTGGCAGCGCAGGTCGAGGACGCCCTGCATGCGCATCAGCTCGAGGACGCGAGTCAAGGCATCCATGAAGATCCCGGGAGGATGGGAGAAGCGGCGAAGTATCCATCCCCCGGGTGGCCGAACACAATCGCGGCTAGAAGCGGTATCCGAAGCTGAAGCCATAGACCCAGGGGTCGACGTGGGCGGTGCCCACCCTCGTGCCATCGACCTTGACCTTGGCATCGATGTCGAGCCGCCGTGCGTCGACGGTAAACACGAGGCGCTCGCTCAGGGCGACGTCGATGCCCGCGTGCCACGCGATGCCCCAGGTGTCGCCCACGTCCACGCGCGCGCCCTCCAGGGCATTCTCGCCATGCGCGCTGAAGAAGTGCGTGCGGTTGACGCCGACGCCGACAAACGGCGACACGACCCGGTCCGGCATGAAGCGGTAGTTCACCCCCGCGACCGGCGGAAGCTGCTTCACGGAAACGGCTTTGCTCCCGTCGAGGCGAACATCGTGGCGGAAAGGCAGTGCCGCCAGCAGTTCCACGCTCCAGGCCGGCGTGAAACGATATTCCAGGCTGATCGTGGGTCGGCTGTCGCTGCTCGTGCTGGAGCGCATGCCGGCCAGGCGGCCGGTATTCGACTGGGGGCTCACCTCGTGCGCGCCCGCATGGACGATCCAGGGCAAGAACGCGTCCTGCGCGATGGACACGGCGGGAAGCAGGCCCAGTACGCCGACGGCGAGGGCGGATCGAAAACTACGCATGGAAAACTCCTTTGGCGGGGACTTCGTCAGCCCCTCATGGACCGGTATGCCCGGAAAGCGTTTTCAGGCTATCAAGCGCTTTTCGACAAAGGCGAAATCGTCAGAGGACTGCGGCAACGCGCCTTCGCGAACAGATGACATGCGCGTCCGTAGGCTGGATGGTTCCTCACGAGGAGGTCATTCCATGAGCACAAATCCTGTCGTACTCATCGTGGGCGGGGGTGCGGCCGGCATCGAACTGGCGACGAGGCTCGGCAAGCGGGAAGACCTCGACGTCGTGCTCGTCGATCGCGACGCCAGCCATTTCTGGAAGCCGCGCCTGCATGAGCTCGCCGCGGGCCTGCTGGGCGACGGCGAAGAGGCCGTGCCCTTTCTCGCGCACGGCCACTCGCACGGCTACCGCTTCGTGCCCGGCGCCTTGCTGCGCGTGGATGCCGAACGCAAGACCGTCCGTCTCGACGCGGTCCGCCTGGCCCAAGACGACGAAACCATCCTTCCGCCGCGCGAGTTGCATTACGACGTGCTCGTGCTGGCCTTCGGTAGCCGGGTGAACGACTTCGGCACGCCGGGCGTGCTCGAGTATTGCGACATGCTCGACAGTCCGGCGCAGGCCATCGCGCTACGCCGGCGCATCCTCGCCCTGGCCCTTCGGACCGCGGGCGATCCGTCCAAGCGCATACGCGTGGGTATCGTCGGCGCCGGGGCCACCGGAGTGGAACTCGCCGCGGAACTGCATCACGCGTTCAACGACATGCACCGTTACGGCGGCCTGGACTCGGCCTCGAAGCTCGACATCACCCTGATGGACATGGCGCCCCGCGTGCTGCCCGCCGTGGATCCGCGCACCTCGGAAACCGCCCGGCGCGTGCTCGAACGCATGGGCGTCACGGTGCGCGTCGGCGTGGGCGTGAACGCCGTGGAACACGGCGTGTTCGACCTCAAGGACGGTAGCCGCATCGAGTGCGACATCCAGGTCTGGGCGGCCGGCGTGGTGGGCCACGACTTCGTGAGCGACCTCGGTCCCTTCGAGCTGTCAAAGGATCGGCGCATCGTCGTCGATGGCACGCTCGCCGCAAGGGGCGTCGCCGCGATCTACGCCATGGGCGACTGCGCCTACGCGCCCGCGTCGGCCGAGGGCGGTATCGTGCCGCCCACCGCCCAGGCGGCACGCCAGCAGGCCGAATACCTCGCGCATGCCCTGCCCCGCGCCTTGCGTGGCGAACGCGTCGAGCCTTTCGCCTATCGCTCCAAGGGTACGCTGGTGTCCCTCGGCGTTCGCCAGGCCACGGGCGAGGTGCCCTCGGGCGGCAAGGGCCATGGCGTGATCCCGATGCGCGGATGGGTCGCCAAGCTGCTTTACGTGTCCTTGCAGTTCATGCACCGCGTCACCCTGCATGGCTGGCCCCGCGCCGTCGCCCTATGGATGGCCGACGGCCTGCGCAACACCACGTTGCCCCCGGTGAAGCTGCACTGAGGGCACGTTTCCGGCGGATTTCACGCACCGACCACATGGGGTTTCCTGAAGTGGCCGGGACGACCCGAGGAGTCGCGATGCCCGCCGCGCCCCTGCCCCCCGACGAAGCGCAGCGCCTGGAGCGCCTGCACGCCCTGGCGGTGCTCGACACGGCGCCGGAGCCCCTGTTCGACGCGATCGCCCGCATCGCATCCATGGTGACCGGCACCCCGATGGCCTTGATCAGCCTCGTGGATCGCGACCGCCAGTGGTTCAAGGCCAACCTGGGTCTGGAGGGCGTGCAGGAAACACCTCGCGATATCGCCTTCTGTTCGCATGCGATACGCGGCAACGACCTGCTCGAGGTCGGCGATGCCGCGCGAGACGAACGCTTCGCGGACAATCCCCTGGTGGAGGAGACCCCGAACGTGCGCTTCTATGCAGGGATGCCGATCGCCCTCGACGAGGGCTCGGGCATCGGTACGCTGTGCGTGCTCGACCACGTTCCGCGCGAACTGGATCCGCACCAGCGAGAGATCCTCACCCTGCTCGGTCGCATCACGGGCCTGGCGCTCACCCAGCGAGCCGACGCCCTGGACCGCAGCGCCGGCCTCGCACGCGAAGTGGCCGCGGAACGTGGCCTGCGCCATACCCAGACGCGTGCCCAAGCCAACGAAGAGCTGCGCCGGGTCATCGGCTCGCTGGAAAACAGCGAGCGCCGTTTCCGGCAGCTCTTCCATTACAGCCTCGGACTGATCTGCACCCACGACCTCGACGGCACCCTCCTGTCGGTGAATCCCGCCGCCGCGCGCTCGCTGGGGTATCCCCTGGCCGACCTGCTGGGCCGACCCATGACCGATTTCATGCGCGAGGAGAACCACGCTTCCTTCGCCGCCTACCTGGAACGCATCGCGGCACGGGGCACCGATTCGGGGCGGCTGGAACTGCGCGCGGCGAACGGTGACCTGCGCATATGGGCGTATCACAACGTGATCGACGACGACGACGAAGATCGCTACGTGCTGGGCCACGCGCAGGACATCACCGAGCAGTCGCGACAGGAGCGCCAGCTACGCGAGTGGTCGGTGCGCGATCCGCTGACGCACTGCTTCAACCGGCGCTACCTCGCCCAACTCGAGGAAACGACGGGTGGCGAGACGCTGGGCTTCGTCGCCGTGGACCTCGATCATTTCAAGGCGGTCAACGATACCTACGGTCACCAGCGCGGCGACGACGTGCTGGTAGGCATCGCGGTATTCCTGCGCGATCGCGTGCGCGACGGCGACGCCGTGGTGCGCCTGGGAGGCGACGAATTCCTCGTGGTGGTGCGTGACGCGGACGACGCGGCGATGAAGCAGGTACTCGAACGATTGCGCGCCGATGCGGCGGCGGCACCGATCGCGTTTACCCTGGGGGCCGCGTTGAAACGGGCCGGGATGTCGCTGGATGAGGCCTTGGCGGCCGCCGACGGCGAGCTCTATGAAGCACGTGCGCATCGCGCGGGACAGCCTCGGTTCCAACCCTGATTCCCGATGCGACCGACTCCCACCGCTCCGGTAGCCAGGCTTCTCCAAGCCCGCTCCCGAAAGGGTGGACGCCGATCGCATCGGCGAATCCGGCCAAGGGTTACTTCGCCGCGTGCTCCAAGGCCTGGAAATCCTCGTCGGACAACTGCAACGAGGCTCCCTTCACGTTCTCTTCCAGGTGAGCCGGGTCGCCCGTGCCCGGGATCGGCAGCATCACCGGCGAACGCTTCAGCAACCACGCCAGGGCCACCTCACCGTTGGACGCGTTGAGCTTTCGCGCGATTTTCGACAGCACCGAGCCTTCCTTCGCCAGTTCCCCCGCCGCCAGCGGATACCAGGGAATGAAGCCGATGCCGTTTTCGGTCGCGTAATCCAGCACCGCCTCGCTCTGGCGATTGCCGAGGTTGTAGAGGTTCTGCACCGTGGTGACCTTGAAGAACTTCGACGCCGCCTTGATTTCGTCGACGTTCACCTCGGAAAGCCCGACGTGACGGATCAGGCCCTCGTTCTGCATGTCGCGGATCACGCCGAACTGTTCGTCCTGGGGCACTTTCGCATCGATGCGATGCAGCTGCCACAGGTCGATGCGCTCCACGCCCAGGCGGCGCAGGCTCATGAGCACGCACTGGCGCAGGTACTCCGGCCGTCCCAACGGCATCCAGATGTTGGGCCCATGCCGGGTGAGGCCGCCCTTGGTGGCGATGACCACGCCGGACTTGTCATACGGATGCAAGGCTTCGCGGATCAGGTCTTCGCTGACGAAAGGCCCATAACTATCGGCCGTATCGATGAAATTGATGCCCAGTTCGGGAACCCGGCGCAAGGTCTGCAATGCCCTGCCCTTGTCTTTCGGTTCGCCCCAGATGCCCTCGCCGGTGATGCGCATGGCGCCGAAACCCAGGCGGTTGACCTCGAGGTCGCCGCCGATCTTGAACGTGCCGCTTGCGGATGCGTTGATGCCTGACATGGTGTCGCCTCCAGGGTGGATGGATAACCTGATCGACATGGGTACACCCCGCCCCGTTTAAAGGGTGTCATGCCGTCAAAGGCGAGCGGCCACGCGCTGCACGATCTCGTCGACCGCGGGGACGCCCGCGCTGCGATCCGACAACGCCGCCTCCAGCCGCGCGAGTTCGCCGGCCAGGCCATACGCGCCGAAGACGAGTGCGCTGCCACGCATGCGGTGGGCCAGCGAAAGCGCGAGGTCGCCATCGCCCGAAGCGAGCGCTTCGCGAAGCTTCCCCAGGTCGGAGAGCGATTCCTTGCGAAAGACCGCGCGTGCCGCGGCGTGGTCTTCCGACCGTGCCAGGGCATCGCGCAACGCCGTCAACGACAGCGGCTTGCCCAGCACCACGTCGATGCCGGATGCCTCGCACTGGCGCACGTGGTCGTCGCCGCTGCTGGCCGACACGGCGACGAAGCGGGTGCGAATGCCGGGCATCGCCGACTCCTGCGCCCGCAGCTCCACGGCGACGTCGTAACCGTGCATGTCGGGCAATTCGCAGTCGAGCAGCACCGCGTCGAAGCGGCCCGGTTCGAACACGTCGATGGCCGCCTGGCCGCGATCGACCGCCACGGTGTCGTAGCCGACGTAGCGCAACTGAGCGGCGAGGATCTGCCGGTTCGCGGGATGGTCCTCCACCAGCAGCACCACGCCCAGCGGCGCATCGGCTTCCGCGGTGCCGTCGGCGGCGATGTCGGCCGGCGCGGGCACGAGGCTGGTCGGCAACACCACGCGCACGGTCGTGCCTACCCCGGCGTCGGAGGACAACGCCAGCGTGCCGCCCAGTTGGCGGACGATTTCGCGACAGATGGGAAGCCCCAGCCCCGTGCCGCCCAGCCGTCGGGACAGCCCCCCATGCGCCTGGCCGAAAGGCCGGAAGATCTCCCGCTGGCGATCGAGGGGAATGCCCTCGCCCGTATCGAACACCTCCACGTATACGTGGCGGATCTCTTCCACGGACGACTCGTCGACGCTCTGCCAGATCGCGAGCCCCACGTGGCCTTCGGTAGTGAACTTGACCGCGTTGCCCACGAGGTTGTCCATGACCTGGCGCAGCCGCGTCTCGTCGAGCAGCAACCATGGCAGCGGCCCCATGGGCAGGTCGAGCTTGACCGCCACGCCACGCGCCTCGATGGCACCGCGGTGAGCCTCGATCACGTCGCGCGCCACGGCGTACGCGTCGCACGGTCCCAGGTCGGGGATGAAACCCGAGGCTTCGTCGCGCGAGAAGTCGAGGGCGTTCTTCAGGAGATTCTGGAGGTTGCGGCTGCCGGACACGGCGATGGCCAACAGGTCGCGACGCGAACCCTCGCCCGGCATGCGGGCCAGCAGATCGACCGACGACGCCACGGCGTTGACGGCATTGCGGACCTCGTGGCTCATCACCGCCAGCAGCATGGTCTTCTGTCGCTCGCTGCGCCGGGAGGCAAGCTGCGCGCGGCGCATCTGCAGCATGGCGAACAGCAGCATGGCCACCAGGGCCAGGGCCAGCCCGATCTCGACGCCATAGGTGGCGAGCACCTGCGTGAGCGTCGGCGGGCGCAGGTAGGCCAACTGCAACCACCGCTCGATGACCTGCTGGTTTTCCTTCGGGCCGATGCTGCGAAGCGATTTCTCGATGAGCGCCACCAGCTCGGGCTGGTCGGGGTGGGCCGCCACGCGCACCGTCACCGGGAATTCGGGTATGTCGCCGGCGACCCGCAGGCTCACCGCGTAATCGCGACGCAGGATGGGGCCGAAGGACACGTCGGCACCGATCGCCACGTCGGCGATACCGCTTTCGACCGCCACCAGCACCTGGTGCAGGTCGGCCAGCGGCAACCGGCGCACCGAGGGATGCTCGCGGGCCAGCCAGGCGTCATAGGCTCCGCCGCCCTTGTAGGCCACCCGAAGGCCGTCGAGGTCACGCACGTTCAGGCGTGGCGGCCCCACCGTGCGGGCGATGATCAGCGTCCGCCCTTCGTAGATCGGCGCGGAAAGAAGCGCCTTGCCCGCGACGTCCGCCAGCATCCGGTCGTTCGTGGATGGCAGGAGGTCGACGCGACCGTCGAGGAACGCCTTCACCGAATCGTCCCACGAAGCCGTGCGCACCGGGTCCAGCCTGACACCGGCCTTCTTCGCGGTCAGCTCGAGGTAACCCGAGATCAGCGGATTGACGTTGCCGCTGGAGATCTCCGAGCCCTGTTGCGGGTCGATCGCCACACGCACCACGGGATGCGCCGCCACCCAGCGGCGCAGGGTTTCGGAATCGGGCGGCGCGGCGTTCGCGCACCAGGCGAAGGGTGCGACGCAGAGGAGGGATGCCACGAGAGCCATCCTGGCCAGCATTCTCCTCACGTCTGGCTACCGCCTTGTCCGAGGATGTGCGCGCTGAGCTTGTACAGCTCGGCGTCGTTGGCGATCATGAGTTTCCGATAGGCCGCGCTTTTCTGCGCGCTGATGGTCTTCACGCTGCGATCGAACTTCCGGGCGATCTCCGACACCGCCTTGCCTTCGAGCAGGCAGCGCACCACCTCGGTTTCCTTGGGCGAAAGCGGGGCGAGGGACGCCGGCGCCACGGTGTGCTGCGATGACGACGACACGTAGCGCTGGCCGGTCATGACCGCGTCGATCGCCCGTATCACGTCGTCGGGATCCTGGCTCTTCGCCACGAAGCCGTCGGCACCGGCCTGCAGCAGTCGCTGCACGACCAGCCCCTCCTCGTGGGCGGACACCACCAGTATCTTCACGCGCGGATGCGCGGCGCGGATCTGCTTGACCAGGGCGACGCCGTCGATGTCGTCGCGCGAGAGCGAGTAGTCGATCAGCGCCACGTCGACCGGCATGGCGGCAAGCAACGCACGGAAGGGTTTGCTGCTGCCGTGGCTGCCCACGACGATGATCGAGGGCGATTTTTCGAGTTGCGCGACGAGCCCTTTCCGGACGAGCGCATGATCGTCCAGCAAGGCCACGCGCACAGAGCCGATGTAGGTTCGCGCGGACATGAGTGGACCAATTCGCTATGCGGTGTTTCGAACATCGTCCGAATGGACGAGGCCGAGGAAACATATCGCGGGGACAAGGCGTTGTAAACGCCAAGTTCACGTTTCGCCGACACTCGTTCAGTCTTCGTCGCATCGGCCATTCGGCCAATCCCCATAAGCGGTACAGGCAAATCCCGGAAGCGTTGATACGCTTTTCCTGCCCCTCGCCGGGGCTATTCGACAGCCGACCAGGGGTAGGAAGCGGGCATGGACACTCCCAGCCGCCGTACCGACGGCAGCGCGACCACGCGCGAGCCGATTGCGACATCGCAACCGTACGTTGCCATCGGGCCTTGCGATTCGCGCGCCCTGGAAACGTTGCGCGTCGGCGTGGTGGGCCTGGGTTATGTCGGCCTGCCGCTCGCCGTGGAATTCGGCAAGCACTACGCAACCCTCGGATTCGACATCAATTCCCGTCGCATCGACGAGCTTCGCGAAGGTCGCGACGCCACCCTGGAAGTGGACGGCGACGAGCTGCGCGCAGCGAAACTCCTGAAATTCTCCTCCGGCATCGGCGAACTGGCCGAGTGCGACATCTACATCGTCACGGTGCCCACACCCATCGACGAGGCCAAGCGCCCCGACCTCGGGCCGCTGGAAAAAGCCAGCGCCACGATCGGCAAGGTGCTCAAGCGCGGCGACATCGTGGTGTACGAATCCACCGTGTATCCCGGCTGCACCGAAGAGATCTGCGTGCCGATCCTCGAGCGCGAATCGGGCCTGAAGTTCAACCAGGACTTCTTCGCCGGCTACAGCCCGGAGCGGATCAATCCGGGTGACAAGGCGCACCGGGTTACGGGAATTCTCAAAGTCACCTCGGGTTCCACCCCGGCCACGGCCGACGTCGTGGACCGCCTGTACCGCTCGGTGATCGTCGCCGGCACGCACCAGGCCAGCTCGATCCGCGTGGCCGAGGCGGCCAAGGTCATCGAGAACACCCAGCGCGACCTCAACATCGCGTTGGTCAACGATCTGGCCATCCTGTTCAACAAGCTGGGCATCGACACGCTGGAGGTGCTGGAAGCCGCCGGCACCAAGTGGAACTTCCTGCCCTTCCGGCCCGGCCTGGTGGGCGGCCACTGCATCAGCGTCGATCCCTACTACCTCACCCACAAGGCCCAGCAGGTGGGGCACCACCCCGACGTGATCCTCGCCGGGCGGCGCACCAACGACGGCATGGGTCCCTACGTGGCCGGCGAGGTCGTGCGCCTCATGGTGCGCAAGGGCATCAACCCGGTGAAGGCGCGCGTGCTGATCCTCGGCCTGGCCTTCAAGGAAAACTGTCCCGACCTGCGCAATACCCGCGTGGTCGACATCGTGCACGCGCTGGAAGGCTACGGCGTCGGCATCGATGTCCACGATCCCTGGGTGCAGGCCGACGAGGCCGTCCACGAGTACGGCATACGCCCGATCGACGCCCCCGAACGCGGGGTCTACGACGCGGTGGTGGTGGCCGTGGGCCATACGCAGTTCGTCCAGATGGGCCCGGACGGCATCCGCGCGTTCGGCAAGCCCGTGTCGCTGGTCTACGACGTGAAGTACGTGCTGCCGCGGGACGCGGTGGACGGTCGGCTCTGACGCGGTGATGCCATGAAGGTGCTCGTGACGGGTACGGCGGGCTTCATCGGATCGCACCTCGCCATGCGCCTGCTCGAGCGCGGCGACGACGTGGTGGGCCTGGACAACCTGTCCGACTACTACGACGTGGGGCTGAAGAAGGCGCGGCTCGAACGGTTTCGGCATCACCCGCGTTATACCCACGTGCATGCCGACCTCGCCGACCGCGACGCGGTGGAGCAGGTCTTCGCCGTCCATCGGCCCCGACGCGTGGTCAACCTCGCCGCGCAGGCCGGCGTGCGTTACGCGGCGAAGAATCCGCACGTGTACGTGTCCAGCAACGTCACCGGCTTCCTGCACGTTCTGGAGGGGTGCCGCCATCACGGCGTGGAGCACCTCGTGTTCGCCTCGACCAGTTCGGTCTACGGCGCCGACACCCACATGCCCTTCAGCGAGCGGCAGCCGACCGAACATCCCCTGACGCTCTACGCGGCGTCGAAAAAGGCCAACGAACAGATGGCGCACAGCTACGCGCACCTCTATGGCCTACCCTGCACCGGCCTGCGCTTCTTCACGGTGTACGGCCCCTGGGGACGCCCCGACATGGCGCTGTTCCTGTTCACCCGCGCCATCCTCGCCGGCGACCCCCTTCCCGTGTTCAACCACGGCCGCCACAAGCGCAGCTTCACCTACGTGGACGACATCGTCGAAGGCGTGCTGCGCGCGCTCGATCGCATACCGTCGGCCGACGAGCGCTGGAACGGCGATGCGCCCGATCCCGGATCCAGCGGCGTGGCGCCGTACCGCATCTACAACATCGGCAACGAACGGCCGGTGGCACTGCTGCGCTACATCGAAGTGCTCGAGGCATGCCTCGGGCGCAAGGCGACGCTCGAACTGCTGCCCCTGCAGGCCGGCGACGTACCCGATACCGAAGCCAGCATCGCGTCGCTGCGCGAGGACACCGGCTACGAACCGCGCGTCGACGTGGAGGAAGGCGTGCGCCGCTTCGTCGACTGGTACCTGGCGTATTACGGCAGGCCGACGATGGCCCCCGCCGAAGCTCATTCGTCCCTGGGAGAACACCGTGCTGTTGGATTACCTTGACCCCTCGGTACCCGACGAGCACGAGGCCGACCTCTGCATCGTCGGGGCCGGTCCGGCGGGCATCGCCATCGCGCGTGCCTTCGACGGCAGCCGCCTACGCGTATGCCTGATCGAAGGAGGCGGCCTGGCGGGCGAGGACAGCAGCCAGGCACTTTACGACGGCCGCTCGGTAGGCCCCTATGCATTGGACGCCGGCACCGCGCGCATGCGCGTGCTCGGCGGCAGTTGCACCCTGTGGGGCGGCGGCTGCATTCCCTTCGCCGACAGCGACCTCGAGCCGCGCGATTGGGTGCCCGACAGCGGCTGGCCGCTGCGATACGCCGACCTCGCGCCATGGTACGAGATGGCCCGCGATTTCTGCCGCATCGATCCTTCGCACGATTTCGGGCCGGGCAGCTTCGATGGCCCCACCCCGCGCAAGCTGCTCGACCTCGATCCCGAGGCGATGGTCAATTTCATCTTCGCACGCAGCCCGATCAACTTCGGCGACGGCTACCGCGACGAGCTGCGCGCGCAGCCGAACGTCACCGTGCTCCTCCACGCCAACGCGATGGAACTGGATGCCAACCCGTCCGCGACCGCCGTCACCGCCCTGCGCATTGGTTCGATCGACGGCCGCCGAGGCCGCGTACGTGCGCGCCACTACGTACTGGCCGCCGGCGGCATCGAGAACGCACGCATCCTGTTGCTCTCCGACAACGTGGCGCCACAGGGCCTGGGTAACGATCGCGATCTGGTCGGACGTTATTTCATGGATCATCCCAGCGGCACGATCGGCAGCGTGCATTCGCCCGAGCCCGACCGCCTCACGCGGCCCTACGAGCGTACCGTCGGAAAGGTGCGGGCACCGATCGCCGCCGAAATAGGCCTCGCCACCGAAGCGCAACGGCGGCACCGCATGCTCAACGGGCGCGTGCATCCCTTCGCGGTCGAAGGCGACATACCTCGCGGCATCCGTGCCCTGCGCGACGTGCGTGCCGCGCTGCGCCCGCCCTCGCGCGAGGAAAGCGCGCTGCTCGAGGCCCGGCTTTGCGCCGCCCTGCAGAACGGGCCCAGTGGCGCCGTCGCGGTGCCGCAGGGCCTCGCGGTAAGCGCGATGCGATTGGGCCTGCACATCGGCGACGTGATCCGTGCCGTCGGACAGAAGCTCAACGATCGCCCCACCGTACCCAGCGACCGCGTCGACCTGGTCGGATTTTTCGAGCAGGCGCCGAATCGCGACAGCCGCATCACCCTCGGCAACGAACGCGACGCACTCGGACTGCGCAAGGTGCAGGTGGATTGGCGCCTCGGCGACCTGGATCGCCATACGTGGCGCACGCTCACCGCCGTCGCCGGACCCTGCCTTGCCAAGGCCTGCGGCGGGTATTTCGAGCCATCGGCCTGGCTGCACGACGACGGTGCGACATCGGGCGTGCACGGTACCGCGCATCACATGGGAACCACGCGCATGGCCGAATCGCCTGCGCAAGGGGTGGTGGATCCGCAAGGCAAGGTCCACGGGGTGGGCAACCTGCACGTGGCCGGCAGCTCGACGTTTCCCACCGGCGGCTGGGCGTTTCCCACCTTCACCCTCATCGCGCTGAGCCTGCGCCTGGCCGACCGCTTGCGCGAGCTGCTCGGCGAGACGGGACTGATGTGAAAGCCGGCGAGGCGATCGGCCTCCTCGCGTGCCATGCGCACCACCATGCAACGCGGGCTTTACACCCGAACGGCCTAGCCTTACGGCACCCGCTTCGGCACATCGACACCCGCCCACCGCGCACCTAACGTGGCGACGACACCGTGGGGGACGCACCGATGATTCGCCTGTTCCGGCAACCGATCCTGCGATGGATCACCCTGCTCGCGACCTGCGAGCTCATGTTGCTGGCGGTATCGCTGCAACTGGCCACCCTGATCCGCTTCGCGCCCGCGCCGGAAGACCAGACCGCGTCCCACGGCCTGCTCGTCGCACGCGCCGTCATGTTCGCGGTGGTCATCTTCCTCGGCATGGCCGCACTGGGCGAATACCGCGCGAACCTGCGCATGAGCTGGCGCGGGCAGCTGGCCCGCCATGCGATCGCCTTCGGGCTGGGCGGCCTCGCCCTCGTGGTGGGCTACTACGTGATTCCGCAGGCCTATGTCGGACGCGGCGTGCTCGGCATGGCGCTGCTCATCGGCTTCATCGCCACCGCCGCGTTCCGCGGGTTATTCATGCGGCTGGTGGAACTGGATGCGCTCAAGCGCAGGGTGGTGGTGCTGGGCGCCGGCCAGCGTGCGCAGCAGATCCACACGCGCATGCGCCGCCGCTCGGACCGTCGCGGTTTTTGCCTGGTCGGCTACGTGACCGGCGTTAACGAAACGCCGTTGGTGCCGAAGGAGTTCCTGATACCGCGCGAGACGTCGCTCGCCGAACTCGCTCGCCGCGAGCGGCTGGACGAGATCGTCGTCGGCGTGGACGACCGCCGCGGCAGCCTGCCGATGGAAGACCTGCTCGCTTGCCGCCAGCTCGGCGTGCAGATCACCGACCTCACCACCTTCGTGGAGCGCGAGGCCGGCCGCGTGCAGCTGACCATGCTCGATCCGTCGTGGCTGGTATTTTCCGGCGGTTTCAACGCTTCGCCGCTGGCGCTGTTCGTCAAGCGCGCCTTCGACATCGGCGCGTCGCTGGCGATCGCCCTTCTCTGCTGGCCGATCATGCTCGGCGTGGCACTTGCCATCCGCGTCGAATCCGGGCGCGGGCAGCCGATCTTCTATCGCCAGGAGCGCGTCGGCGAAAACGGCGCCACGTTCTGGCTGTACAAGTTCCGCAGCATGCGCACGGATGCCGAGATGGACGGCGTGGCTCGTTGGGCCTCGGCGAAGGACGATCGCGTGACCCGCGTGGGCCGCATCTGCCGCAAGCTGCGCTTCGACGAACTGCCCCAGTTGTGGAACGTGATCCGCGGCGACATGAGCATCGTCGGACCGCGCCCGGAACGGCCGCAGTTCGTATCCGACCTGGAAACCAAGATCCGCTTCTACGGCCTGCGCCACAGCATCAAGCCGGGCCTCGCCGGTTGGGCGCAGCTGAGCTATCCCTACGGCGCGTCCGAGGAAGACGCCGCCGAGAAGCTGAAATACGATCTCTTCTACGTGAAGAACCACAACCTGTTCCTCGACCTGGTGATCCTGATCGAGACGGTGGAAGTGGTGCTGTTCGGTCGTGGCGCCCGCTGAATCAACGCGGCGCGTGCGCGCTGGCCACGTGCAGCGGCTGCCAGGGCGAGCTGTACCAGTCGGTGACGGCGCCCTTTTCGAAACCGACCCACGACGCACCGTATTCCCAGCGTTCTTCGCCCCGGCGCGTGGGTTCGCCTTCGAGGCCACGTACCTCGTCCATCGACATGCCCAGGCTCAGCTCGCCCGTGGCCGGCACGTCCTGGGCGGGTGCCGTGATGTCGCCCGCGTCGGCACCGGGATCGACGGCCGGCTTCGTTCCGGGCGACAGCAACGGATATGCCAGCGCGATCAGCGCGATCGCGGCAAGCGGCAGGAACAGCTTCGGCATGCGTTGCCGACGTTCGAGCACCGACACCTTCACCGGAGCCGCGGAACCGATGACCGCCGCCGGAGTCCGCATGGGCGCCGCGCCGAATCCCGCGCCGGGCAAGCGGCCATGACGGCGATGGAAGGCCATGGCCGCGTCGTACTGCGAGATGACCCGCTGCAGGCGCGAAGCCGCCAGCTTCTGGGCACGGGGGCCACGGCGGCGATCGGGGTGCCATTGGCCGACGTAGCGACGGTAGGCCAGGCGGAATTCATCCAATGAGCAATCGGGCCGCAGGCGCAGCTTGCCGTACAACTCGAGGAAGTCGGTTTCGTCCGTCACGTGCGAGGCCCCTGCACGTTCGCGTGCACCCATCCAGCGTGATCCACGTCTTCACGAATGACAAGTATGCCTTTTGGAGAAAATCATGCGCTTGAACGCGTTTCTTGCCGCGATTGCCCTCGCTTCGCCGTCGCCCGCGGCCAGTCCGCCGCCGGCGCTGGGAGCGCACGTTTTCGTGGGGCAACCCGAAGGGCTGGGCACGAACCCCGTCGTCACCCCGGCCATCGGCACGAACGAAAGCGGCAGCGTCTTCATCGTCTTCAACGCCGGCTACGCGAGCAACGACGCGCGGCCGACGGACAACTACGGCAACCTCTGGAAGCCGCTAGGCAAGGCGGTGACCTACGAGGGCTACGACGCTTTCAACGTCAAGGCGTACTACGCCATCGGCGGCAAGGGCGGCCCCGGGCACAGCGTGAGACTCGACAAGCCGGGCAACGCACGCGGCGAACTGTCGCTGCCCTTCGTGGAAGTCATGCACGCGACGCAGCCGCCGAAGGTCGTACAGGTTTACGCGCCTTCGTCCAACGCGATGCGCAGCGGCTCCATCACCGTGGACGGGCCCGCCACCCTCCTGGCGTTCTGGTGGGGCGACGGCGGCGTCAAGCGCATGAGCGTCACGCCCGGCAACGGCTTCACCACCATCGACGAATTCACGCGCCTGCCCGACGAGAGCGGCGTACAGGGCGTGGTCGCCTGGAAGCAGGTGAACCAGGCGGGCACGTATGACGTGTCGTGGAACGTCGAGCCGGCGCAGGGCGCCGCGCTATGGATCGTCGCCGTTCGCTAAAGATGGACGTGCCGCGAGCGCCGGTTGTCCGGTTCCGGACAGCTAAACCTCCAAGGGATGCGGCATGTATCTCGACACGCACGCGAGCCCATCCGGTTTCGTCCGATTATGGACACGCGCGCCTACAACCACCGGCATATTTTCCCAATCAAACCAACACGATAACTTGAAACCTCGATACCACTCGCGGCTACCGGAAGAGCGAGGATACCCAGGGAAGGACTACGGATTAGGGGAGAATCCGTAGCGATCGACAAGCTCATGGCGCCCGGATGCGGCCGGTAGTCAGGGTGGTATCGAAAAGGCAAGGAACGCCTTTAGGGCCCCGGCCTCCGCAAGAGGGAGGCCGGGGCCGAAGGCAGGAGACCTCAGAACGTGACGCGCACGCCCAGGTTGCCGGCCCAGCCGCGCAGGCCGTAGCTGCCGACGAACCGCTGATAGGTGCCTTCGCCATACAACTGCACGTGCGGGGTAAGCTGGCTGGTGGCACCGGCGGCCACGCGAACCGCATTGCCCACGCGTCCCGAACCGAAGCGATCGCTCACGTTCCAGGCCTCGCTGCTCACGTCGGCCGACGGATCGCCGTTGCTCGTGTGCGTGAGGTCGAGGCGCGCGTACGGCATCAGGCGCGGGTTGGCGATGCGACTCACGAGGGCGCCGATGCGGGCGCCGGTCTGGCGCGCCGTGCCGAGATTCACCGTCAGACCGTCGGCGTCGGCAAAGTCGGCGAAGCGCAGGGTCTGGTACTTCACCTGTGCGCGCGGCTCGATCACCCAACCCCCGCCCACGTCGAACGGCTTGCCTACCTCCGCGGACATCGTGGTCCCGGTGGCACGGATGCGCGCCACGTTCGAACCACGCATGTCCGTGGCCACATCGCCGCGATAGCGCTGGCCGGATACCACCGCATCCACCCACCAGCCGTTGCCCGCTTGCCAGGTCACCCAGGCCGTGCCTCCGGTCGCCCGGTACTTCGTGGAGCTGTCGCCGTCGACGGCCTGGGGCGATACGCGCGTCGTGCCCCGATCGAGCGCCCAGCCGACGCGCAGCGTGCCGTTGTCGCCATCGAGCGACACCAGGCCGCCGCCGATCTGCAGGGCGTTCACCTGCTGGTCGAAGTCGTAACCGTAATCGCGGAAGGAACGATTGGATTCGTAACGGAGCTGCCCGCCCAGGAAGCGGGCGAACACCTCGCCGCCGAGCGGTGCGCCGGATTCGCCGTTGCGGATATCCCCCAGGCGCTGGCGCAAGCCGTCGTTGAGCATGTCGCCGTAGGTCAACAGGGCCGCCGGCGCGGAGAGGTACGAAGGCAGCTGAGGCACGACGGCGTCACGCTCCGGCGGAACGACCACCGGCGGATCGACGGGCGGATCGACGGGCTCGCAAGGTTCGTTTTCGCACGGCGGCGGAGGCGTCACCGGTCCGCAGCCCGCTTCGGTGCAACCCGCGTTACCGAGCCGATAGTCCCAGTTCAGCGAACCGTTCGACAGGGCGTTCTGCGCCGGATCGGCCTGGCCAGGGCCAAAGGCGTGCAGTCGGTACTGGTAACCGCCGATCGCCACATAACCGCCCTTGAGCGCGAAGGCATCGGCGCGCGAGTCGCCTCCGACCTGCACGAGCGAGATGCCTTCGTTGGCGTCGACGACGCCGTTGCCGTTGGCATCGGTTTCGATCGCGTCTCCCGAGGGAATCACCTCGATGAGCGTCGGGCCGGTCGTGGTGACGTTGCCTTCGACGAGCAACCGATCGGTCGACTGCGCGGACAGCGGGCCGACGGCGTCCATCGCCGTGCGCAGGCCGATCGTGCCACCGGAACCACCCAGGTCGCCGCGTACCCTGACGCTGGCGGGGGCCGCCGGCCCGCGCTCGTCGAACGCGACCGTGCCGCCGTTGAGGGCCAGCGACCCGACGTCGGAATCGCCGGTGACCGTCCAAGTGGCTTGGCTGCCGACCGCGACATCGTTCGCAGAACTCATCCTGCCGACCAGGATACCATCGGCATCGAGCGTCACGTTCACTATGCCCTTTCCCGAGGCGACCACGTCGCCGACGATCGTCGCGGTACCCACGCGCATCGAGGCCGAGCTGTTATCCCCCACGTCGAGGGCCACGCCGTTGCCTCCAATCAATTGCGCGCCGTTGGCAACGAGTATGCCGACATCCGTCGGCACCGCACCCGAGCGCACCGCGATCGCTGCGCCCGCGGTCCCTTCGACCGTGGCATCGGAAACGACGATGGAACGTCCTTGCGTGCCGACCGTACGGGCGTCGAGATACACCGCGATACCGTTGCCGGCACCCCGTGCGGTCGCCCCATCGAGCAGCCGTACCGAGCCGTCGATCAAGCTGACGCCTGCCGCGCCTTCTGCAAAACCGGAGACGATGCCGGAACCGGTGCCCGTGAGCCGGCTTCGCTCGCCGGACACGGTGAGCTGGCCACCATTGGATACGTTCACGGCGGCGCCGTCCCCTTGGACGACGCTGTTGACGACGTTGGCGGTAGACACACGGCCGCTCCCCGCGCCGCCGACGTCGGCAAAGCTGATGCCGAAGCGACTGGCACTGGTGAGACTCGAGTCGGAAATGTTGGCCGTGCTTCCGTTGGCGAGGCTCAACGCATCCCGGCGCCCGGCCGTGATCGTCGTACCGCCATCCATGATGATGGTTGCCGAACGTGCGGTCACTTGGCCGGTCGTTCCGCCGAGCACATTGAGTTGAGCACCGTCGCTGACGGTCCAGCTCTCGACCGGCGAGGACGCCGTTACGGTCGCCGTTTGCCCGGGCCCGCTAAGGTCGCCCGCTTTCGCTGGCATGGCATGGGCGGCCATCGCAGCGGCGATGGCCAATGCGATGCGCGCCGGAGGCGCGGTCATGGGTAGTCGGTTCATGGCTCGGTCCTTATGGAGGCGCGCAGCGCGGGGGCCCGCCCTTGCAAGGGCGGAATCGTCACGTTGCGATAGGTGTTTTCGAAGACATGCCATTAGAAGACCGACAGCGGGCTGCATCCATAGGGCGCAGTCCTAAAATCGCCGCTCATCGCAGGCATGCGGGAAAACCACCCGGCGTCCGGACCGGAAGCTCTACCACGGGGCATGTGCTATGTGATGCCAGGTGAAATGCGCGTGAAATGATTCGGGATTACGACTAACGGGGTATTCGCAAGGCAGCGATCCCGTTTTAGGCTGCGTGCTCCGGCGTCGCAGGACAGCGTGCGCCGGAGGAAGCTCACCCAATCGAAAGGAGTCGGATCATGCCGAACACATCCCATGCGTCTCCGCAGCGCAAGCACGTTTTTTCTGGCCTGTATCACTGGAAAGACCCGAAGGCCAAGACGCTCGCCGACGAATACGTCGATCTCGCGCCGCCGCTCGTGGAAGGTCTCGTCGATCAAACCATTCCTCTCAGTGCCTATGAAGAGGGACTGAACGTCACCATCCCCCTGTGGTCGCCGTGGCCAGGTGACTCCAACGTCGAGCCCGGACCCAAGGACGAGTGGCAGATACTTTTCAACGATGAGGTAGCGGACGACGATAGCTGGACCGCCGTCGGCGAGCCGCCTGCCGCCGTAAAGATAACCATCCCGCCGGAGCGACTGAAGGCACTTCCCGAAGGTGAGATCGTCCTTCGCTATGTGATAGCCACCGTACCTGCCGATACGCGCGGAGAAGGACGCCTAAGCATCGTCAAGGACACGCTCCCCCCGGGCGGGAGGTTGCTGGGTCCCATCGTTTTCGCGGCCGACCTGGTCGAAAATGGCCTTTCTTCGGAAAAGCTGACCGATTTGGGAAATATACTCAAGGGCGATATCAACGATTTCTACAGGATGGAAGAAGGCGACATCGTCCATCCGTTCATCATCTATCCCGATGCCTATGCGCCCAGCGTCGAATTCGACGAGTTGGTCGAGGCGGGAACGGCGGTGCAAGGGAACGTTTATGTAATCAAACAGGATGACATCGACAAAAAGAACATCGAGCTCGAGTTTACCCGCGCCCAGCTCGAGACATTGGACACGTTAAGCGTCGAAGGGCAACTGATCTTTGCGTACTACGTCGTCGACAAGATCGGGAATCGGTCGATCAACTCCCCGGCCACGTATCTCAAAACGCTCTTGAAGGACGCGCCCAGCGAGCTCAAGCCCCCGGTAATCGACCTTTTCAGCGACGACGGCATCATCAACGAAGGCGACGCCCGCACGCCCATCACCGTGAAGGTGCCGAGCTACACCAACGTACGCAACGGCGACGCCATCGAGGTCTACTGGGGTGACGAGAGGGTGGCGCAGGGTGTCGTCGACGGCATCGACGAGGCCGCGCCGGGCGAGTTCATCCTCGAGCCCGAGGTCTCCTACGGAGACCTGCAGCGGGTGCCGGAGCGCTATACGGTGGACGTCACCTACAAGGCGTTCCGGTTCGACATCGCCACCACGTCGCCGCCCTTGGAAGACGTGCTCGTCGACCTCACGATCCCCGGCGGACCGGACCCCAAACCCGGCACGCCGATCAACGAGAACCTCGTCGCGCCGACCGTGCAGGGTGCGGTGACGACCGATCCGAACGTCATCAATCCGCCGGATACGAAACAGCCCGCCACGGCCACCATTCCGGGTACGACGGTCGACGACGAGGATGCGTTCGCGGAAGACGACCGGATCCAGCTCTATTGGAACGGCGTGGCCGAGGGACCCGTGCATACCGTGCTCGCCACGGAAGTGGGCGCGGACATCCCGTTGACCGTCGCGCCCGAGACGCTCGCGGCATCGTCCGGTGACGTGCCGGTTCATTACACCGCTTCCCGCGACGTGGACGACGGCCAGGGCGGCACGGTGGAGAACACCGCGCTCTCGCCCACGCAGATCGTCAAGGTGTTCAACGACGGCGACCTGCCAGGTGGCCCCGAAGGTCTGGGCGACGGCGAATTCACCGAGGCGAATCGCTTCAACGCCATCAACCTCGCCGCGGCCCAGAGCGGCGGCGGCACGCCGTTCGTGACTCCCGCGTATATCAACAAGAAGCTCGGCGACGTCATGACGCTCACCTTCGTCCAGTACGTGACGGACGACGGTACGGGCGTCCCCATCGAGGAAAGCCGGTACGAGCCCACGCATGTCGTGGGGCCCGACGATGTCGGCAAGGAATACGAGTTCCTCATTCCCACCGACAATCTGCTGCTCGCATCCGGCACCGTCGGCCATTCCGCCAGGGCGTCCTATCACGTCAAGGCGGCCAATGGCCTGGAAGCGACGTCGGACGAGACTTTCGTGCTGATCGATTTGCGTTGATGTCCGACGCCCCATCGTCCTCGTGACGATGGGGCTTTTTTTCACCCCCGATTTCTTGCCACGGAGCGGCAGCCATGAACAAGCCCCTGAATCCACCGCATGTCGATGTTTTCCTCCCGCCTCCGACCGTGCCTGTCGCCGACAGCTATGGCGGCGTGGGCCATTACGACGTCTTCGACGACGCGAAGTTCGTGGACGTGCGCGTCGGCCCCTGGGAAAGCATGAACCCCGGCGACGTCGTCCGGATCTACTGGGACGGAAGGCTTGCCGCCACCCGCGCCGTCGGCGACGCCACGCAGGCATTTCTCGTCGGCGTCAGCGCCGTCGAGATCAAGGAGGGCCGCCGGCAAACGACCGTGCCGGTGCATTACGAAGTAACGTTCTATCCCAGCGAGAGGAGCGAATCCTCCACTCCCGTCGACGTACTCGTCGACCTGACGGTACCGGGAGGGTTCGACCCCCTGCCCTCGACACCCGAAAACGACAACCTCGGCCCCATCGAGGGGCTTCCGGAAAACCTCCCACCCGGCCAGGCCCTGGCGCTCACGGTACCGGCGTGGATACACCAGGAGATGGACGACGTCGTGACGATCTCGTGGAACGGATTCAGGAAAACCGCCAGGACGACGGCTCTCGGCCCGTTGCCGTTCGTTCTCTCGGCAGACGACGTCGCCCAGGGCGGATCCGGCGAGATCGTCGTGCAATACGAGATCCGCGACCGCGTGAACAACTGGTCCCGATGGTCTCCCCGGCAGACCACGCTCGCCGATAACCCGAATCGGCTGCCCCCGCCGGAAATCATCGATGCCGACGCGTTCGACACCCTCGACCTCGACGCACTCGACGGCAGGGACGCGCAGGTCCGCGTCCGGTACGTGCTGGCGCGATCACGACCACGTATCGCGCAAGGGGACTGGATCACGCTCACCGTAAGGCGTCGCTCCGCCGACGGCGGCGTGCTGCCCGACTACGTCGACCAGAAACAGGTCGGCTTGCCCGTACCGTCGTTCGTGCGCTTCGATGTTCCCAACGGGGAACTCGCCGTGCTCGCGGAGGGCGACGCCACGTTCTCGTACACGGTGCGGAGCCCCGGCAAGGACGAAGCGTTTTCGTCACCGAAGATGATCCACGTGACGGGCTCCCCTTCCGCCGGTCTTCCCGCGCCGGCGGTGGAACAGGCCCCGGCAGGACAGCTGGCACCGGCATCCGCGGCGAACGGCATCACCCTCCTCGTGCCCGCCGTTGCCGATATCCTGCCCGGGGACCAGGTGACCGCGACCTTCGGTGCCCACACATCGCTCCCGACGCCCGGTACGTCCGGCGGCATGCGCATCCTTCTGCCCGCGAGTGCCGTCAGTCCCCACTTCGGCAGGAAGGTGGCGGCGTTCTACACGCGCACCCGATCGGGCACGCCCAGGACATCGAAGGCGGTCGATATCACCGTGGGAGACATCGGCCATGGCGATCCGCTGGTCGCACCACCCACCGTAGCCGAGGCCGATCCGAACGGCACGGTGCACCTTGGCGGCTTCGTCGGCGACGCGACCATCCGGGTCGCTCCGTGGCCGTTCATGGCACCCGGCCAGCGTTATTGGCTCTATGCCAACGCCGGGGCCTCGCGCCTTACCGTAGTCGACGGCGAGACGGTCTCCCAGGCGTCGGCCTTGGATAGGGCTTTGTCGCGTGGATGGCTGCAATCGCTCGACGACGGGTCCCCGTTCACCGTGACGCTGGCCATCGCGTTCGCGGGAGGCGAAGAAAGCACGTCGAAGACGTTCGTGTCGCGCCCCTACGTGATCCGCGAGGATGCCACGGTACCGTTGAAGCTGACAGGCCCTTCGAGCCTTAAAAAAGGGGAAACCCACCCCTTCGTCGCCGAGGGTGGCACCCGGCCGTATCGATATGCCTCCGACGCCCCGCTCGTGGCGAGCATCGTCGAGGATACCGGTGTCTGCACGGCGCTCAAGGCCGGGAAAGCGCGTATCACGGTGACCGACGCCAAGGGCGCGACCGCGTACCTGGACCTCACGATCGAAGCTTCCGAATGGGACGAAACCTTCGACTTCGACGCGGTCCGGCCGCCCTTCCGCGACCTGAGTTCGAAACAAAACCAGGACAGCGACCGGCTGCGCTTCGACGGGGTGTTCGAATGGTATTTCGACCGGTTCAACCTTCCGTCGAAGGAGCAGTTCATCGGCGTGAAGACGCTGGACGGCAGCAAGCCTCCGGTCGACGATTACTACAGGGCCAACGTCCTGCGCATCGGGGACGACACCGGCAGCACCTATAGCGAGAAAATCGTCTTCTGCAAATTCGCCGAGCCCTGCTCGAGGGTTCGTTTCGCCGCCAGTTCGCTGAACGATCCCATCACCGTGTCGTTCCAGGACGAAAACCACCAGATCATCGGCAGCGTGATCAAGCTGAATCCGTCGAAGGATCCGCAGGAGGTCAAGAGCATCGTCGCCGGAGCGCGCAAGATCAGGCGCATCGAAATCCGCTGCCTCGACACCATCCATCTCGACTTCTTCAAGATGAAGACCTGAGAAACCGTTCGTCCGACGTGGAGACGCCCCACCCGGCTAGCCCGCCTGTCGTATAGGACGCCCCTACCCCCGGAGCTATAAATGACCTGCGAACGCAAGGGACCGTCCGGTCCCTTGTCGTATTCGGGGGGATCGCATGAAAACCGGTGCATCGACGGGGCGGCGACGCTGCGGGAAAGGGGGAGGACAGGGCAGTGGCGGCCGTCGCGATGCCCTTGGCCCTTCTCCTGTCCATTCGGTCTATGCCACCCCACCAGACCGGTCCCACTGTGGAGTCCATCCATGAACGACGTTCCTCCCCCTGACGAATCGATGCCGGACCGTACCGTGCATGGCCGCTTCGCACGCGTGGCCAGGGCCTTCCCGGATCGCCTCGCCGTAGCGTGCGACGACGGCTCCCTGACGTATGCGCAGCTCGATGCGCGCAGCAATGCGCTGGCTTCCGTGCTCATCGCCGAAGGCGTCACGCCCGGTTCGTACGTCGGCTTGCCGATGGATCGTTCGGTCGAGGCCATCGTCGCGATCTTCGGGATTCTCAAGGCGGGGGCGGCATATCTGCCGATCGATACCCGCTGGCCCCTGGAGCGGATGAACTTCGCCTTGGACGACGCGCAGGTCCGTGTCGTGGTCACCGACGAGCCGTCATTCCTGCGCACGCAGGAGTCCAGTGCGGGGCGTACGGTCATCGCGATAAAGTCCGACGCCGACCCGGACACAGGGGCGCTGGGTTTCCCCGTGCGCGCGAACGACGGCGAGGGGCTGGCGTACGCCATGTTCACCTCGGGGTCCACGGGGCAACCCAAGGGTGTCGAGATCCGCCACAAGTCCATCCTCCGTCTCGTCCTGAAGTCCGACTTCATCGATTTCGACGCACCCAACTTCCTGCATGCCGCGCCGATCGGCTTCGACGCTTCCACATTGGAGATCTTCGCACCGTTGCTCAACGGCGGCACTTGCGTGGTGTACACGGCCTGCGTGCCCACCGGCGCCGGCATCGCCGACACCGTGCGCAAGCACGGTGCCGACCATGCCTGGCTCACCGCCGCGCTGTTCAACGCCATCGTCGACGAAGACCCGCAGCACCTCGCCGGCCTGCGCTGCGTGCTGACCGGCGGCGAAGCGCTGTCGGTGCCGCACGTGCGCAGGGCGCTGGCGGCCCTGCCGGGCACCACGCTCATCAACGGTTACGGCCCGACCGAGTGCACCACCTTCACCACCACCTACGTCGTTCCGCGTGACCTCGCCGCCGATGCGGGTGCGATTCCCATCGGCAAGGCCATCGGCGAGACCTCGCTGCACGTCATCGACGGCGAGCTCTACGTCGGCGGCACGGGCGTGGCGAAGGGTTACCTGCATCGTCCCGAACTCACCGCGGAGCGCTTCGTCGAGTCGGAGCACGGCACGCTCTATCGCACCGGCGACCTCGTGCGCCTGCGCGACGACGGCAACCTCGATTTCATCGGCCGCGTCGACGGCCAGGTCAAGATCCGCGGCTACCGCATCGAGACCGGTGAAGTGGAATTCGCCCTGCGTGCCCTTCCCGGCCTCGTCGACGCCACGGTGGCCGCGCGCGACGACAAGGCCGGCGGCAAGCGCCTCGTCGCCTGGTACGTCACCCACGACGCGTCGCTCGACGCCCGTCGGCTGCGCGACATGCTGGCGACGAGCCTGCCCGATTACATGCTGCCGACCGCGTGGATGCGCCTGGATGCCATGCCGATCAACGCCAACGGCAAGATCGACCGCCACGCCCTGCCCGACCCGGGCTCGGAGCGCCCGGAACTGGCGGCGCCGTACGCCGCGCCACGCGGCGCCACGGAAACCCGCCTCTGCGCGATCTTCGCCGAGACCCTTGGCCTCGACCGCGCCGGACGCGACGACAACTTTTTCGACCTCGGCGGCAATTCCCTGCTCGCCACGCGCGCGATGGCCCGCGTGCACGCGGAACTGTCCACGCGTCCCACGCTCGTCGGTTTCTTCGCACTGCCCACGCCCGCCGCCGTGGCCGCCACCATCGACGGCCAGGCGAACACGACGTCGGCCGGGCGCATCGCCGAAGGCACGCCGGCGGCCGGCGAACCCATCGCCATCGTCGCGATGGCCGGTCGTTTCCCCGGCGCACCCGACGTGGAGTCGTTCTGGGACAACCTCTGCGCCGGCCGCGAGTCGATCCGTTTCTTCCGTGCCGACGAGCTCGACCCGGCCGTGGGCGCCGAGCGCGACGATCCCGGCTACGTGTCCGCCCGCGGCGTGCTCGACGGCGTGGAGGACTTCGACGCGCCGTTCTTCGGCATGTCGCCGCGCGAGGCCGAACTCACCGATCCGCAGCAGCGCATGTTCCTGGAGCTCTGCTGGGAATGCCTGGAGCGCGGCGGTTACGTGCCCGATGCCCACGAGGTACCGGTGGGCGTGTTCGGCGGCATGCACAACGCCACCTATTTCCAGCGCCATATCGCCGGCCGCCAGGAACTGATCGACAAGCTCGGCGCGTTCCAGGTGATGCTCGGCAACGAGAAGGATTACCTCACCACGCGCGTGGCGCACAAGCTCAACCTCACCGGCCCGGCGGTCAGCCTCAACACCGCCTGCTCCACCTCCCTGGTGGCCATCGCTCAGGCCTTCGACGCGCTGCGCGCCGGACGTTGCGGCATGGCCTTGGCCGGTGGCGTATCCATCACGTGCCCTCCGCACAGCGGATATATCGCGCAGGAGGGCTCCATGCTGTCACCGGACGGGCATACGCGCACGTTCGATGCGGAGGCCCGCGGCACCGTGTTCAGCGACGGCGCCGCGGTAGTGCTGCTCAAGCGCCTCTCCGACGCGCTGCGCGATGGCGATACCATCCATGCCGTGATCCGCGGCGTGGCGGTGAACAACGACGGCGCGGCCAAGGCCAGCTTCACCGCCCCGAACGCCGCCGGGCAATCCGCCGTCATCACGATGGCGCTGCGCGACGCGGGCGTGAACGCGCGCGACATTTCCTACGTGGAAGCCCACGGCACGGCCACGCCGCTGGGCGATCCCATCGAGATCGAAGGCCTCGTCCATGCGTTTCGCCAGGACACGGCCGACGTGGGCTATTGCGCCATCGGTTCGCTCAAGAGCAACGTCGGCCATCTCGTGATGGCGGCGGGCGCGGCCAGCGTCATCAAGACGGCCATGGCGATGGGCGAGCGCCGCCTGCCGCCGTCGCTGCATTACGCCGCGCCGAATCCGCGACTGGACCTGGCTACCTCGCCTTTCACGGTGAACGCGACGCTGCGTCCCTGGCAGACGTCCGGCGCGCCGCTTCTGGCCGGCGTCAGCTCGTTCGGCGTCGGCGGCACCAACGCGCACGTGATCCTCGGCGAGGCACCCGCGCGCGCGCCATCCGACGTGTGCAGCGGCAGCCAGTTGCTGGTGTTCTCCGCTCGTTCGCCCTCGGCCCTGGCCGCCATGGCGGGCCGACTCGCCGACCATCTCGCGACGCATCCGGACGCCAACCTCGCCGACATCGCCTGGACGCTGGGCGTGGGCCGCAAGGCCTTCGCCCAGCGTAGCCACGTGGTGGCCGCATCCGCCACGGATGCCGAGGCCAGGCTGCGCGACATCGCGGCCGCGGCCATCTGCCATACCTGCCGCGATCCGCGTCCGGGCCCGGTCTTTCTCTTTCCGGGCCAGGGTTCGCAGTATCCCGGCATGGGTCGCGAGCTTCACGCCACCGAGCCGGTGTTCCGTGCCGCACTGGAAGACGTGGCCGACGCCTTGCGAGACGAACTGGGCTTCGACCTGCGCGAGCGCCTGTTCGACGGCGACGAAGATGCGTTGAAAGCCACCTCGCATACCCAGCCCACGACCTTCGCCGTCGAATACGCCCTCGCCCGCCTGTGGATGAGCCTGGGCGTGAGGCCGGTCGCGATGATCGGCCATAGCGTGGGTGAATTCGCCGCCGCGGCGCTGGCCGGCGTCATGTCGCTGGCCGATGCCGCCCGCCTGGTCGCCCGCCGCGGACGCCTCACGCAGGCATTGCCGTCGGGCGCGATGCTGTCGGTCCGGCTCGGTGCCGCCGAGGTCGCCGCACGGCTTCCGGACACGTTGTCCCTCGCCGCGGAGAACGCGCCGAACGCAAGCGTGGTCTCCGGCCCGCACGACGCCGTGGAAGCGTTCCGCCTCGCGCTCGACGCCGATGGCGTCGCCTGTCGCATGCTGCACACCTCGCATGCCTTCCATTCGTCGATGATGGATCCGGTGCTCGAGGCGTTTCGCGCCGAAGTCGAGGCCGTCGCGCTGCACGCGCCTTCGCTACCCATCGTGTCCACCGCCACCGGTCGCCCGCTCACCACCGCCGAGGCCACCTCGGCCGACTACTGGACGAGCCACCTGCGCCACACCGTGCGCTTCTCGCCCGCGCTTCTTCATGCGCTGGACGACGGCACGCACGCCTTCCTCGAGGTGGGACCGCGCGCCAGCCTCACCCAGCTCGCCCGCCAGCATGCGCAGAGCCGCGGCCGCACGATCGTGGCCTCGCTGGGCGGCGATGCCGGCGGCGAACGCGCCGCATGGCTCGACGCCGCCGGCGCGCTGTGGAGCGCAGGCGTCGAGGTGAACGTGGCCGCATTGGACCATCGTGGCCATCGCCGCCGCGTGCGGTTGCCCACCTATCCGTTCGAGCGCAAGCGCCATTGGATCGATGCCCGGCCGCCGGCCTCCGTCACGGCCATCGCCGCCGCGCTGCCCCTCACCCTTTCCGTCGTACCCGAAGCACCGGAGCACACCATGCCCATCGCCACCTCATCCTCCCGTACGCAGCGTCTCGTCGGCGAGCTCGTCGCCCTGTTCGAAGACGTGTCCGGCACCGAACTCGAAGGCGCCGGCGCCGAGGCCGATTTCGTGGAGCTGGGCCTGGATTCGCTGTCGCTCACGCAGGTGGCGTTGCAATTGCAGAAGACCTACGCGCTCAAGATCACCTTTCGCGAATTGATGGACGGATGTTCGTCGTTCGGGGCGCTGGCGGCGCATATCGATCGGTTGTTGCCGGCGGAGGCGGTGGCACCCGCGGCTTCCGCCGCTACGCCGGCGAGCGTGGCAGCGGTGGTTCCCGTCGCCGGCGGCGGATTGATCCAGGACGTCATCGCCCAGCAGATGCAGATCATGCAGGCGCAGCTCGCCTTGCTGTCCGGCAACACCGCTTCGTCGGCCGTCGTCTCCGGCGCCGGATCGCCGATAGGATCGGCTCCCACCCCTCCGGTAGCTGCCATGGCCGAACCTACCGAAGGGTGGGAGCGGACCCTGTCCGCGAAGGGCGCTCGCGACGACGCCCCGGCAGACGCCGAGGAAAAAGCCCTCGAACACACCCACTACGACGTCAAGAAGGCCTTCGGCGCCATCGCCCGCATCCATAGCGGCAGCACCGAACTCACCTCACGCCAGCGCGCGCGACTGGATGCCTTCATGCGCCGCTACATCGAGCGCACCAAGGCTTCCAAGGCCTACACCACCGAGCACCGCGGGCACCTCGCCGACCCGCGCGTGGTCAACGGCTTCCGCCCGCTGCTGAAGGAAATCGTCTACCAGATCGTGGTCGAACGCTCCAAGGGCTCGCGGGTATGGGACCTGGACGGCAACGAATACGTCGATGCGCTCAACGGCTTCGGCATGAACCTGTTCGGCTGGCAGCCCGATTTCGTGCTCGACGCCGTGCGCGCCCAGCTCGACGCGGGCTATGAGATCGGCCCGCAGCACCCGCTGGCCGGCGCCGTCGCCAAGCAGGTCTGCGAACTCACCGGCTTCGACCGCGCCGCGCTGTGCAACACCGGCTCGGAGGCCGTGATGGGCTGCGTGCGCGTGGCCCGCACCGTGACCGGCCGCGACACGCTGGTGATTTTCACCGGCTCCTACCACGGCATCTTCGACGAGGTGATCGTGCGCGGCACGAAGAAACTGAAGTCGGTGCCCGCCGCTCCCGGCATCCTGCGCAACACCGCCGAGCACGTGCTCGTGCTCGACTACGGCACGCCCGAGTCGCTGGCGATCATCCGCGAGCGCGCACACGAGATCGCCGCCGTGCTGATCGAACCGGTGCAGAGCCGCCGTCCCGACTTCCAGCCGGTGGAATTCCTGCGCGAAGTGCGCGCGATCACCGAGGAAAGCGGCTCGCTGATGATCTTCGACGAGGTAGTCACCGGTTTCCGCTCGCACCCGCGCGGCGCCCAGGCCATGCTCGGCATCGACGTGGACATGGCGTCGTACGGCAAGGTGGTGGGCGGTGGCTTCCCGATCGGCGTCATCGCCGGCAAGCGCCGCTTCATGGATGCGCTCGACGGCGGCGACTGGCGCTTCGGCGACGATTCCACGCCGACGGTCGGCGTCACCTATTTCGCCGGCACGTTCGTGCGCCATCCGCTCGCACTGGCCGCCGCGCACGCCGTGCTCACCCACCTGGCCGAGGAAGGTCCGCGATTGCAGGCCACGCTGAATGCGCGTGTCGCCGCCATGGCCGACGAACTCAACGCGTTCTGCGCCGATGTCGGTGCGCCGATGAAGATCGTGCACTTCGCGTCGGTGTGGAAAACGCAGTTCACCGAGGACCATCCGCTGCAGGACCTGCTCTTCGCCATGATGCGCAGCCGCGGCATCCACATCCTCGACAACTTCCCCTGCTTCTTCACCACGTCGCACGGCGAGGCGGATTTCGCCGCCATCGCCGACGCATTCCGCGACTCGGTGCTGGAGATGCAGGAGGCGGGTTTCATTCCGCGCCGGCAGGACGCCAGCCAGTTCGACGCGGCACGCCCGCCGATGCCCGGCGCACGCCTGGGCAAGGATCCGGACGGTCGCCCGGCATGGTTCGTGCCCAACCCGGATGCGCCGGGCAAGTACCTGAAGGTCAGTGCATAAAGCCCTGAAAGCGGGTTGCGAAAACGAAGACCGCGTCTCGCAAGGGACGCGGTCTTCGTTCTTTCGCCTTACGGAAATCGATCATCTTTCGCCTCGACATGGCCATACGTCCACCGGCTGCCGGCGCCACCCGGCTAGCCCGCCTGTCGTATAGGCCCGCTTTTCCCCCAAGGCTATAAATAACCTGCACACGCAAGAGGTCGACCGGCCCCTTGTCGCACCAGGGGGATCGCATGAAAACGGACGGGACGACAGCCTTGCAACGGCATCGGAAAGCGGAGAACGAGGGAACGACCGTCGTTGCGACGCCCCGGGGGACCCGCCTGGCCGTTCGGCCTATGCCGCTCCACAGAGCCGTTCCATGGCTCGATGTCGACGTTGACTTCGCCGCGCCGGACGGCTGTCCGGCACGGTTCGTTTCCAACCCGGATGCGCCGGGCAAGTACCTGAAGGTGACCGCATGACGCCGCAAGAGCTGGCCGCCGCCACGGCGGTCGACTACGACCCGTTCGCCGGCGCGCCGCTGACGCGCCTCGTGCCGACGACGGCCGCGCAGCGAGAGGTGTGGCTGGCATCCCGGCTGGAGCCGGAAGCCTCCCTGGCTTACAACGAAGCCGTGACGATCACGTTCAGGGGCTTGCCCGACGTGCCGGCCCTCGAAGGCGCGCTGCAGGACGTGGTGGACCGCCACGAAGCCCTGCGCGCCACCTTCAGCGGCGACGGCGAGGGTATGTTCATTGCCGAGCGGCTCACCTTGCCGCTGGCCTTCCACGACCTTTCGCTGCTGCCGCCCTTCGAGAGCGACGCGCGGATCATGCATGCCTATTCGCGCATCGTGACCACGCCGTTCGACCTGGAGCACGGTCCGCTGGTCCGCGCCGAGCTGTTCCGCCTCGGCGACGACCGCCACATCCTGACCATCGCCGCGCACCATATCGTGTGCGACGGCTGGTCGTTCGGCGTGATCGTGCGCGATCTCGCCGCCCTTTACGCGCAGCGGCTGGACCAGGGCACGGGCCCCGCTCCCGCCGGCGCGTTCTCGAACTTCGCGTTGGCCGAGGCGGCGCACGGGGGAACGGAAGCGGCACGGGGGGACGAAAGGTACTGGCTCGACCGCTTCGCCGGCGCGGCGCCCGTACTGGACCTTCCCACCGACCGCTCGCGCCCGCGACGCCGTACGTTCGCCTCACGGCGCGAAGACCGCATGCTCGATGCCGCCGAACTGGCGGCCATCCGGCAACTCGGCGCCGGCCACAAGGCCAGCCTCTACGCCACCCTGCTGACCGGCTTCGCGGTGCTGCTGCACCGCCTCGCCGGACAGGATGACGTGGTGATCGGCATCCCCACCGCCGGCCAGGCGGCCGAAGGGCTCGACACCCTGGTGGGGCACGCCGTCAACGTGCTGCCGCTGCGCGCGCGGGTGGCCGACGACGTGTCGTTCGGCACGCTGCTGCGCACGGTGCGCGGCGACCTGCTCGACGCCTTCGAACATCAGCGCTACACCCTCGGCAGCCTGCTCGGCCACCTCTCGCTCGCGCGCGATCCCTCGCGCCTGCCGCTGGTGTCGGTGCTGTTCAACCTCGATGCCCGCCTGGACGAAAGCACCGCGCGTTTTCCGGCCCTGCGTTTCGACGTGGACGCGGTGCCGCGCGAGTACGAAAACTTCGAGCTTTTCATCAACGCGGTGCAGACCGGCGATGGCCTGCGCCTGGAATGCCAGTACAACGCCGACCTCTTCGACGGCGCCACCGTGCAGGGCTGGCTCGACGCCTATGCCACGCTGCTTCGCGAAGCGGCTCGCGCACCGGACACCGTCGCCACCGCGCTGCCCGTGGTGTCCGACGCGGTCTATCGCGAACTGGCCGCCCTGCAACCGGCACCCACGCCGTTTCCCGAATTGCGCCTGGCGCACGAGTTCTTCGAGCAGCAGGTGGACCGCGCACCGGAACGCGCCGCGGTGCGCCACGCCGATCGCTCGCTGACCTACGCGGCACTGGAGTCGCGCGCCAACCGGATCGCCAACGCGTTGCGCGACCGCGACATCGGCCACGGCGACCTCGTGGGCCTGTGCCTGGGCCGTGGCGTGGACATGCTCGCCGCCGTGCTCGGCACGCTCAAGGCCGGCGCGGGCTACGTGCCGCTCGATCCGGCCTTTCCCGCCGACCGCCTCGCCTTCATGGCCAGCGATGCCTCGCTGGCCGCCCTCGTGGTCGACGACGCCACGCCGCCCGCTTTCGAGTTCGACGCCTCGCGCGTGATGTCGTTGGACAGCGACGAGGTGGCCTACGCTTCGTTCCATCGTCCCGAGCGCGATCGTCGCGCCGGCACGCCGGATTCGGTCGCCTACGTGATCTTCACCTCCGGTTCCACGGGCCGCCCCAAAGGCGTGCGCGTGCCGCACCGCTCCGCGGCCAACTTCCTCACCTCGATGCAGCGCGTGCCGGGCATCGCGCCGGACGACCGTCTCGTGGCGGTGACCACGCTGTCGTTCGACATCGCTTTCATGGAACTGCTGCTGCCGCTCACCAGCGGCGCCGAGGTGGTGGTAGCAGGGCGCGACGACGTGCGCGACGGCGCCCAGCTGCGCCGCCTCATCGAAGAAAGCGATGCCACCATGATGCAAGCCACGCCCGCCGGCTGGCGCCTGCTGGTCGACGCGGGCTGGACGGGGCGCCCCGCGTTTCGCGCCATCTCCGGCGGCGAGCCGCTGCCGGTGGACCTGGCCGAAGCCCTGCTCGACCGCTGCGGCGAAGTGTGGAACGGCTACGGCCCCACCGAGACCACGGTGTACTCCACGTTCTGGCGGGTATCCGATCCGCGCGAGGGCATCTACATCGGTCGTCCGATCGCCAACACCACCGTGCACGTGCTCGACGCGCACGGCAACCATTGCCCGCTCGGCGTGCCGGGCGAGATCCACATCGGCGGCGCGGGAGTCACCCTGGGCTACCTCGAGCGTCCCGAACTCACGGCCGAGCGTTTCGTGGCCGATCCCTGGTCGGAAACGCCGGACAGCCGCATGTACCGCACCGGCGACAAGGGTCGCTGGCTGGCCAACGGCCTGCTCGAACACCTCGGCCGCCTCGATTTCCAGATCAAGGTGCGCGGTTACCGCATCGAGCCGGGCGAGATCGAAGCCGTGCTCGCCGACGCGCCCGAGCTGTCGCGCGTGCTGGTGATGGCCCGCGAAGACAGGCCCGGCGACGTGCGCCTGGTCGCCTACGTGGTGCCGCGCGACGGGGCCAGCGTGCAGGAGGACGCGCTGCGCGCACGCCTGCGCACGCGTCTGCCCGAATACATGCTGCCGCAACACATCGTGGTGCTCGAGGCGATGCCGCTGCTGCCCAACGGCAAGACCGACCGCAAGGCGCTGCCGCCGCCGATGGGTCACGCGGTGTCGTCGCCCGGCGAGCGCGTCGCCCCGCGTACCGAAACCGAACGCCGCGTGGCGTCGGCGATGGAGGCGGTCCTCTGCCTTCCGGACATGGACGTGCGCGACGACTTCTTCGCCCTGGGCGGTCACTCGCTGCTGGCCGCGCAGCTCACCGCGCGCCTCAACCGCGAGTTCGGCATCGCGCTGTCGTTCCGCACGCTGTTCGACGCGCCCACCATCGAGCACCTCGCCACCGCCATCGATTCGCTCTCGGGCACCGAAGCCGAGGCCATCGCGCCGATCGCCCATCGCGACGCGCAGGACCGCGCACCGCTATCGCTCATGCAGCGCCGTCTGTGGGCACTGGAAAAAATGCATCCCGGCCGGGTGACCTATAACGCGCCGTCGGCCCATCGGCTGCGCGGCATCCTCGACGAACACGCTTTCGAGATGGCCTTCCGGGCGCTGATCCAGCGCCAGCCTTCCATGCGCACGTCGTTCCACGACGAGGGCGGCGACCTCGTGCAGGTGGTGCGACCGCAGCTCGACCATCGCCTTTTCCCGGCCGAAGATCTCAGCCACCTGCCTTCCGAAGAACGCGAAACGCGCCTGATGGAGCGCCTGCAGCAACTCACCGACACGCCGTTCGACCTCGGCACCGCGCCGCTCTTCAGCGCGCGCATGTTCCGCCTGGCCGACGACGAACACGCGCTGTTCTTCATGCCGCACCACATCATCTGGGACGGCTGGTCGTTCGACGTCCTCTACAACGAACTGTCGGCGCTCTATCGCGCGTTCGCCGCCGGCCAGGCCTCGCCGCTCGCGCCCCTGCCGGTCACCTACGGCGACTTCGCCGAATGGCATTCGCAGTGGTTGGAGACGCCGGCGTTCCAGTCGCAGCTGGGTTTCTGGCGCGACCGCCTGGCCCGCATGGGCGCGATCCGCCCGTTGCCGACCGACCATCCGCGGCGGCCCGGCATGTCCGGTCTGGGCCGCACGGAGTGGATCCACGTCGACCACGAGACCACCGACGCCATGCACGAGGTGGCGCGACAGGCCGACGCCACGCTCAACATGACCCTGCTCGCGCTCTACTACGCGATGCTCTCCAGCTCCGCCGGGCAGCGCGACCTCGTGGTCGGCACGCCCGTGCGCGGACGCAACCAGACCGAACTCGAGTCGGTCATGGGCTACTTCAACAACCTGCTGCCGCTGCACGTGCACGTGGACCCGGCGCTGTCGTTCGTGGAGTTCGTGCGCCAGGTCAAGCGCACCGCCATCGAGGCCTTCGGTCATCCCGACGTGCCGCTGGAATACCTCCAGCGCGAACTCAAGATCGGCCACGGCAACGGCGCCACGCTCTACCAGGCCCTGTTCTCGTTCCAGGACGCCCGCCAGCGCAACGTCGATTGGGGTGGCCTCGCCCATGAGCAGATCCTGCTGTTCCAGAGCGCGGCCACCGAAGACATGGGCCTGTGGTTCCTCGAGAACCACGCCGGCATGGTCGGCGGCGTGACCTACAACGCCGACCTGCTGCAGGCCAGTACGGCCAGGCTCATGCGCGAGCGCTACCTGGGCATGATGCAGGCCGTGATCCGCGACCCGGCGATCGCGGTGGGCCGTCTCGTCGCGGCCACCGGCGACGAGCGCGGTCGCATGAACGAATGGAACATGGCCTCGGCGGAAGCGCCGGCCGAACTGATCGAAACCTTCGATGCCCGCGTCGCCGCGTCGCCCGACGCGATCGCGCTTCGCCACGCGGGCAAGGCCATCAGCTACGCCACGCTGTACGCGGACAGCTTGCGCCTGACCCGCGCGCTCGCCGAACGGGGCGCGGCGCCGGGCGTGGCCGTGGGCATCTGCGTCGATCCGGGCGAAGCCCGCCTTGCCGCGCTGCTGGCCACGATGCGCACGGGTGCCACGGCCCTGCTGCTCGATCGCGCCGATCCGGTCGCGCGATTGCGCGATGTCCTCGCCGACGCGCACGCGACCCTCATGGTGGGCGACTCGGCGCTGGAAGCCATGCTCGATTGGCCCGCCGACTGCGCTCTCTGGCTCGATGCGCACCTGCCCGAGGACGACGACGCGCTGCTGCCGTTCGCGGCGCTCACGTCGGAGACCACCCTGCTCGCCTGGCACGGCGTCGACGCCGACGGTCGCGCGCATGGTGCCGCGCTGTCGCGCGACGCCACCGCACGCATCGTCGACGCCCTCGGTCGGCTGATCGCGCCCGCACCGGGCGAGACGCTATCGGGCGACGCGTTGCCAGGCGACCCGTTCTCGGCCCTCGCGCCGCTGGTCGCACTCGCGCACGGGGCAACCTGGGTCGACGACGCCGCACGGGTCGCCGACACGCATTTCGCCTCGGCCGACGGCTGGACGGTCCGCATCCGGCGCGGTAACGACGCGTGGAACGTCTTCGGCGATCCGGCCATCGCGCCGGTCGCCACCGTCGGGCGGCTCGAGCGTGGCGGCGATACGCTCCATGAGGGCCGACCGATTCCCGGCTGCGGTGTCTGGATCGTGGACGAGGACGGCGAGCCTTGCCCGATCGGCGCGGCAGGCGGCATCGTGGTGAGCGGCCCCGCCACCGCGACGCCGTTTGGACAGCGCGCACGCCATGACGCACCCACGAGTGCGACGCGGCCCACCGGATACACCGGACGCTGGCTGGCCGAGGGCCATGTCCAGGTGCTCGGACGTGAAGATCGCCGCATGCGCCGCCATGGCATGGACCTGGAACCCGCGGCGATCGAAAGCCTGCTGCTAGCGCAACCCGGCATCGTCAAGGCCCTGGCCGTGACCCGCCGCGACGGCGACGGCCGCGTGCGGGTGGATGCCTACGCGGTCGCCGCGCCCGGCACGCCGGTCGACGAAGAACAGCTTCGCGCGGCCCTCGCCACCGCGCTGCCGGCCTGGGCGATGCCCGCGCACCTGGTCACGCTCGACGCCTTCCCGCTGCTTGCGCATGGGGACGTCGACGTGGATGCCCTGCCGATACCCACCGGCGCCGTGGCCGGTCTCGCCGAAGCCGATGTCACGCCCGCGACCGACAGCGAGCGCCTGCTCGCCTCGGTGTGGCAGGAATTGCTGGGCATGAGCCGCGTACGCACCAGCGACAACTTCTTCGACGTGGGAGGGCATTCGCTGCTGGCCGTGGACATGGCCACGCGCGTGCAGAAGCTGACCGGCGTGCAGATGAACCTGCTCGACATCGCCAACGGCACGCTCGGCACGCTTGCCGCGGACCTCGCCCTGGCCAAGCCCACGTCGTCGCCACCGAAGCAGCGCGGTTTCTTCAGCCGCCTGCTGCACCGCGGCTGACGGCGCGACAGGGGGAGCGCCATGACTCAGATCGCCTGGTTGATGTGCTGGATATCCGCGGGACTGCTGGTCCACGTGTTCGTGGGCTACCCGCTCATCATGGGGTGCTGGGCCCGGATGCGTCCGCTGCCTGTCGCGCGCGGCGCGGCGCAGCCGAGCGTCACCGTGGTGGTCGCCGTGCACGACGGCTCCCGCCTGGTACGCGCCAAACTCGCCAACCTGCGCGCGCTCGATTACCCGCAAGACCGCGTGGACATCATCCTGGCCTGCGACGGTTGCACCGACGACACCGTCGCCGTGGCCCGCCGCGACACCGACCCGCGCCTGCGCGTGCTCGCCTTCGCCCATCGCCGCGGCAAGGCCGCCTGTCTCAACGACGCCGTGGCCCAGGCACGCGGCGACGTGATCCTCTTCACCGACATACGCCAGCGCCTGGCGCCCGGCGCGCTGCGCGAGCTCGTCGCCAACCTTGCCGATCCTACCGTGGGCGCGGTGGGCGGCGAACTGCACATGGAAAACGTGCGCGGCGGGTTCGCGCAAGGCGTGGATTTCTACTGGCGCTACGAGAAGCTGATCCGCCGTTCGGAAGCGCTTTCCGGTTCCACCATCGGCGTGAGCGGTGCGCTCTACGCGATGCGCCGCGACCTGTTCGAGCGCCTGCCCGAGGGCACCGTGCTCGACGACGTGCTGGTGCCGATGCGCGTGGCCGCGCGCGGCTTCCGCGTGGTGTTCGAACCGCGCGCCATCGCCTGGGACCAGCCTTCGCAGCATCCCGACGACGAGCGCCGCCGCAAGATCCGCACCCTGGCGGGCAACTACCAGCTCGTGCAGCTCGCCCCATGGCTGCTGCTGCCCTGGAGCAACCCGCTGTGGTTCCGTTTCGTGAGCCACAAGCTCCTGCGCCTGCTCGCTCCCTGGCTGATCGTCGGGTTCACGCTGGGCTGCGGCCTGCTGTTCACCCGCCACCCGATGTACGCGGCGGGCTTCAGCGGCGTGGCCGTCGCCACGGCGATGGTCGGCGTGGCACGCCTGCGCCCTGCCCTGGGCCGCTGGTTTCCGTTGCGCGTCGCGGTGGCTTTCTTCTACCTCAACCTGTTCGCGGCACAGGCCCTGCTCGCCTTCGCCCGTAACCGAAGGCTGCACCTATGGTGACTTCCATGAACCAACGAGGCGCTCCCGGTATCCGTGGCCGTCTGGGCCAGCTGTGCTACAGCAGTGGCCTCCTTTATTCGTTGCAGCGCGTCCGCGCCTGGTGGCAGCGTGACCTGCGCATCCTCGCCTACCACCGCGTGATGCCGCTGCCCGATCCGGATACCTACGAGTTCGACCTGGAACTCATCAGCACGCCGCCGGAGGAATTCCGCGAACAGATGCGCCGGATCAAGCGCTACTTCCGCCCGATGCGCCTCACCGACGTCGTGGCCGCGCTGGATGCGGGCGAAGCGCTGCCGCCGGACACCGTGGCCGTGACCTTCGACGACGGCTACGACGACAACTACCGCATCGCCGCCCCCATCCTCGACGAACTGAAGGTGCCCGCGACGTTCTTCGTATCGACCGGGCACATCGACACGGGCAAGCCGTATGCGTACGACTGGTTGGTGCACATGATCCTGATGACCGACCGGCCGCGCCTGGTGCTGCCGGAACTGGGCATCGACGTCGCGATACCGCGCGAGCGCGCGCTGCGCCGTCGCATCGCGGGCAACGTACTGCTGCGCATGAAGTGGCTCGACGCGCTCGGCCAGGCCGCCATGACCGAACGGCTGGAAACGGAATGGAACATGCCCTCGGCCAACGCCCGGCCGCAGGACTGCCGCCCGATGACCTGGGACCAGGCGCGCGAAATGGAAGCGGCCGGCCTGGAATTCGGCTCGCACGGCGTGCATCACCGCATGCTCGCGCGCCTGCCGATCGACGAGATGGAGCGCGAGGTGCGCGAATCGAAGGCCGCGCTCGACCGCGAGCTGACCAACCCGGCCCTGCTCATGTCGTACCCGGTGGGCGGCGACCGCGCGTACAACGACGCCGTGGTCTCCGCCACGCGCAAGGCGGGTTTCCAGCTCGCCTGCAGCTACGTCTGCGGCACCAACCCCGAGCCTTCGGAGAACCGCTATTCGCTGTACCGGCTGCCCGTGGAAAGCAACATGGGCCCGGGCTGGTTCGCGGCCATGCTCGCGCTGCCGCAGCTGATGAGCTACCCCACCGTCGCCCACGAGGTACAGGGGCCCAGGGAACAGCCATGTTCCCCCTGATCCTCGTCTACGTGGTGCTGACGATCATCCGGCCGCAGGATTACGTGCCGGGGCTCGACCTCGTGCCGATCCTGCCGGTGGTGCTGCTGCTCGCCTTCGGCGCCTGGATGTTCTCGAACGCCAAGACGTTCGAAGCGCCGCAATTCGTGATCCTGCCCGCGTTCCTGCTGATCCTGATGATCTCGCAGGTCACCAACGGCTGGAGCGGCGGCGCCATCGACGAACTGGCCCGTTTCGGACCCGTGGTGATCGCCTTCTTCGTCTTCGGCGCGGCCTGCACCACGCAGCGCCGGGTAAGCACGGCCATGGCGGTGTTCGTCGTCTGCGCCGCGATCCTCGCCCTGCACGGCGTGCAGCAGGCGAAGACGGGCGTGGGTTGGACGGGTATCCCCATCGGCGAGGGAAACCGCATCCAGTACGTGGGCATCTTCAACGATCCCAACGACCTGGGCCTGCTCTTCGCCGCCACCCTGCCCATGGCGGTGTTCCTGGGCCGTCCGGGTCGCGGGTTTGCCCGCGTGTTCTGGCTGGGCTGCGCCGCGTTGCTGCTCTACGGCACCTACCTCACCAACTCGCGCGGCGCGATGCTCGCCGTGCTGGTGGTGGCCGGCTGCTACCTCTGGTATCGCCGCGGCATGATGGTGGCCGGCACGCTCGGCGTGCTGGGCCTGGTGGCGCTCAAGCTCGTGTCCTCCCGCATGGACGAACTCGACGCCGGGGAGGAATCCGCGGCCGGTCGCGTCGACGCCTGGTACGCCGGCCTGGAAATGTTTCGCGACAATCCGCTGTTCGGCGTGGGCGCGGGCAACTTCACCGAATACAACGAACTCACCGCGCACAACTCCTTCGTGCTCGTGCTGGCGGAAACCGGCTTCGCCGGCTTCGTGCTCTGGCTGGCCTTCGTCGGCTACGGCTTCTGGATGATGCTCACGGTGGTACGCCATCGCCCGGCGGAGACCCAGGATGCCGCGAAGGCGGCCGAATGGGTGGCCGAACGGCAGATGGCGCTCACCCTGCTGCTCTCGCTGTGCGGCCTGTTCGCCGCCGCGTTCTTCCTCAGCCGCAGCTACATGGTGGTGCTCTACCTCATCGCCGCGATGGTCGCCGGCTATTACGTGGGTGCGCGCCGCCGTTGGCCCGAGCTTCCGCGCTTCCGCCTGGCCAACCAGGGCTGGCGTTGGGTACCCCTCGGGGCCGGCGGCGTGGCCTTCATCTTCGTCCTCGTCGCCGTGCTGCTACGGACCACCTGACATGAGCTTCTACGCTTCCGCCCTGCGCCACGTGATCTGGCCCGCCTACGAAGGCGGGCTTCGCCGTCGCGACACGCCGCGCCACATGCGCCGCTACGAACGCGACCAATGGCTGGCCGCGGACGACCTCGCCGCCCTTCAGTTCGAGCGGCTGCGCCGCCTCGTCCACTGGTGCTATCGCGAGGTGCCCTACTACCGGCGCCGCTGGGACGCGTTGGGCATCACCCCCCTCGACATCCGCAAGCCCGCGGACATCGCGCTCCTGCCGGTGCTGACCAAGGCCGACATCCGCGAGAACTTCGACGACATGAAAGCGGTGTCGCTGAAGGATTCGCTCGGCTACAAGGCCACCGGGGGGTCCACCGGCGAACCGCTGCGCTTCGGCTTCACCCGCGAAAGCAACGACCGCCGCGTGGCGGTGATGTGGCGCGGCTACGGCTGGGCCGGCTCGCGCATGGGACGGCGCACGCTGTTCCTGTGGGGCGGACCGGTCGGCGAGCAGAGCCTCTCGCACAAGTGGAAAGACCGCGCCTACAACGCCGTGTTCGGCCGCAAGCTGCTCGACAGCTTTCCCATGAGCGAGTCGAACATGGCCGACTACGCCGACGCCATCGACGCCTACCGCCCCGAAGTGATCGTGGGCTACGTGGGCCCGCTGGTACGGCTGTCCGAATGGCTCATCGCCACCGGGCGGCGCGTGGCGAAACCCGTGTCGATCATCGGTGCCGCCGAGGCCCTGCATCCGTTCCAGCGAGAGCTCATCGAGCGGGCTTTCGGCGCGCCCGCCTTCAATACCTACGGCTGCCGCGAGTTCATGCTGATCGCCTCCGAATGCGAGCACCGGGACGGCCTGCACGTGAACGCCGATCACCTGATCGTCGAAACCCTCGGTGCCGACGGCATGCCCTCGCGCGACGGCAGCGGCGAGGTGGCGATCACCGACCTGTTCAACCACGGCATGCCCTTCATCCGCTACGTCAACGGCGACATGGCCACGCAGCGTGCCCGGCCGTGTCAGTGCGGCCGCGGGCTGCCGATGCTGGCCTCGGTGGACGGGCGCAAGCTCGACGCCATCCGCACGCCGGACGGCCACATCCTGCCGGGCGAATTCTTCCCGCACATGCTCAAGGACGTACCGGGGCTGACCCGTTTCCAGCTCGTGCAACGTCAGCTCGACCGGCTCGACCTCTCCATCGTCCGCGGCCGCGAATTCGACGACGCCTCGCTCGATTACATCCGCCGCGAGGTATCGCGCGTGCTCGGCGACAGCGCGCAACTGCACTGCCACTTCGTCGACGACATTCCCCTGACCCGCAGCGGCAAGCTGCGCGTGACCGTTTCGGAGCTGGCCCCGTGAACATCACCCACTTCGTGGAGAACCTCAATCGCGGTGGCCTCGAGCGCATGGTGCTCGACCTGGTGAAAACCCAGCATGCCCAGGGCGACGCGGTCCAGGTGGTCTGCCTCTACGAGCGCGGCACGCTGGCGAGCGAACTCGACGCGCTCGGCATCCCCGTGCACGCCTGCGGCAAGCGCGACGGCCTCGACCTTCGCGCGCTGGGCCGCGCCCGTGCGCACCTGCTCGACCATCGCACGGAGGTGCTCCATACGCACAATGCCGTGGCCCATTACCAGGCGGTGCTGGCGAGCGCCGGCATGGGCATCCGTCAGGTGGTGAACACCCGCCACGGGATGGGCGCGGCGCGCCGGCCGGGCCGCCGCGAGTGGCTGTTCCGCCGGGCCATGCGCGCCACCGACGCCGTGGTCGCCGTATGCGAGGCGGCACGCGAGGACGCCATCCGTCGCGGCATCGCGCCCGCGAACAAGACCTGCGTGGTGCCCAACGGCATCGCGCTCGACCACTTCGAACTGGCCTCCGATACCATGCACGAGCGCCTGGCCCGGATGATCAACGTGCCGGTCGGCACGCGCATCCTGGGCACGGTGGGACGATTGAACTGGGCCAAGGATCACGCCAGCCTGATCCGGGCGTTCCGCATCGTACGGCGCAACCATCACGACACGGCCCTGGTGATCGTCGGCGACGGCGAGCTGCGCGATACGTTGCGCGCCTGCGCCTTCGACGAGGGCGTGGCGGGCAGCGTGCATTTCCTCGGCGACCGCAACGACGTGCGGGAGCTGTTGCAGGGCATGGACCTGTTCGTGCTCTCGTCGGTGACCGAGGGCTATTCGATGGCCCTGCTCGAGGCCTGCGCCACCGGCCTGCCCATCGTCGCCACCGACGTGGGCGGCAACGCGGAGATCGTGCGCGACCGCCGCACCGGACGCATCGTGCCGCCCTCCGACCCGACCCTGCTGGCCGAGGCGATGCTCGACATGCTGCACGGCTCGCAACAGGCCTCCGGCCTGGGCCGTGCCGCGCGGGCCTGGGTCGAGACCCACGGTTCGCTCGACGTGATGGCCGCGCGTTACGGCCAGCTCTACTTCGGCGGCGTGGAGACCAGCCCATGAAGGTGCTCGCCGTCACCAACCTCTTTCCCACGCCGTGGGATCCGCGCCGTGGCGCGTTCAACCGCCAGCAGTTCCAGCGGCTGGCCCAGCGCCACGACGTGCACGTGCTGGCGGCGGTGGATTTCCGAGAGCGCATGGGCGAACGCAAGGGCGATGCGACGGTGCCCGGCGTGGTCACCGAATGCTTCACCTTCTACCACCCACCCGGCGTCGGCCGTTTCCTCAACGCCCTGTGCTTCTTTCTGTGCGTGATGTGGCAGCACGGGCGCGCCCTGCGCGCGGCGCATTACGACGTGCTGCTCGCCAGCTGGGCCTTTCCCGATGCCGTGGCGGCGGGCTGGATCGCGCGCCTGCTCGGCATTCCCTACGTGGTGAAGGTGCACGGCAGCGACCTCAACGTGCAGGCCGAGGCACGGCTGCGGCGTCCGCAGATCCGCCAGGCGCTTCGCGGCGCGGGCGCCGTGCTCGCGGTGAGCAAGGCCCTGGCCGCCAAGGCCGTGGCGCTGGGCGCGCCCGAGGCCAAGGTGGAAACCCTCTACAACGGCGTGGACACGCGGCTGTTCCATCCCGGCGACCGCATCGAGGCGCGCAGGAAGCTCGGCCTGCCGCCCGAGGTGCCGGTGGTGCTCTACGCGGGCAACCTCAAGCTGAGCAAGGGTTGCCACGACCTGGTGAAGGCGTTCCCGGTCTTCGCCGAGCGGCACCACGACGCTCGCCTGGTGTTCGTCGGCGACGGTCCCGACCGCGCGAGCCTGGAAAGCCTCGCCAGCGGTTTCTGCTGCGCCACCGCCGTGCGCTTCGCCGGGGCGACCGATCACGCCGGCCTGGTCGACTGGTTCCGTGCCGCCGACGTGCTATGCCTGCCCAGCCACAACGAAGGCGTACCCAACGTGGTGCTCGAGGCCATGGCTTGCGGCACGCCGGTGGTGGCCACCACCGTGGGCGGCATTCCCGAAGTGGTGCCCTCGTACGCGGGCATCCTCGTACCGCCGCACCAGCCGCACGAACTGGGCACGGCGCTGGTCGAAGCCCTCGAACGCCATGTCGATGCGCAGGCCATCGCGGCACATGCCGCCGGCTTCCGCTGGGACGACAATATCGACCGCCTGGAGCGTGTGCTCGCGCGCGTCGCCGCGGGTGAACCGCTCCACCTGGGTGCCAAGGCATGATCCGCAAACCGAAAAAACAAGACCTCCTGGCCCTGCTGCCCGACACGCTGGTGATCACCCGCACGCGCGACAGTGCCCTGTGTTACCTCACCTTCGACGACGGCCCCGAACCGGAACACACGCCCGAACTGCTCGACGTGCTGGCCCGGCACGGCGTGAAGGCCAGCTTCTTCCTCGTGGGCGAGAAGATCGAAGCGCACCCGGAGATCGTGGAGCGCATCGTGGCCGAGGGGCACATGGTGGGCAACCACTCGTACAGCCACTGGTCGTTCTCCAACATGGACATCGCCAAGCAGCTCGACGAGGTCTACCGCACCGATGCCCTGCTGCGCCGCTTCGACGACCGTCCGCACCACCGCATGCGGCCGCCCAGCGGCTACGTCGGCGCGCAGTTGCTGATCCACTTCGCCAGGCACAAGCGCAACCTGGTGTACTGGTCGTACGACAGCCTCGACTACCAGGACCATCCCGTCGAATCCCTGGTCTCGCGCCTGCTCGACGATCCGCCCGCGCCGGGTGACATCGTGCTGATGCACGACGACAGCCACAAGGCCGCCCGGGCCCTCGATACCGTGCTGCCCGAGTGGCACGCGCGCGGCCTTCGCTTCGCCGCGCTTTCGGGCACCTCGCCATGAATATCCTCTATCACCACCGCACGCGCGGCCGGCACGTGGAAGGCGTGCACATCCGCGGCATCGTCAACGCGTTGCGCGAACTGGGCCATACGGTGTCGGTGATGTCCTTTCCCGGCGCCGATCCGGAGAAGGAGCACGACGAAACGGGGGGCAGCGGCAAACCGGGGCGCCTCGCCGGATTCGTCACCCGCCTGCCCGGCGTGGTGTTCGAGATGTTCGAGCTGCTCTACAACCTCGTCACCCTGCTGCGCATGACAAGGGCCTGGCGCAAGGGCACGCCATCGCTCGTGTACGAGCGTTATTCCCTGTTTCTCTTCGCCACCGTGTGGCTGGCGAAGCGTCGCGGCGTGCCGATCGTGCTGGAAATCAACGACTCGGCGCTGGTCGATCGCGTGCGCCCGCTGACCATGAAGGGCCTCGCCCGACGCATCGAAGGCTGGTGCCTGCGCAACGCGACGGGCCTGGTCTTCATCTCCACCTATTTCCGCGACCAGGCGCTGGCCGCCTACGGCGACATCGCCCCGTCGGTGGTGTCACCCAACGCGGTGGACCTGCCGCGCTTCGATCCCTCGCGCTTCGATCGCGCGGGACTTCGTCGCCAGCGCGGGCTGGAAGGCCGAACGGTCTGTGGCCACATCGGCGCGTTCGCCCACTGGCACGGCATGGACGCGTTCGTGGAAGCCATCGCCAACCGCCTCGCCGAAGCCCCCGACCTTGCCCTGGTCTTCGTGGGCGACGGCAAGACGCTGCCCGCCGTGCGCGAGCTGGTGGCCGCGCGAGGCCTTGCCGACCGCGTCCTCTTGCCCGGTCGCGTACCGCACGAGGACGTGGCCAGCTGGATCGCCTGCATGGACTATGCCGTCCTGCCGAATTCCAACCACTACGGCTCTCCGATGAAACTGTTCGAGTTCATGGGGATGGGCGTGGCGGTGGTGGCACCGGATTACGCACCGGTGGCCGAGGTGATCGCCGACGGCCACACCGGCTGGCTGTTCCCGCGCGGCGATGCCGCCGCCTGCGTGGAACGCGTGCTGGCGCTGGCTGCCCGGACCGATGAACGACGTCGCGTGGGGGATGCCGCGCGGGCCTACATCGCCAGCGAGCGGCAGTGGCGCAACAACGCCGAGCAACTGCTCACGCTGGTACCGACCGGAGCCGCCGCGTGATCGCCCTCGCCGTCCTCGTGATCCTCCTGCTGGTCGCCGTCGCCGTGACGGTGGCGATCCGCGCGCGCAACATGCAGTACTGGCTGTGGGACTACCTCGTCCGCAAGCCGCCGCCGCGCGTGGACGGGCCGGTGCACGTGATGTTCTGCTTCGTCGACCACTTCGAGCCCAACTGGGGCCGCGTGGACATGGATACCCAGCGACGCCGCGTGGACCGCTGGTGCACCGAGTACCGCGCCATGGCCTCGCGCCACCGCGACGCCGACGGCCACGTGCCGCAGCACAGCTTCTTCTACCCGGAAGAGGAATACGTACCCGAACACCTCGACAAGCTGCAGGCGCTGTGCGCCGACGGCTACGGCGAAATCGAGATCCACCTGCACCACGACAACGACACGCCCGAGAACTTCGTCGCCACCATCGAGCGCTTCAACCGCCTGCTGCACGAGCGCCACGACGCCCTGCCGCGCGACCCGAAGACGGGCCAGCTCCGCTTCGCCTTCATCCACGGGAACTGGTGCCTGGACAACTCGCGTGCCGACGGCCGCTGGTGCGGCATCGACAACGAACTGGTGCTGCTGCGCCAACTGGGCTGCTACGCCGATTTCACCCTGCCCTCCGCGCCCAGCGACACGCAGACGCGGATGTCCAACGCCATCTACTACGCCACCGACGATCCGCATCGGCCGAAGTCGCACGACACCGGCGTACGCATGCGCGTCGGCGGCCGGCCCAGCGGCGACCTGCTCATCATCCAGGGCGTGCTCGGCCTGAACTGGAAGAACCGCCGCTTCGGCCTCATCCCGCGCATCGAGAACTCCGACGTGCGCCGCGGTTGCCCTCCGACGCGCGACCGCGTCGACCAATGGGTGCGTACGGGCGTCCACGTGGAGGGCCGGCCCGAGTGGGTCTTCGTGAAGGTGCATACGCATGGCACCCAGGAGCGCGACATGGACACCCTGCTGGGCCAGCCGGTGGACGACATGCACGCGTACCTGGAATCGCGGTACAACGACGGCAAGCGCTACGTGCTGCACTACGTGACGGCGCGCGAGATGTACAACATCGCCAAGGCGGCCGAGGCGGGGCATGTGGGTAATCCGAACCGGTATCGGGATTTCGAGTTGGGGAAGCCGGGTAAGACCGTGACGGCCGCTTCGGAAACGGTAGCGGTATCGCAAGCGTGAATCGCGGACAGGGTCCGCTCCCACCCATCGGTAGGCAGGTTTGCCGTTGGCCGTGGCAAGCCCTTCGGTAAGCGAGCTTGCTACCGGAGGGTGGGAGCGGCCCCTGTCCGCGATAGGCTGTCAGAACGCCGCCCGCGTTCCCAGGTTCACACCCCGCCCATCGAAGCCGCCGGCCCCGATCGTCCGGCGCCGCACGCCCTCGCCGTAGAGCTGCACCCCCTTCGCGAGATTCACCGCGCTACCGGCCGCCAGCCGCAAGCCGTGCCCCACGCGCCCGGAGGCGAAGTGCCGTCGCGCCACCGTCACGGTCGACTCCAGCCAGTGGGCGGCCAGCCACCTCGCGGGCCTTCGCCTCCGACGTGCTCGGGCCACGACCTAGTCCAATCGCATCGCGAACCCGAAATACCTGTCCAGCGACAGCTCCGGATGGAAGGGGATCGTGCAATGGCGCTGCGGGTTCTCCCAGCGATCGAGCAGCCGGTAACCCAGGCCGGTGAGGCCGCCTAGAAATTCCCTCTCGGCCGTCACCCGGTAGGGGCAACAGGCCACCCCGATGTTCTGCACGGTGAAATACGATTCGTGCAGATGCACGGGCACGGAGTTGAGCAGCAGGTAGCGCGGCTTCGTGGGCATCCGCCGCAATGCGCTCGCCAGGCTGTAACGCAGGTACTGCAACGAGCCCGCCGCGAAAAGCACGTCGCAACCCGACGCATCGGCCACGTCGTCGGCGAAATGCAGTTGGTGGGTCGGATCGTGTTCCGCGGCCCAGTGTTCTCCCGCGGCGTTCACGGCCGGCACATCCATCACCGTCCAGCGCAGATCCTTCGGGTAAGTGAGGTACTTGCGGTAGGCGTAGTACGCGATGCCGATGTGGCCACCGATATCGAACACCTCGTCCATGCCCTCGTCGAAACACCGGCCCAGCCAATGGATCATCGGGTAATCGTTGATGAATACGCGTCGCGTCCGCTCCCGGTAGAGTTCGGCGGAGTCCGTGTTGTCGTAACCGCTGGCGTGATCGGCGGGAATGCTCGCCTGGGCCTCGTCGAACGTGGCAAAAACACCTCGATACAGGTGGTGCGTGAGCGCGGTGTGCGCGAAGAACCGCCGGGCGTATCGGGCTTCCTGCCAGGCCCTCAGGAAGGGCAGACGGCTGGGCATTTCCTGCCGCACCGCTGGAAAGAGCTGCGCATTCATGGCATGGCCGCTTCGGGTGGTGTGAACCGAGCATGCGCCGGTGCCGACGGCCTGCCCATATGGCAAATGTCCAGACCGTTCGGTGATGACCTTCGTTGTCATCCCTGGGACAAAATGGCCGAAAACACCTATCGATCGGGTGGTGCGATGCGTCAGCGTCGCGCTGTCGTGTAACCGGCTTTACTCCGTCACTTCCTGCCGCTGTGCGACAAAAATATTCACGCGAGCAGTCACACTTTGCGTATCGAAGGGATAGACAACGTTGTCATCGAGGACTAAACCGGTTCGCGATTCGTGCGGTCGGCAGTACCTCGGGGAGGTGCTTTCCTCCCCTTCGCGTTGGTCCATACCACTCGATCCAGGGAGGCAACATGTTTTCCAAAGCACTCAAGGCGCGCTCCGGCGCGCTCGCCGGCGGCTGCGCCGGTACGCTCGGCGTCGCCATCGCGCTCGCTTTCTCATCGGTGATTCCGATGCGCGAGGCGCACGCGGCTACCGCCTGCGCCGCGGCGTGGACGTCCACCGCCGTGTACACGGGGGGCAACGTCGCCAGCCGCAACGGCAGCAACTATGTCGCCAACTGGTGGACCCAGGGCGACGATCCCGCCACCCACAGCGGCGGCGCGGGTTCCGGCCAGCCCTGGACCTCGCAGGGCGCTTGCAGCGGCGGCGGCACCGATCCGGGGGATCCCGGCGACCCGGGCGACCCCGGCAATCCGGGCAATCCGCCTCCCGGCGCGGGCGACCTGCTGTTCAGCCCGTACAAGGACGTGACCATCAACATGGACTGGAACACCAACATCATGTCCTCGTCGGTGACCGGTACGCGCCTGCCCGTCGTCGGCTCGGGAAGCCTGGTATCCACGCAGGTACCCAACCTCGGCGCGATCACGCTCGCCTTCGCCACCGGCGAATGCGGCAGCGAGAACTGGGGCGGCATTCCGGGCCAGGCCTTCGCCTCCGCCAACATCCAGCGCCTCAACAGCGCGGGCGTGAACTACGTGGTGTCCACCGGCGGCCAGGCGGGCGTCTTCACCTGCGGCAGCGCCACGGGACTGAGCAGCTTCATCGCCCGTTACAACAGTGCCCACCTCGTCGGCATCGATTACGACATCGAAGGTGGCCAGAGCGACGCGCAGTTGCAGGCCTTGGTGAACAACTCCGCGGCTGTGCAGGCCACCTACCCCAACCTGCGTTTCTCGTTCACCCTGGCCACGCTCGCGGCTTCCGACGGTAGCTTCGGCGGCCTCAACGCCACCGGCGACAAGGTCGTGAAGCTGTTGAAGGCTTCGAGCCTGAAGAACTACACCGTCAACCTGATGACGATGGACTACGGCTCCACGGGCAGCGGCCTGTGCGTCGTGGTGAACGGCAGCTGCGACATGGGCCAGTCGACCATCCAGGCGGTGAAGAACCTCCAACACACCTACGGCCTGCCGTTCTCGAAGATCGAGGTGACGCCGATGATCGGCGTGAACGACACCTCGAGCGAGATCTTCACGGTCGCCGACATCGACGACGTGACGACCTATGCCGAGGCCAACAAGCTCGCCGGCGTGCACTTCTGGTCGCTGGATCGCGACACGCCGTGTTCGCAGAGTACCGCCTCGCCCACCTGCAACTCGCTGCCGAGCACGAGCGTCTTGCAGTACACGAAGCGGTTCCTGAGCAACCTGGGCTATTGAGCGGGAACGACGGGAGCCGGCCCTCACCGGCTCCCGTTACGGGGCGACGAGCCCTTCGATGAAGGCGTCCACGCGCGCCGTGTAATCCGAGGGCTGGCCCAGTGTTCGGTTGATCTCGGCATGCGACAGGTCTTGCGGCAACACGTCGACCCGCGCACCGAGTGTTGCCGCCTTCTGCGCGAGGCGGCGCGCCTGCGGGCAGGCGTCAAAACGCCGGCTGGAACATACGGCCAGCATCGGCAGCGCTCCGGACCGGAGTTGTTGATAGGGCGACACCGCGGCCCAGTCGCGCGGATTCTCGCCGAAGGCGCGGTCGTAAAGCCGGGGATGGCGCGGAAATTCCATGATCTGCACGACGTCCATCGCGGCGCTGTCCAGGGAAACGACGCCTCGCGGCCGGACGGCACCGGCAGCGGCTAGCCGTTCCGGGTCGGCTCCCAGCAAGGCGACCAGGTGCGCACCCGCCGAATGCCCCATCAAGACGAACCGCTGGGGGTCCGCGCCCCACGACGCGGCCAATCGTTGCGCGGCGGCCAATGCCCGTGCCACGTCCCCGGACTGCTCCAACGGTTTGGCGTCGGGCAACAGCCGATAGTTCACCGATACCAGCACATAGTTCTTCGGCAGCCAGTAGGCGGCCTTGCTGTCGACGACACCCGGACCGGTCTTGTCGCCGATCGCCCAGGCGCCTCCGTGCACCATGAAAATCACCGGTGCGTGACGTGGCGACGGCGGCAGGTAAACGTCGAAACGCTGTCGAGGATCGCTGCCATAGGCGACGTCGTGCATCACCCGTGCTTCGGCCGGCCGCGCCTCCTCGTGCGCGCCATGCGCGATGCCGGCCAGGCCCCATGCGACCCATGCCGCGCCGGCCACCACATACGTTCGCCTCATACCCATAACGTCCGCCTCGTCGACGACAGGATCAACTTCCGCGCAACACGAGCGTTGCCGCCAAACCATGGGGATGCAGCGGCAGCAGCCTTAATTCACCGCCGTGCTGGCGCGCGACGCGCTCGACGATCGCCAGTCCCAGCCCGGTACCGCCACCTTCGCCGCGCACGAATGGCTGGCGGGCGCGCTGCGCCGCTTCCTCGGACAAGCCGGGACCGTGGTCGGTGACCTCGATCCGCCAAACCTCGCCCTGCCGCGAAAGCCGCAGCGCGTAGGGCGGCGCACCGTGACGCTGCGCGTTCACGAGCAGGTTCCCCACCGCACGCTGCAACGCCATCGGCTTGCCGGTCATCGGTGCGCAGGTCGGCGTTTCCACCTGCCACTCGCGTTCGCAGGCGCTGATCGCGTGGCGGCACAGCGCTGCCAGGTCGAGCGGTTCGCTGGCTTCGTCGCGGCCGTCGCGCGCGTAAGCGATGAACTGCGACAGGATCGCGTCGACGTCGGCGATATCGCGATGCATGCCGGCGCGGAGTTCCGGATCGGCATCGGGCACGAGCTCGACGGCGTACTGAAGCCGCGTCAGCGGGGTGCGCAGATCGTGCGAGATGCCTGCAAGCATCAGCGCCCGTTCCTCGGCGGACTCGCGTACGTCCCGGCTCGAATCGGCCAGGGCGCGCGCCAGATCCCGCACTTCCCTCGGCCCCGCCAGGGCGCCTGGCGGAGGCGGTTCGCCCCGCACGATCGCCGGAGCGGATCGCGCCAGGCCGCGCAACGGCACCACCAGGCGGCGCGCGTAGTAAGCCGCCGCCAGCCAGACCAGCACCGCGCCCACGAGCAACATCAGTACCGAAAAGCGCAATACGCGACTGCCGCGCTGATCGAAAGCGAACGATATCCACAAGGCCGGCTGCGTATTCAACTTCAGCCACACCACGTTCGCCGTGCCGATGCGCCCCAGGCGCATCTCGCGACCGCGCTCGAGCTGTTTCGGCGCTTGTTCGAGCAACTCGCGCATGAACGGCTCGGCACGCGGATTTCGCGGCGACGGCGGCCGTTCGGTCACGGCCAGTCCGGCGTCGCGCAAATAGGCCACGAAGCGTTCGCGGGGCTGCACGCGTGCCAATTCCTCGGCGACATCGGCGAAGCCATCCATGGCATTCAGCAACTGCCCGGCAGCCGGGCGGGTCGTCAATTGACGGCCTATTGCCACCGCCAGCACCGCCGCGCCGAGCAGCACCAGCCCGATCACCAGCACGAGTTGCCCGAACACGCTGCGCGGTAAAGGGAGGCGACTCATGCGTGATCGTCCGGCGGCACGTAGACGTAACCCACGCCCCAGACCGTCTGGAGGATGCGCGGGTTGCGCACGTCGTCCTCCAGCAAGCGGCGCAAGCGGGCAATGGTGACATCCATGCTCCGCTCGAAAGCCTCGTGCTCGCGTCCACGCGCCAGGCTCATCAGGCGGTCGCGGCTGAGCGGCTGCCGTGGGTGCTTCAGCAGCACCGCCAGCACTGCGAATTCGCCCGTGGTCAGCCGCTGCAGTTCACCGTTCCGGCTGAGTTCGCGGCGCCCCAGGTCCAGTCGGAACGAACCAAACCGGACCTCGCCGCCGTCCGGCGCCGGCGCCCCGGGCGCGGGGCGGGCGCGCCGCAGTACCGACCGGATCCGCGCCAGCAACTCCCGGGGATTGACCGGCTTGGGAAGATAGTCGTCGGCGCCGATCTCCAGGCCCACGATGCGGTCGATCTCGTCGCCCTTGGCGGTAAGCATCACGATCGGCGTGTCGTCACCCTGGCCACGGAGGCGGCGGCAGATATCGAGGCCGTCTTCGCCGGGCAGCATGAGGTCCAGCACGATCAGGTCGTAATGGCTCCGATCCAGCGCCTGCCGCATCTGCGCGCCATCGCCCACGCCCGTGACCTTGAAGCCCTGCGATTCCAGGTAGCGCAGCAGCAGTTCGCGCAAACGCGCGTCGTCGTCGACCAGGAGGATGCGAGCCAGGGTGTCGTCCATGGCGCCACTATCGCGGCTAGCCGCGGGCCCGCGCAACGCCCTTCCCGGGGCATGTGTAAGCAAATGTTTCCAGGGCGCGACGGGGAAACATGTCGTGGCTATCGCGACACACCTTCGCCGGCGGCGGGCACTAGCGTGGCTCCACCGCGAGAACGCCTCGCGCCGACCGGAAGGAGACATCCCATGAATAGAACGACCCTGCTACTGGCGGCTCTGGTGCTGACCGGCACATCGGCCGCCGCGATTCCCGATGTGTCGGCGCAAGGCCGAATCCGCGGCCATGCGGTGGCCCATACCGGCGACGGAGGCCGCACCGCCGTCACCGGGGCCGCGGCCCGTGGCGAGCGTGGCGCCTTTGCGCGGGGCCGCCAGGTGCACGGCGACGGCCAGGGCAACGTCGACGGCCACAGCCGGGCCTATGCCGCCGGCGCCAACGGCGGTACCGCGCAACGCGAGGACAGCTTCTACCGCCACGCCGACGGAAGCGCCGGCCGACAGGGAAGCGCGTCCATTAACGGCCCCAACGGCGGCTCCGCGACCACCAGCGGGAGCATCGCCCGCGATGCCGACGGCAACGTCAACGGCAGCCGCAGCACCAGCGCCACCGGAAAGAACGGCAACAGCTACAACGGCTCGACCAACGTGCAGAACGGCGTGATCACCCACACCGGCACCTGCAGCAACGCCGCGGGCGAGACGATCGCCTGCCGCGGCAACTGATCCCCGCCCCTCCCCCAACGATCACGGATGGTCTCCTTTTCCAACTCATGAGGTATCCCATGCCTAAGCTCACCTACCTGCTCGCCGCCACCTTGATCGTCGCCTCCATGTCATCGTTTGCGCAGAGCGACCGCGCGGCCCAGGCCAAACAGGACCTACAGGCACGCCTGAAGGCCGCGGACACCAACGGCGACGGCTTCATCGATCGCCAGGAAGCCGAAGCCGGCCTGCCGCGTATCGCCAAGAACTTCGACAAGATCGATACCAATCAGGATGGAAAGCTGTCGGCCGACGAACTCAGGCAGGCCGCCGGCGCCGCGCGACAGCGCTTCGGCCGCTGAGCCGGCAAGGCGATCACCATGGATACGTCCTCGCTCGGCTTGTTGGTGCTACCGCTGCCGCTGTTCGTGTTGATCGCCGCCGCCGAAGGGTGGCTGCGGCAACGCCGCGGCCTGGGCCACGATTGGAAGGCCTACTGGGCATCGCTCGGCGACGCGCTGGGCCGCGTGCTCGTCAATGGGTTGCTCAAGACCGGCATCACCGGCGCTGTGCTTTACGCGGTCTGGCAATGGCGCATCGCCACCTTCGCCATGGACCGATGGTGGCATTGGGCCCTGCTCTTCCTGGGCCAGGAGTTCTGCTACTACGTGATGCACCGTGCCGACCACCGCATCCAATGGTTCTGGCTGAACCACTCGGTGCACCACTCGTCGAACCAGTACACGCTGTCGTCCGCGTATCGCCTCGGCTGGACAGGAAAGATCACCGGTGCGACGGTGTTCTTCGCGCCGCTGGTATGGATCGGGTTTCCCGTTCCCGTGGTGCTCGCCGCGCTGGCGGTGAACCTGCTGTATCAGTTCTGGCTGCATACGGAACTGATCGGACGACTGCCAAGGCCGATCGAGTTCGTGTTCAATACGCCTTCGCACCACCGCGTGCACCATGCCAGCAATCCGGATTACATCGATTGCAACTACGGCGGGGTACTGATCGTGTTCGACCGGCTTTTCGGTTCGTTCCGCCGGGAACGCGAGGACGAACCGCCTCGGTACGGTCTGGTGAATCCCATCTACAGCCATAATCCCTTCCGCATCGCCTTCCATGGCTGGGTACATATGTTTCGTAGCTTGAAAGACGCGCGGGGCTGGAAACAGTATGGACGCGTGCTTTTCGGGCCGCCGGAGTAGCGTTAGCTTTCGGCGGGCCGCGCCCACTTCCGGTCGCACGGTCGCGACACGAGGAATTCACACGGCACTGCCGCCTACTACCGAGCACGAGCGTGTTGCAGTACACGAAGCGCGCTCTGAGCAACCTGGGGTACTGAGAGGGAATGGCGGGAGCCGTCCCTCACCGGCTCCCGGCTATTGCCAGTCGAAAAGCAACAAGCGAACATGACCGACATCGCTGGGGAGAGGGGCTCTCTGGCCATCTGGAGTCACTATGCGCGCTTTATTGTTTTCGGTGGCGACGGCAATCGGACTGTTTTCGGTCACCGGGATCGTTGCGGCCGAGGATTGTCCGTTGACGCTGTCCCTGAACATGCCACCGGACGCTTTCGTCGCGAAGCTGGGTGCGATGCCATCCTTTCAATCCCGACGACCGAAGGAACGAGGGCCCATCGACGAACGATGTGACTACGAGACGTCTACCTTTACGCAGTTCGCCACGTCCCCGGGCGGCCTTTGCACCATTGCCGGGCAGCCCGTCGCCTTATCCATGGTAGACATTCTGGACAGCAAGTCGACCGTCGTGTCGCACGTCGTTGGGCTCCCTCGATCCGATGCGTCCCTCGAAGCCCTGCGCTCGGCCTTGGGCAAGATCGCATCCCCGGTCACCCCGGAAGCGGACTTCGATGCCTGGCAGTCAAAGGCCTTTAACGTGACCGACGCGGTTTATGCCCGTGGCGACGACGTGTGGGTGGTATCGCACGAACAGCGCGATCCGGGCAGCACCAACAGGGCTCCCGAATCCTATGTGCTGTTTCATGTTCGCAGACCCTGGCTCGACTTCGCGCGCAGGGACTTGAATCGATGCGCAAAAATCCCGGAACCATGACTCTCGACGGGCGCGCTTCGTGACCGGCACCCCGAGCAGACGAACAGAAGGAACATCGTGGGCTACGACATCCACATCACTCGCAAAACGCACTGGTTCGATGACGAAGGCCCGACCATTTCCATGGAGGAATGGAAAGCTTACATCGCCTCCGATCCCGAGCTCCGCCTTGACGGCTATGCCGAGACGACGTTGGGTAATGGAGCCGTGCTACGGGTAAAGAACGAAGGAATGGCTGTCTGGACGGCCTATTCCAAAGAAAACACGTCATGGATCTGGCTCGACTTCAGCGGGATCGTCGCCAAGAACCCGGACAACGAAATCCTCCGAAAAATGTTCCAAATCGCCCAGGTGCTCGGCGCAAGGGTGGTGGGCGACGATGACGAGGAATACGATGCAGACGTCGACATGGTCGCTACCGACGACTTCAGCCAACACGACATTCCGCCCGATTCGCCTGTTCCAAAGCGACCTTGGTGGAAATGGTTCTGAGGTTCGGTCGATGAGCACGCGGGGTTTGTATGGACCGTGTAGGGATTGCTCACTCGTCCTCAGACCGTCCGATATGGTCCGGCAGCTCTTCGACGAACTGCGAGTGTCGGGCGACATCAAGAAATAATTGTTTCCGAACTGTTCGCGCTCGTAGTCCGGCACAAAACCCAACCTCTCCATGCGCGCGGTAACCTTATCATTGCACGCCTGGACCGCCCCGCAAGCAGCGCGCTCGATTTCGGCCTGTTTCACTTCGCTGTACTTCAGCCAGTTTTTCCGCGCGGCCGCTTCGGCGACGACACCGCCCGTCGTACCGCCCACGACAAGCCCGATCGCGGCGCTGCCTAGCTTTATCAACGAAGCGAACTCCGCCGTACCTCGCAGGTAGGCTAGCGTCACGTCCTGGCCAGCCACTACGGCGATGCATCTGCCCGTTGAGACGCCCTCCCCCAGGCAGCCTGGCTTACTTCCCTACTTATCACTGTTTGGAAACCAGAATACGGAGGTAGCCATAAGCCCGCCTAACAGCGGAACCAGCAGTGACACCGGACTTATAAATTTATCAATTATCAAGGAGAAGGCCTTAGCGAGCCCTACGTCCCATGCAATAGATATGAAAAGAATGATGATTGCCGAAAGTGCCCCTACTAGGAACGCCACCAGATATACGGCCGGTGTTGGAGGACCACCTCTTCTCGTCGAAAGAAGGGCACCTATCAGGCCGGACCAGAACCCATCGAACATGTCATGCATCCTAGTTGTCCTCGCATGCGCAACGTCAAGACCATCCCCTGCTTGAAAGAGAGCACCTTCATGTCCAAGCCAAGCGCTCGCTGATCGGCGTCAACGTACCGGAGCATATCTGCCGTTGAGAAGCTCGTGCGTCAATTTCCTCTACCTGTATCCTGGTTTCAGCTCGAACGCGCTATTTCGCATCTGACCATACAAGTAGTCGATCTCGCTGGAGGGCGAGCTACTTACAACATCACAAATCAGCCTTCCGATATCGAAGCCCGATTTCTCAGCAGAGTAGAAAGGTTGATCCAGATCTGACGCCTCCACGCCCACCGTATAATCTATTGCGCAGACGACCTCCCCTTGACTCCCGTAACCGCTTCCCTTGGACGATGGCGCCGCTGTTCGTCAAACTTCGTGATCGTTTGTACTTCTTTCCAGCACCATAAGAACGCACGTGTAGACAACGCCGAAGACCGCTCCGAATGTCGTGAACAGTGCAATTCTTGGAGGCGCATAGTCAAACCAGAACCACCTCGTCGAAAACGTATGCCAGTCGCTTGGGAAGATCGGAGCGTCAAGCAGGATCCAGAAAATATCCCCGTACAACGCGCCACCAACGATGTATCGACCTGTAAAATGGAACCAACGATCCACGACGTACAGCAAGGGCAGCCCGATCACCGTGGTCACGATCATTCCGATCAGGAAGAACGCAACCAGACTCATCCACTCCTGCGCCACATGTCCGGAGGCGACGATCATAGCCAAGGCGATCGATGCGGCTGCCATACCTCCGCATGCCAGGAGGATGATCTGACGCTTCAGGCGCATGTTACCGCTGCCTACCATCGAACCAGTCCTTCTCGGCATCGTCCGTCGTCCTATCAGAAGAAACATCCCGCTCACTGCGGCTAGATCCTGCTCTGCTGTGCCGGCTTCGGCCTCACGCAGAAGCCGATGATCCGTTCCTCGGAAAGTGCTTCCTAACGCCCAATCCCCGTCTTTCCGTGGAAAGATCGGACTTTCGCCTTTCGCTTTAAAAGACGATGCCATTCAGTTGAGGAGGCAACTTGGGAGCCCGGCCAAACCTAGCCGCCAGCCCTCAGGTTTTCAAAAGCGAGAGAGCCTCCTCGAGGCCAGGAAATTTAAAGGTTCGCTCGAAGTCATCACCGCCCAACCAAGCTGCTGGCACCAACGAGTTAGCGATCTTCACCTCTCGCCCAACAAGATGACAAAGCTTCGCGTACAAAGTCGCTGGAGTGCTCATCAGACCCTCGGTGAAACCGCTTTCAAGCTCGACCGCTTCATTCCCGCGGCGGCATAGCTCCTCAATGCCAACCACTAAGCGCTCTTTCTCGCCGAAGAACATGTCGAAGAAAACTTGGACATCAGTTGACAGTGGCCCGTTCTTCAGAACCAACCTCCGTCGCGCGTCCTGCGCAGATCTCTCTGCGTTACCCAGTTCACCGAGAAAAATCAGTCCAATTTGCCTGGAAATGAAATTAAGTTCCCACCGATCATTGAAACCACTGTACAAAGATTGCAGAAGATTGCTCGCCTGATAGCGAGCAATCCGAGAATTTGAGAAAGCTGCAGAAGATGCGTCAATGAAAGAAAACACCTCATGTCGATGTTCGGCACCTATCATGCTGCTCCGTTCCGCTTGAAGTATGGCGGATGTGTAGAACCAGTCTCGGCAGCTATCGATGTCGGTCTCCACGAACCACGAGTACATGGCCATGGCACGCGAATAGCTTTCAAGCGAATCCAGTGAGCCGCCAAGGCTTCCTCTACCGACAACCAAGTTATCGATCGCAAGCTCATTCATACTGATGGTGGCTTGGCTATTTACATATTTTTCAAGATGTCTAATTCGCTTTTCAGCTAATTTCATAGCATTGACCGATTAACGTCCTAGGCCAATCTGGCCAAACCAAGTGCCCTGCCGCCAGGCCTCTCTCACGAGAGGTGACGCCGGACGTGTACCGAGTTGCCCTGCCATACCTTCTGAGAATGGGCACCGCGCGCCTGCGAAGCATTTTGCAGAGAGTTGCGTGGTGCCATTTCCCAAGAAGTGGAGGCAGGCTGTGGGACATGCCATCCTCCGATTCACAACGCAAGGTTGAGAAACATAAGGCTATGCGATATCCGAAGACCACGCGGGCCCACGAGCTTCCCGAAGCGCATCTCCTTCGACCTTCGAACAATGGCGAAGCTCATCTAAGCGCTGCTGATATGGCACCCTTGAAGGCATAGCGCCACCCGTTTTTCAAGCAAGTCACGTGGCAATCTAACTC